>JAMJVX010000058.1 GCA_023558315.1 Flavobacteriaceae bacterium
ATAGGTGATTAATATAAGGACAAGCATTCCTAGAATTCGAAGGAGGACTTTGAAATTCATGAGCTATTTTTTAAGGGGTAATTATGTTAGCAAAGTTAAAAAATAAAATTGAAATTCTTTTAATATTATTTCAAAATATATTTCTCTACATTTCCAAAAATTCTTGTTTCAACATTTGATATATTATTCTTTTCAAAAGGCTCACCAATTATTTTTTCATAAAGTTCAATATATCTATCAGAGACACTTTGTATAAAATCATTCTCTAAAACAGGTAATTTTTGTCCTTCTAAACCTTGAAATCCATTACTAATTAGCCATTGTCTAGCAAACTCTTTTGAAAGTTGCTTTTGAGGCAGTTGTTTTTTCTGCAATTCCTCGTATGTGTTTTGGTAAAAATATCGGGATGAATCTGGGGTGTGTATCTCATCTATAAGTACAATTGTTCCCTCTTTGGTTTTGCCAAATTCATATTTTGTATCTACTAAAATAAGTCCTTTTTCTTTGGCAAGTGCTGTACCACGTTCAAAAAGAGCATATGTATAATTTTCTAACTGCTCGAAATCTTCTTTGCTTACTATATTATTTGCGATAATATCTTCTTTAGAAATATCCTCATCGTGACCCTCCTCTGCTTTTGTTGCGGGTGTGATAATAGGTGATGGGAAAGCATCGTTTTCGCGCATCCCCTCTGGCATTTTTTCTCCACATAAAATACGCTTGCCTACTTTATATTCTCTAGCGGCATGACCAGATAGATAACCCCTAATAACCATTTCAATTTTAAATGGAGTACAATATTGTCCAATGGACACATTGGGGTCTGGTGTAGCTTCTATCCATGTAGGCACGATATCAGAAACAGATTCCATCATTTTTGCAGCAATTTGATTAAGCACCTGTCCTTTATAAGGAATACCTTTTGGCATAATTGTATCAAAGGCAGAAATTCTATCGCTTGCAACTACCACTAACCTATCATCTTCTAAATAATAAACATCGCGCACTTTCCCAGCGTATTTTTTTACTTGTTTTGGAAATTTAAAGTCCGTGGAGAAAAGGGTATTGTTCATTTTAATGCTTCTTGTAAATTTTATTAATTAAGAAAATACAGGGGTTTAAAAATATTTTTTTCTTTTTTTTGCAAAAGTAAGTAAATAACCTTTATTTAATATCTCTGGTTAATTAAAACTACTTATCTAGTGAAACCTCCTCTTCTATAGTACCCACAAACTCAATTCCATAATTTTTAATGACAGAAGGATCTTTTGCATATTCCCCAACGGCTTCTTTTACAATGGGATATATAAATTCAGCATCTGGATATACAATTGAGTTTTTCCATGTGTAAACTGGCGTATCTTCTTTTTTACGCCACAAAACAAACTGATCACTTTCTTCTACCATTTCAAAGTCTTCCAATATAATAGATTCCCCGTTTTCATTCCAATACACAAGTTTTTTCAACAAGGCATCACTAATATAATGCGGCAATAAAAAACTTTGTTTATCTGTTATCATCGCCCATTTATCTTGAGGTGTTTTTCCAACTTGTTTTGGTGTTTCAAAAGGGGCAGTAATTAAATGGCTTACAAAATTCTGTGGTTTTTCAGGAGTAGGTAGCTGTATTGCATTATCATAAAAAGGTACATTTTGATGTAAATAAAAATACCCTCCTGTATTGAAATAAGGACGATTTGCATCCTTAATCCCTTTTACAGAACTGTCTTTTGATAGCCCTTGGTATAAATCTAATACTTTATCTTGTCCACGTAAAAAACGTAAAAATTTAGTTTCGTTAGAAAATCTTTGATATACCCAATCTTGCTTAGGTAAATTATTACTAATTCCAAGAATTGATACTAAAAAAGCATAGGCTAATAGAATATTTTTTCGATTTTGCTTTAATACCGTTACAAACAAATCCTCCCCCTCTATTTTCTTCCACTGAACCGTGAACCAATCTGCGCACAGAAGTATCCAAATAGGAATTAAAACAAAGATAAATCTATATTCACGATGCACTTGTGTTAGGTGTGGTAAAATTAATGCGACAGTAAGTAGTATCAAAAAAAGTCTACGTTTATAATTCCACATAGATATGAGCGCTACTAAAAACAACCCCCCACTTGCAACTATTGGCCACCCTAAATACCTCCATATGGATGCTTGTTCTTGAAATCTAAGTGGATTCATCGTTATGTTCGTTTTAAAATATACCCAATAGGATTGTAAAAAATAATCCCATGTAGCCATATCAAACAGCCCTACAGCAACTACAGAAAGCAAAGAAGTAAAAAACAATAGTATTCTTCCATAGTTATTAATTTTAAAAAATATGAGTATCCAAATAACTCCTACTAAAAGCCCATATTGCAATCTGACTGCAATAATTAATATAGAGAGTATCCCTGTAAAGACAATTTTTTGCATGGTTAATTTAGGCTGAATTACAAGTAACAGCAAGCCACAAACCAAAGATGCTCCTATAAATTCAGTCATTGATGTGCCCGCAAATCCTACAAACTCATACCAAAATACCCCAAAAAGTAGCGCTATTCTTCCAGCCGCTTCACTAAACATTTTTCGTCCCACTTCATATAACGAAATTGGAATTAGTAATGAAAGTGTACACATTAATAGTTTAACCGCAGGAATATAATATTCAGGAGTTCCAAGCCCTAAACCTTTACATAAATACAATACAGGAGCAATAAAATAGGGAACCAACATTGACCTTCCTCCATAGAAGTGCTCCCAATATGAAATAGTATTGCCGAACACAATTCCATGTGCTGGCTCTAAGTATTGCATGACTTCATCAGGATGAACTACAAAATTACCCACTAAAGCAACTATTGCCCTTAAAATAAAAGCTATTAAAATTAATAAAGGAAAATATTTCCATTTTGGCTCTGTTGGTATAGAGATTTTAGGGAATAGGGATGAAACTCCATCGCATAATTTTTTCCAAATTTCTAAAAATGATTCTTCTTTTAAATCCTTTGACTCCTTTTTTTCTTCTATTGAATCCTTATTTTTCATAATAAATCTATTTATAATTTAATCGCTCTTTATTTTATATTATTTCTCATACGCTTTAATAATTTTCGTGACTATTTTATGACGTATTATATCTTTTTCGTTGAGGTACACAAACCCAATTTCTTTTATTTTTTCAAGTCGTTTGATGGAATCAATTAATCCTGAACTGTCTTTACTTTTTAAATCGCTTTGTTGAGGGTCACCGGTAATAATAAATTTTGCATTCTTTCCCATTCGAGTTAAGAACATTTTCATTTGAAGCACATTTGTATTCTGCGCTTCATCCAATATTACAAATGCATTATCTAAGGTTCGCCCTCTCATAAAAGCTAATGGGGCAATTTGAATAACGTTTTTTTTTAGATAATCTTCTAATTTTTCTTCGGGAATCATATCCTGTAAAGCGTCGTATAAAGGTTGCATATAAGGGTCTAATTTCTCCTTGAAATCTCCAGGCAGAAAACCTAAACTTTCCCCAGCTTCAACAGCGGGGCGAGTTAATATTATTCTTTTTACCAATTTCTCTTTGAGCGCCTTAACAGCTAAGGCTACACTTGTATATGTTTTTCCTGTACCCGCTGGACCTACGGCAAATAGCATATCGTACTTGTCAATATTCTCAACTATTTTGCTTTGGTTTACCGTATGGGTTTTAATAGACTTTCCATTTGTGCCGTGCAAAATAATTTCTTTATTTTCAGAGATAAACACCTTTTCTTTTAAATCTGACTTGATAATGTTCTTTATGTCCTTGACGGTTAATTTTCTATATTTCTCCCAGTATTCAAAAATTTTATTTAAAACTATATTAAAGGAGTCTAAATGCTTTTCACTTCCTTGGGCTTGAATCACTTCTCCTCTACTAATAATTTTAATCGTAGGGAAAGCATTTTCTATGGCAATTATATTCTCATTTTCTTTGCCAAAAAAATCTTGGATATTAATTGAAGTTGGAATTTTTATTTTTAGTTTTATCAAAAGAATAAAATAAATTAGTTTTAATCGTATCTATATATCTAAATTTGCATCCAAAAATAATATTTTTTTATATTTAAAATTAAATTATAGTTCTTTTTATGAGCATTATCTCTCTTACTTCTGATTTTGGATATAAAGATTATTTCATAGGCGCTATTAAAGGGGCTATTTATAAAGAAAATCCTTCAGCTAAAATAGTCGATGTCTCTCATGAGGTTGGAGCGTTTAACCATAATGAAGCTGCATATATTTTGAAAAATGCTTTCTCTACTTTTCCAAAAAAAAGTATTCATCTTATATTGGTAGATTCAGAAATACACATTGACAATCCTTTTGTTGTTGTTTTATATAAGGAACATTATTTTGTATGTGCTAATAATGGTATTTTATCATTAATCACCAATGGAGAGAGTCCAAATGAAATAATCGCTTTATCATTAACAAATAATTTAAAAGAGAATTTTCCTATAAATTCGACACTTATAAACGCTACAATTTCTCTTAGCCAAGGAAAACCTTTATCCTCAATAGGTACTCCTATAGAATCAATTAAAGAATCTACCATGCTAAAACCCGTTGTAAGCAATAATCAAATTGCTGCACACGTCATTTATATTGATAACTATCAAAATGTAGTAACTAATATTACAAAAGATATTTTTGATTCCATAAATAAAGACAATAAACCCTTTGAAATTAAAAATAGATCTATTCGGTTTTCAAAAATAGTCAATAGTTACAATGATGTTGATGCACCTTCATCTATTGCGTCAAGTATTGCCTTTTTTAACTCTTCAGGCTATTTAGAGTTTTCCGTTTATAAAAGTGATCCTAAAATTGGTGGCGCTAAATCATTATTTGGGTTAGATTTTGGGGATAATATTATACTAAATTTTGATTAGATATGTTTGCTATTGCACAAAAAGAATTTTTAGATTTTTTCTCTGATTTTGTAGGATTAATCATCGCCCTGTTTTTTATTAGCACTTTCGGTTTACCTTTATTTATTTTAAAAGGCAGTTATAATATATTTGATTCTGGAATAGGAGATTTACAATTATTTTTTGACTTAGCCCCTTGGATTTTAATGATAGTTTGCCCAGCAATTGGGATGAAGTCATTTTCTGAAGAATATAGAAGCAATACCATTTCATTACTATTTTCTTATCCCATAGACCTTTGGAAAATTATATTAGGAAAATTTTTAGGATTGCTATACCTCCTTATTTTTATGCTAATACCTACGATAATTTACGCCCTCGTGACACATTCCATTTTAAAAGACAAAACTCAATTTGATTGGGGCATTATTTTTAGTTCCTATATAGGTTTATTACTAATTGGCTCCCTGTTTTTAAGTATCTCTTTGTGGGTTTCTTCCTTATTTAAAAATCAAATTTCCTCCTTTGTTTTTGGTTTTATACTCTGTCTTTTTCAATTTTATGCATGGGAAGAAATAGCTACATTCATTAATAAATCCTCTCATCATAGCGTTATAAAACAAATAGGGATTTACTACTATTTTAACACTCTAAGCAAAGGGATATTAAGCATTAGAGGAATCAGTTATTTCCTTATTGTTAACGTATTATTTTTATTATTTGTGCATTTAAAATTAAAAAAACGAATACAATGATTTTAAAAAAATATTTCGTTTTTATACTACTTGCTATTTTAATAGTTCTATACCTATTTTATCCTAAAACTTGGGATATCACTAAAGACAAAAGGTATTCTTTATCAAACACAAGTCATAAAATACTAAAAAAGGTAAATACTCCAATACAAATAGATGTTTTTCTAAGCGGAGACTTGCCGAATGAATATCAAAAGATAAATACTGAAGTTAGGCAATTACTGTTGAAACTCTCTCAAATAAATAAAAATATTCAATTTGACTTTATTGACCCATTTAAAGAAATTTCCTCAAACAATAATAAAGTAATATCTGTAATGTCTCAATTTGAGATGTATCCAGAATACGTTTACAATACTACTAGTCAAACCGTTTCAAAAAAAATTATTTTCCCATGGGCTGTAATAAGTCAAAATAAACAATCCGTAAAAGCAAAACTATTACAAAAAAAGATTGGTAGCAACAAAGAACAAATTGTGACTAATTCTATAGAACAATTAGAATATTTGTTTATTGATGGAATCGCTCAAATATTGACAAAAGAAAGGAAACAAATTGCTATTTTATCTTCTCACAACACCTCTCCTTTTTTAAAAATTAAAGATTTTATCGTTGCTCTTCAAAAATACTACGATATAAATATTGTTGATTTAAAAAAGAACAAGGATAGTATTAACAAAACCTTTAAAGAGTTAGTAAAAAAAGATTTATTAATTGTTTCTAATCCTACTCAAAAATTTACAGAAAAAGAAAAATATATAATTGACCAATTTCACTTAAATGGAGGTAAAAGCGCTTGGTTTATCGATCAAGTTTTAGTAAATAAAGACAGTTTATTTAATGAGCAGGGAACTACTATCACTACTGCCAATAACTTAAATTTAGAAGATTATTTTTTTAGATTAGGTATTCGCATAAATTACGATTTAATAAAAGACATTTATTGCAGTCCTATTGTACTCGCAAATGGAAACAACAATGAAACCCAATACCAACCCTTCCCTTGGGTATATCATCCTCTAGCAATTCCTAACAAAACCCATCAAATAAGCACGGGATTAAATGCAGTAAATCTGCAGTTTGCTACCCCTATAGATACTTTAAAAAACAAAGCCACTAAACAAATCTTGTTAAATAGTTCACCAATGACAGATAAGATTGGTCTCTATAACAAAATAGAAATCATAAATACTATAGAAAGTATAAATGAAAATACTTTTAATTCAGGAATACAAAACTTTGGGGTACTAATAGAAGGAGAGTTAACCTCTTTTTATAATAATAGACCTAAACCCTTTAATTTGGACACTGTAATAAAAAAAGAAGGAACTACAAAAATTGTGGTTATTTCTGATGGAAACGTTGCTGAAAATCAAATAGATAAAAACAAAGCGTTGAGTTTAGGGTATGATAAATGGACAAATAATTTTTATGACAATAAAGATTTTTTAATGAATTCTGTGAAATACCTTTTAGATGATAATGGAACTATAAATAGTCGGAAAAAGAAGATACAAATTCCCTTTTTAGATGTTCAAAAAATAAAAGAAGAGAAAAAAAAATATCAAATTATCATTATTGTCATTCCGCTTCTTTTTTTTGGAATTATCACTGCATTATTACTATATTTTAAACGTTTTAATTTCGTTAAACGAAATTAAAAAATCCCCCTTTAAAATTTATTTAATAAAAAAATAATTTTTATATTTGCAACTTGTTTAAAATTTAATAAATATGAAATTATCAATTAGACCCTTTATCTTATCAGTTATTGCGTTAGCAGGTATTACTTTCTCAATCTATCAATGTGAAAAACCTGAACCCGATAAATCAAAAGCAAATGCGCTTACTGCGTTAGTAGTGAGTGTAGGAAGTACAGATTATACGGGAACAATAGCAGGAACGAATGTTACTTTTGCTAATAAAGTACCCAATGGTAAGACAGAAGTTTCTATAAAAACAATAACTTTCTCTGACAAAGCCACTGCTAGCAAAAAAGCAGGAGACAAACTAACTGTGGGAACGGCAAATACCATCACTGTAACTGCGGAAGATGGTACAGCTGCAAATTACTCAGCGACAATTAACGCTGAAGAGCCTACTCCTCCCGGAGTTGTTACAAGAAAACCTAGTGTTAGCACTAGCGATGTTACTAATATTACTGTAAGCGGTGCTACCCTTTCTGGTACGTTAGTTGATGTTGGGACAAGTAGTGTTTCTGCACATGGACATGTATGGGGAACTACAAACAATCCTACTATTACTGGAAACGGCGTAAGTAAAAATGACTTAGGAACGGCAACTACAAGTGGGACTAGTTTTTCAACATCTGTTTCTGGGCTTAGTGAAAATACTACTTATTACATCCGAGCCTATGCCTCTAATAATGTAGGTACAGGATATGGCGTTGTGAAAGAATTTAAAACGTTAGAAAATGCAACCTTAGGAGAAATCTCTGGTTCTTCTCAAGTAAGTATTACAATCAGTGGAAGTGGGACTAGTACCACTGTCATTGTCTCTTCAACTATAGCTAAGAAAGGTTCTGGAATCATCACACAACACGGTCACGTATATAGCACAACTGCTCAAAACGACAATCTAGTTATTGGAGCGGATAATGTATTTCATTCAGAATTAGGAACTAAAAGCGAAGAAGGGGATTTCACTTCTGTATTACAAAACTTAAATGCTTTTTCTACCTACTACGTTCGTCCGTATATAATTACAAATGGTACTATTATCTATGGACAGCAAGGTAGTTTTATGACACCTGCGGGGGCACCTTCAGTAACTTTGGGAAGTGCTAATCCAACTTTGAATAGTATCACAATATCTGGAACTATCACAAACTTAGGTGGGAATGAAGCAACTGTTACTGCATACGGTCATATTTGGGGTACTACTAGTGGAAATCTAACTACTGCTTCTTCAAACATAAACGATATTGGAAGCTCATCAGAAACTCGTAGCTTTGAAAGTACCTTTACTGGACTGACTAAAAATACAGAGTATTTCTTTGTCGCCTTTGCTACAAACGACACTGGTACTGCGTATAGTGAAGTACAAAGTTACAGTACACTAAATGATGAAAATGAAATTAGAAGTTTAACTATCGCTGTTTCTGGAACTTCGTTTACACAAACAAGAAGTGTTGCGGATAATACCATCACTGGAACAACCATTGGTTTTAAAGGATTGCCATATGGCGCAACTCAAGCAGAAGTCACCGCTATTACTCTCTCTAATCAAGCTACTGCGACTTTAGCAGTAAATGACTTAACGCAAGGAAGTGTCCTTGCTGTAGGTAACAATAATGTTACTGTAAGAGCAAGTAATGGTGGAACGCAAGCATATACTATTGCCTTATCAAACGAACTTCCGGTAGCACCTACGGTAGTTACTTTAAGTTCAGAAAACATTACCCTTAACTCTGCGACATTAAAAGGACAAATTACAGATTTTGGAATAAGTCCTATCAGTGGATATGGATTTGTTTATTCGCCATTATCCAATACAGGAAATCCTGTGTTACTTTATAGTGACAATTTAGATACTAATTCTGGAGTATTTAGTTCAAATATTACGGGACTTTCTTCAGGGACTATCTACGCAGTTGGTGCTTTTGCAACCAATGAGGGTGAAAATGTTGGAGGTAGTAACGTAGAAATATTTTCTACTTTATCTTCTATGGATAAAAACATAAATTCTCTGACTATTACCGTCAATGGAAGCAATCAAATGTTTAATGGTACTATCACTGGAACAGAAATTACATTCTCTGGCAATATCCCTTATGTTACACAAGCTACAATTGCTGCAATTTCCATATCTGACTATGCAACTGCAAGTAAAGTAAGAGGGGATATTATTGCTGTTACAGGGGAAAGCATTGTCATAACTGCCCAAGATAATACTACGAAAACCTATAACGTCACTATTTCAACACTGCCCTCACATTTAAAGAATATTGAAGCATTAGCAGTCACAGTCAGTGGTAGCAGTACTATTTACAATTCCGCTATTACGGGAACAACCATTGAGTTTCCTAGTGTGCCCGCTGGAACTTCTGAAGTTATCATTGAAACATTAGAGCTTTCTAGATTTGCCACTGCAAATAAAAACGTAGGAGATATTTTACCTATCACAGGGGATAGCATTATTGTTACAGCACAAGACAACACTACCGCTACGTATCCAATAAACTTAGACTCCACTCCTTCTGATGAAAACGCGATTACGCAACTTGTTGTAACCATAAGTGGAACGGACTATACAGCGACTATTACGGGTACTAATATCACATTCCCTAGCAATATTCCTTTTGGAGCAGATCAGGGAACGATTACTACTCTAAGAACCTCAAATTTTGCTAATGCAGATACCAATGAAGGAGATACTATAAATTTAGGAGAAACGATTACTATTATTGTTACCGCTGAAGACAGCACTACGGCTACCTATAGTTTTACAATAAATACTATTCCTGCTTCTACTAATAAAGACCTTACTCAGATGGAGGTAACTATTAGTGGGACTTCGTATGCTGCTACTATTACAGGTACTAATATTACATTCCCTAGCAATATTCCTTATGGACCTGATCAGGGAACGATTAGTACTTTAAGAGTTTCTGAATTTGCCAATGCAGATACCGACGAAGGAGCCACAGTAAATTTAGGGGAAGCAACTACTGTTGTAGTAACTGCTCAAGATGGAAGTACTGCTAGTTATAACTTTACTATTAATACCATTCCTGCTTCTACTAATAAAGACCTTACTCAGTTGGAAGCAACTATAAATGGAACTACCTATGCCGCAACTATTACGGGTACTGATATCACATTCCCTAATAACATTCCTTATGGACCCACACAGGGAACTATTAGTACTTTAAGAGTTTCTAATTTTGCCAATGCAGATACTGACGAAGGAGCCACTGTAAATTTAGGGGAAGCAACGACTGTTGTAGTAACTGCCCAAGATGGAAGTACTACTAGTTATAGTTTTACCATAAATACTGTTCCTGCTTCTACTGAAAATGCAATTACTTCTATGAATGTAACTATAACTGGAAATAACACAGTATTTACGGGAACTTTCTCTAGTAATGATATAATTTTTGATACTACTCTTCCATTTGGAACTACAGGGTCAAGTATCAAAATTAACGCTTTGGAATATTCTGAATTTGCAACAGTAGATAAGAATGTAGGATATACATTCACTTCCCTAACAGGTGAATCAATTATTGTAACCGCACAAGATGGAAGTACGAATACTTATAATATCATAGTTAATACCGTTCCTGCTTCTTCAGATAAAGCTATTACTGCACTTGCAGTAACAGTATCGGGAAGTAGTACTACCTATACTGCCTCTCTTTCAGGAGCGACACATTATGTGGTAAATGGAACTCCTTATGGAACCACTGAAGTTATTATATCTACGCTTACCCTTTCTGATTTTGCTACAGCTGATAAGAGTGAAAGTGAAGCCGTAAATATTGCAGGGGAAACTATTGTAGTAACTGCTCAAGACGGAAGTTCTACTACCTATAACTTAACAGTGAATACAGTGCCTCCTTCTTCTTCTAAAGCTATTACAGCACTTACAGTAACAGTAACTGGAAGTAGTACAACCTATACTGCCTCACTCTCTGGAGCATCGACCTATGAAGTTGACGGAGTTCCTTATGGTACCACGCAAGTTATTATTTCTACACTTACCGTATCTGATTTTGCTACGGCGGATAAAAGTCCAAATGAAACCGTAAATATTACAGGGGAAACTATTGTAGTAACTGCTCAAGATGGAAGTTCTACTACCTATAACTTTATAGTAAATCCAGCACCTCCCTCTTCTGCTAAAGCGATCACTTCACTTGTAGTAACTGTGAGTGGAAGTAGTAATACCTTTACTGCCTCTCCCTCTGGAGGAACGAACTACGTGATAAACAATGTCCCATATGGAAGTACAGAGGTAATTATCACTTCGCTAGCTGTTTCTGATTATGCTACAGCTGATAAAAGTGAGAATGATACTATGCCAATTACTGGAGATAGTATTGTCGTGACTGCACAGGACGGAAGTTCTACTACCTATAACGTGTCGATAAATACTGGACCACAATCTTCAGATAAAGCTATAACATCGCTAATTGTATCAGTGAGTGGAAGTAATGAAACATATTCTGCTTCGCTTTCGGGTGCTAGTGAATATGTAGTCAATGCCCCTTATGGTACTACTGAAGTTATTATATCTACGCTTACCCTTTCTGATTTTGCTACGGCGGATAAGAGTGTAAGCGATGCTATTCCTCTAACTGGAGATAGTATAGTTGTTACAGCTCAAGACGGTAGCATGGCAACGTATTCAGTAAGTATAACTGTTTCTTCAGTACTAGCAACTGGAAATTCTGTAAATACTATTTCTTTCTCTGTAAGTGGAAGTAGTATGTCATACTTAGGTACTATATCTGGTGGAGACACCATTATTGCTACACTCCCCAATGGATCTACTGAAGCAGTTATTGCTTCCTTGAATTTGTCTAGTTTTGCAACATCTAATAAGAATGTAGACGATAGTATTTCGCTCACAGGAGATAGTATGATAATTACTGCACAGGACGGAAGTACTAAAACCTATACATTTAATTTTAGTGTATCAGCTGTTTCCACTCAAAAAAATATAGAATCTATTACCTTTAGCTTTACTATATCTTCAGAATCTATGACATATGCAGGTACTGTATCAAACAACAATATTACGACCAGCGGGATTCCTTATTACGATTCTACCGGTACTCTAGCTATTTCTAATTTAGAAATATCTGATTATGCTACGGCTAATAAAAGTGTGGGTAGCACAGCATTATTAGGAAATAATTATAATTATATCACGGTTACCGCGCAAGATAGCTCTACAAAAACGTATGGCTTGAGTGCTAACTATATTGGAATGCGAGAGGGTAGTAAGGAATTTGAAACTAGAGCAATCTCTGGATCAATTAATCAAACATTTAGACCCTCAGGCATATGGTCTGATGGAACGACAATGTGGATTGCAAATGATAATGGCGCTCACGGTTTAGCTAAAGCTATATATGCTTTTAATTTAAGTACTGGTGACTCTGATAACTCAAAAACCATTCATCTACACTCAGATAATGGACATCTAAATGGTATTGCATCTGACGGAACGACTATGTATGTTTCAGATTATGATGACGATAAGATATATGCCTATACTATAGCTACTGGAGCAAGAGATACCTCTAAAGAATCTGGAACAATTCCTGATATAAATGGAATGTGGGTAGAAGATAGCACAACTATATGGCTTTCAAATGAATTACATGATTTGGTTAGACCATACAATTTGAGTGATTGGACTATAAATAATTCTATACCTGCTAGTTCTGTTGACGGGAATCCCTATGGAATTTGGTCTGACGGAACAACCCTATGGGTGGCTGAAGATACAGATGATGAAATAATAGGATTTGATTTATCTACAGGAAATCGTAACATATTCAAAGATTTTAAAAGACTTGCTTTTTTTAATAATCGTAATCCTTTTGGTATTTGGTCAGATGGTACAACTATGTATGTAGCAGATTGGCAAGACCAACGAGTCTACGCTTATAGTTTTTAAGAATGTTTTTTTATAATATTCCCACAAAACCCTCATCTGAAAAGGTGGGGGTTTTTTATTATTAATCTAAATAGTAACTTCTCCATATTGCACTCTTTTTCTGTAAAAAAATAATTTTATTTTAGTATAGTAATTCAATTATAAAAGAAACAATATCTTTGCCTAAAATTAAATAATACACCAATGAAATTTATCGTCTCAAGTACACAATTATCAAAAGAGTTACAATTATTAAGGACCATTATAAATAATAATAACACAATCCCTATTTTAAATAATTTTTTACTTAAATTAAATAAAAACACACTAACCTTAATCGCTTCGGATATAGAAACTACAGTTCAATCTGATTTGCAAGTGGAATCTACAGATACGGGTGATATTGCAGTTCCTTCTGATATTTTCTTAGACATTCTAAAAGCTTTCCCAGAACAACCCCTCACCTTAATTGCAAAGGATAATAATATTGAAATAGTTGCGAACAATGGTAAATATTCCCTAAGTTATTTTTCTGGTGAAGATTTCCCAACTATAGAAGAAATAGAAAATCCAAATACCGCATCATTAATGGGAGATGACTTAGCCGTTTCTATTAATAAAACCCTTTTTGCAACTGGACAAGATGAAATGCGACCTGTAATGACTGGTATTCTTTTTGAGTTTTCTAATAAAAACCTCACTTTTGTAGCTACGGATGCACATAAATTAGTAAAAGTTGCATTCCCTAATATTTCTTTAAAAAACAAGTTGGATGTTATTGTTCCTAAAAAACCTTTACAATTATTAAAAACTATGCTTCTAGGAAGCGAAGAGAATGTGGACATAAGCTATAATGAAAAAAATATTCGCTTCAAGTTTGAAAACAAATTAATTACTACAAGACTTATTGATGGAAAATATCCAACCTATACTACTGTTATTCCTAAAGAAAGTCCGAATAAACTTAGAATAAATAGAAATCTATTATTAAATTCTTTAAAAAGGGTTAGCATCTTTTCTAATAAATCAAGTTTTCAAACACGTTTGCAAATAGCGGGTAAAAGTTTAATTATTTCTACTGAAGATTTAGATTTCAATAGTAAAGCAGAAGAGAATCTAACTTGCGAATATATAGGAGATAATATTTTGATTGGCTTTAATGCCAAACTCCTTATAGAAGCAATCAGTAATTTAGAATCTGATGAAATAGAATTATCTATGTCAGAACCCAGCAAAGCAGCTTTATTATATCCCGTAGAAGAGAATAATGCGGATAAAGAAATAATAATGTTGATTATGCCAACTATTTTAAACGACACTATATAAGTTTCATGTTAGAAAAGATTTTTTTTTCTTTACTTATCTTTCTAAATACTTTCAAATCTGATCCCTTATTAGATAATAATAGTCCACTATCAGCAACACAACCTTTAAGTCAACAAAAATGGGTAGATAGCCTCTATTCAAATATGACATTAGAGGAAAAAATAGGACAACTTTTTATGATTCAAGCTTTTTCTTCAAAAGATGAAAAGCATTATCAATTGATAGAAAATCAGATAAAAGATTTTAATATAGGTGGGGTAATTCTTTCCTTAGGAAGTCCAACAAAACACGCTACATTAGTAAATAATCTGCAATCAAACGCTAAATTTCCTTTATTAATTGGCATGGATGCCGAATGGGGTGTTTCCATGAGATTAGATTCTATTATTGCATATCCTTGGAATATGACTTTAGGGGCTATCCAAAATGACACTATTGTTTATCAAGTAGGGAAAAGAATTGGGGAACAATCTAAAAGATTAGGCATTCATATCAACTTTGCTCCTGTTGTGGATATCAATAATAATCCTGATAATCCGATTATTGGAAATAGATCCTTTGGAGAAACAAAGGAAAACGTCACTCGAAAAGGTATCAGTTTTATGAATGGATTGCACGATTCTGGAGTTCTATCTTCTGCCAAACACTTTCCTGGACATGGAAATACTAATAAAGATTCTCATTTAACATTACCCAAAATAAATAGTTCAATAAAAGAATTAGATTCCACTGAACTTTATCCTTTTAAAAAGTTAATAAACAAAGGCGTTTCTTCTGTCATGATAGGACATCTGAATGTTCCCGCTTTAGATAAAAACATTCCTTCTTCTCTCTCTGATTCTATCATTACTGGTTTACTCAAGAAAAAAATGGGATTCAAAGGTCTTGTTTTTACTGATGCATTAAATATGAAAGGCGTAACGAAAAATTTTGAGAATGTAGACCTTGCTGCATTTTTAGCAGGAAATGATATACTTCTAATAAGTGAGGATGTTGAAAAAGGAATACGTACAATAAAAAATGCTTATTTTAAAGGGGTAATTACTGAACAACGATTATCGCATTCTGTAAAAAAAATTTTAAAAGCAAAATATAAAGTTGGATTAGATAACTATAAACCTATTTGTTTAGACAATCTATATAATGACTTAAACTCTCCTAAAGACACTCTATTATATAAAAAAGCTATAACTTCATCTATTTCAGTTTTAAAAAACAAATCGAATGTATTGCCAATTAAAAATAATGAAAAAATTGGATTAATTACTTTAGGAGATGGAGAGAGTTCTCCCTTTGAGAATAAACTACATTCGCGTTTGAAAATTGATATTTTAGATTTTAAAGACACTTTAAATATTGAAAAACAAATAGCAGAATATGATAAAATAATTATTAGTTTTCATAAATCTAATTCTAGTCCTTGGAGTAGTTATAATTTTAATCAACAAGAAATTAATATCATTAAAAAAGTAGCCACTTATAAAAAAACAATCCTAAATTTATTTGTTAAACCTTATGCTCTAAAAAAAATTGACAGTATACTAACAAATATTTCAGGAATAATTATAAGCTATCAGAATAGTAGTATTGCTCAGCAAGTTAGTGCTGATTCAATGATTGGGATAAGTGCTATAACTGGAAAAACACCAGTATCTCCCTCACCCTCATACAATATGGGAGCGGGATTAGTTATAAAATCAATAGATTCTTTGGTTCCTCACTCTGCTGATGTTTTGGGGTTTGACTCAAGCAAACTTAGCTTAATAGATAGTTTAGCTCAAAAAGTAATAGATTCTATGATAGCTCCGGGCATGCAAGTTGTTGTGGCTAGAAAAGGAAAAATCGCATATCAAAAAAGTTTTGGATATCATACCTATAATAAAAATACTAAAGTTAAGAACACTGACATTTATGATTTAGCTTCTTTAACAAAAATTTTAGCTATGCTCCCTTTAGTTTTACAAGAAGTTGATAAAAACCCTGCCTTTTTGAATACAACGATTTCGAGTCTATTACCTAATTGGAAAAACACTAATAAAGGAGACATAAAACTTAAACCTCTTTTGTCTCACTACGCTAAATTTATACCATGGATTCCTTTTCATAAAGAAACCTTTAAAAGGTATAAAAGGTATTATCGAAAAAAACCTTCGCGAAGATTCAGCACTAAGATTGCAGATAATTTATATGTACATCCAAAAAGAGTAACAAAAAAAATCACGAAATCAATCCAAAAAAGTAAATTGCGTGACACTTTAGAATATAAGTATTCAGATTTGCCCTTTTATATTTTGAAAGAATATTTTGAAAAAAAATACAAAAAAGGGATAGACCAATTATTAAATGAATCTTTTTATTCACCATTAGGACTTAAAAAAACATTATTCAATCCTTTAGAAAAAATATCTAAATCTGAAATTATTCCAACAGAAGTAGATACAAAGTACAGAAATCAAGAATTACAAGGATATGTTCATGATATGGGAGCCGCTTTGGTTGGAGGTGTAGGTGGGCATGCAGGACTTTTTTCTAATGCATACGAAGTAGCGTTACTAATGCAGGTGTTTCTTCAAAAAGGAGCGTATAAAAACACTACTTTTTTTGCTGAAAACACTTTTGACACTTTTAACAATTGTCATTATTGTGACCAAGGAAATCGCCGAGGAATTATCTTAGACAAACCCGCTCCTGAAAAAATTGATTCTTATACACACGATTTTTCTAAAAGTTTTGGCCACTATGGATTTACTGGGACATATGCTTGGGCAGACCCTGAAAAAGATTTAGTTTTCGTATTCTTATCTAATCGGATTTACCCAAGTGCAGAAAATAAGTTATTAATGCAACATAATATTAGAGAGAGGATGCATCGGATTGTTTATGATGCAATTATTGAAAAATAATATGAAAATAGCTATAGTTTGTTATCCAACTTTTGGTGGTAGCGGAATAGTTGCCACTGAATTAGGTATTTGGCTATCTAAAAAAGGATACGAAATCCATTTTATTACATATAAACAACCTGTAAGATTAGAAGTACTAAATGATAATTTACATTTTCATGAAGTGCAGGTACCCTCCTATCCATTATTCTACTACCAACCCTATGAAATTGCTTTATCCAGCAAATTGGTAGATATTATCAAAACATATAAAATAGACATTATCCACGTTCACTATGCAATTCCGCATGCCTATGCTGCATATATGGCTAAAGAAATGTTGCGAAAACAAAATATAAAAGTATCCTTACTTACAACTTTACATGGAACTGATATAACACTTGTTGGAAGTCATCCCTTGTATAAGCCCGCTGTTGAATATAGTATTAATAATTCTGATTATGTAACCTCTGTATCAGAAAGCTTAAAACAAGATACCCAAAACCTATTCAATATTACAAAACCTATAGAAGTAGTTCCAAATTTTATTGAAATTAACACAGAATCTAAAAACAAAAAAAACAACCCGTTTTTTTCTGAGAATGAGAAAATTATCACTCATGTAAGTAATTTTAGGCCTGTTAAGAGAGTTCTTGATGTTATAAAAGTCTTTGAGAGGATTCAAAAAGAAATTCCTGCTAAATTAATTATGGTTGGGGATGGTCCTGAAAAGCAAAAAGCACTTAAATATTGTAAAGAAAAACAAATTGATAAAAAGGTGTTTTTTTTAGGTGAAAATAATCAAATAAAAGAAGTTTTAAGTTTCTCTGATTTA
The DNA here is from genome assembly GCA_023558315.1 of Flavobacteriaceae bacterium. Lineage (GTDB taxonomy): Bacteria > Bacteroidota > Bacteroidia > Flavobacteriales > Flavobacteriaceae > JAMJVX01. The sequence continues at coordinate 18,335 of JAMJVX010000058.1, forward strand.
TTTTTATTGTTATCTGAAAAAGAAAGTTTTGGGTTAGTAGCATTAGAAGCAATGTCTATGGGAGTACCTGTAGTATCGACAAATGTAGGGGGGTTGCCTGAACTTAACATTGATAATTATTCTGGATTTTTATGCAACGTAGGTGATATAGAATATACGAGTGCTAAATCTTTAGAAATACTTAGAAATAAAAATACTCTCAATTTGTTTAAAAAACAAGCAAAACTAACTGCTGAGAAATTTGATTCAAAAATTATAATAAATAAATATATAGAAATTTATAATAAGTTATTAATGTAATAAGTTTTTTATGTACTTTTGAACCTTTTTTATACAAAAATGAATAGAGATAACAATATAAGTAACAATAAAGTTTCATTTATAGAAAAATATAACAAAAACATAATAGTTTCATGTCTAATATTTATCATTCTGTGTTTACCTTTCATACTATATTTTCATATTTTACAAAGAGATCCAAACTCATTGGATTTTAAAGCGTATCCATACCCCATAGCTGATTTTGATTTTTATCATTATTACAAAGCTGTATTTTTTATGATATTTGTATTTTTAGGGGGCTTTATTGCAATATTTAGGTCTAAAATAACACTTTCAAAATATACTATTGGGTTATTTATTTTCTTCGCTACTGTAATTCTTTCGTCGTTTTTTTCAGAGTATAGGGGATATACATTAAAGGGTGGCGCAAAATCTTTTCAAGGTATATTCGTATGGATTGGATATGGAATAAGTTCCATGTTAGTTTTTTATCTCTTTAAAACCAGATACTTAAAAATTCTCTTATTTTCTATCTTATTAACTGGGTCTATTTTAAGTTTTTATGGATTACTAGTAATGTGGCGTGTTACTGAAGTTATTGAATTCGTCCAATTTGTCGCTCCTAAAAGTTTTACTGTAAATGACCCTAATCCATTTATAGACAAAGGGTATCTCGTTTCATTGTTTTACAACCCAAATTATTATGGGCTTTATCTATCAATGTTATCAACTGTAAGCGCATGTGTATTTTTAAGTTTAAATGAAAAGAAATGGCAATACTTATCGTTTATTAGTTATATTCTTATTTTCTCAAATCTAATTGGTTCTAGGTCTAGAGCTGGATTTTATTCATTTGTTATTGTATCCATTATTTTTGCTATCATTCTATTAAAGCGAACTATTATTGAATTTTCAAAATCAAACTTCAAATCTATTAAAATCCCTAATTACATAACAAAGTCAGTTTTATTATTAATCTCATCAATTATTGTTTATAATATGATGAATGCAGCATTAACAAATATAAATCCTGTGGTTAAAAATTTCGAAAAACCTCTACAAGATTGGGCAGGAGACTCTGGGGTTAAAGATATTCGTATTCATGGAAATATATTAGAATTTCAATCTTTTAATTATAAGCCTATTTTTGTTAAATTTGATAATAACAATGTTTACTTTTCAGGGGATTTGTCATTTAAAAATTTATTAACTCCAAGTAGGACTCAAGTAGGAGACACGACTGTATTTAATAATAATGATTATAAACCTTACCGTTTTTACTATAATAATGATGGATTTAACTTTAGATATTTTAAGCAACAACCATTTTCATTTGTTATAAATAACAACCTCCCATTATTAAGGTTTTCAGGTGGATTAGTTACTATTTCAAATCACGATAAAATCCATTATCTAGATAAAAACAACAGGTTTGGTTCTGGTAGAGGAATGATTTGGTCATTAAGTATACCTCTTATGAAAGAAACAATATTTTTAGGAAAAGGGGCCGATACTTTCCCTTTACTTTTCCCAAACGATGACTATGTAAGTAAAACAAAAGCACTACTATTTGGATATTGTGCAGCTGCTCACTCAATGTATACTCAACTTGCATTAGAATTTGGTGTTTTTTCACTCATTATCTTCCTTGGATTTATTGCTGTGTACTTATTCGAAACATTTTATATAATATGGAATGTTGATTTTAAATCATTCCATCATTTTCTAGCAATTGGTTGTGCCCTTACTACTTTATCATTTATTGGATCTAGTGCATTTTACGCTAGTATGCTAAGTAGCTCACCTGTTTTTTGGATTGTTATGGGAATAGGAATTACATCTAATTACAAATTAAAAAAATTGTCACTTAATAAATAAGCTATTAGAATGAAAAATATTATCATCGATATATATAAAAATTATTTAAAAGGAAATCCTTTATTAATACTACTTGTTTTCCTTTCACTATTTTTCCCATTTATATTAGGTACTTTTGAGCCTATTAGAGAAAAAACATCTTTAGATTATTTAGCATTACCCAACATCAAAGGAGATACAGATTATTTCCTTTATTATAAAGCAATTTTCTTAGTTTTAATTGTATCAATAGGGTCAATTATAGCGCTTTCAAAAGGTCCTGTAAAAAAAACTAAATATGCTACTGCTATATTTTTATTTTTTGGATTAATAATTGCCTCCTCTTTTTTATCAAACTATAGAGCCATAACTATAAAGGGAGTTCCTAGTTCCTATCAAGGTATGTTTGTATGGTTTAGCTATGGGGCATTGAGTATGTTAGTATATAGTTTGAAAAACATAAAAAGCTATAAAGTAATAATTGTTTCATTATTAATATCTGCAACACTAGTGAGTATTTATGGAATGTTAGAACTATTTGGGATTATTGATAAAATTGAAGTATCTAAAGAATATCCATTCTTACATAGAGGTTTTTTAACTTCTTTATTCTATACACCAGGCTTTTATGTTGCTTATCTTTCAATTTTTTCTATTACAGCGGCGTCTTGTTACCTTTTCTTAAAATCAAAAAAAATCAAAAATATTTGTCTTATTTCATTTTGTCTATTGTTAGTGAACTTAGCAGGTACGAAAAACAAAATTGGGTTTTGGACTTTCGTTATTTGTTTAGCAATACTAATATTCATTTTACTTCCTAAAATAAAAGTATTTAAAAAACAAATTTCTCATTTAATACTTTCAACTCTTGTTATAGGTATTGGCATAAATATATATGTTAATTCCATAAATAAATTAGACTATAACAAACTAAATGATTTAACAAACAATACAAATCTTAAGGATATTGTATCTAGAAAAAACGTACTTGAAATTCAAAGTTTTAATAATCCTTCGCTATTTATAAGAGTAAGTGAAACATCTAATATAAATTTTTATGACAATATAAATTTAAGAAAACCTTTACCAATAAAGAAAAATGGGGACGTTTATTCATTTGATAAAAAAAGTTTAAGTCCTTATAAATTTAAATTTAATTCAAAAGAAGGACTGTTTTTAATTTATGAAAATTTGGAACCTATTGGAATTATCCCACAAAATAATAATAAGTTTTTCATAAAAGTTCCTGAATTAGGAGCTGTTGCTGTATCTAAATTTGAAAAATCAAATTACTTTAATAAACGAAATACTATGTTAGAAGGAAGAGGACTTATCTGGGCTCTCAGTTTACCTCTTTTAAGTAAAACATTTTTTTTAGGATATGGTGCTGACTCATTTTCTCTTGCATATCCTAATGAAGATATTTTAAGTAAATTTAAAACAAACTTAGTAGATTTCTATACATCTGCTCATTCACTATACATACAAATGGGAGTTGAATTTGGTGTTTTAGCATTAATTATTTTTGTACTTTTTATTATTTTTTATATTAAAGAAACATTTAAATCATTAATTACTCTAAAATTTGACGAACTTTCTCATTTTATATTACTCAGTAGTTTTTTAGGGGTAATTTCTTTCCTAATAATTAGTTTTTTCATTTCTAGTTCCGTTTCTTTTGCCCCATATTTTTGGATACTAATTGGTATAAGTCTTGGATGTAATGATTTCATTATTAAAAAAGAAATTGAAAATAAATAACATATTTTCTGTTTTAATTAATTGGCTATCAGATAAATTAACTAAGAATAATATTTTATTACTCTTATTAATTTTGATTGCATTTGTTACACCTTTTATAGTTAGATTACATCTACTTGATAGACCTGAGAATACTCTTCAATTTCTAGCTCTCCCTTTTAGTCCGATTGGTGATTATGATATTTTTCATTACTATAAGGCAATATTCTTTATAATAATTGTTCTTCTATGCGTTGTTTTAACTTTTACTTCAGAAAAAATCCAAAAATCATTTTATAATATTTCATTGTTTGGTTTTGGTATTACTATTCTGATTTCCTCTTTATTTTCAAAATATAGCTCTTATACTTTTTTTGGCGGAGCTCAATCCTTTCAAGGTTTATTTGTTTGGCTTTCTTATTGTATTTTACCACTAATCGTTTACAATTTATCTAAAAAAGTTAATTTATATTCAATAATTTATGCATTGCTTATTTGTTCGTTTATTGTAAATATTTATGGGTTATTGCAAATATTAGGGATATCTGAATCACTTGCAGATTTTAGTTTTTTAATCTCTCATTCTGGCCATATTTTAAAAGAAACTTTACACGATGGTATAATTAGAATCCCTAGATCCTTCTTTTATAGCTCTACATACTATGGGATGTTTTTATGCATGGTATTTTTTATAAATATTGGGTTTCTCTTTACAGTAAAAAATATTGGAAAAAAAATATTCTTGTCTTTAAACTTAATCCAAGTTTTTATAAATTTTATTTCAACTGACACAAGGATTTCATTCGCTTTCTTTTTGATATGCCTCATCATACTATGTTATTTTCTACGTAAAAAAATTATTAAAAATAAATATTTCAAAATAAGTGTATCATCTATTTTAATTATTTGCATCACTTTTTCTTTTATTAAAATTAGTTATTTAAAAGAAAAATTAAACAATCTAATAGAAAGTAATTTTACTACCTATGATTCAGATTTAAAAGAAATAAAAGTTATTAATAAAGGTGTTTTAATAATAGAGAGATTTGAAGGCACTCCATTATATATTAAAATACATAATGAGAAAAGTGTTTTGTTTTCAACTGATTCAAATCTTAAAAATTTTTTAAAAATAAATCAAAATGGAAATGAAATTACATTTAAAGAACAGCATTTAAAAGATTATAAGTTTATATTAGAGGGGAAAACTCTAAATTTTATATTTAATCACAATTTCAAAAAACACAATGTCATTGTGAAATATCCCATCGTAATAAACGAGGGCGAATTTAAAACTATCAATAGAGGAAAGATTGAACCTATCGTAACTCCTGATAAATGGAATTTTTTTAATAAACATAATAGTTTTGGAGGGAGAAGAGGATTTTATTGGGCTTTAGGCACTCCAATTTTGAAGAAAACTTTGTTTTTAGGTTATGGAGCAGATACATTTCCATTAGTTTTTCCAAATAATGATTATTTCAGTAAAATGAAAACCTTTAGAACTCCACCGCTATTTTTCATTCTTCCTCACTCTATGTATTTACATATTGGAATAGAAGCTGGTGTTGTTGGATTATTATTTTTCTTATCTTCAATGTTTTATTACATGTTTGATTCTTTCAAAATTTACAATAAAGTAAATTACAAAAGTATTCCTGAAGCGTATATTGGATTAGGCTGTCTTATTGCAGTATTTGCTACTTTAGGAGCTGGTTTATTTAATTCTATATCTCTCAGCATTGGACCAACTTTCTTTTTGATTTTTGGTATAGGGATTGCTTTAAATTCAAAAATTAAGAAAGCTAATTAGAGTTTTCTTTTAGCCAAGCAAAAGCATTTTGAAAAACTTGTATCCAAGGAGAGATTTCATCTTCTTTTTTATCTGATGGATAATGAGCCCAATTCCAAGGGAAAATAGCTCTTTCTAAATGAGGCATCATAACTAAGTGTCTTCCATCGTTACTGGCCAACATTGCTGTATTAAAATCTGATCCATTTGGGTTAGAAGGATATTTTGAATACGCAAATTTAGCTGGAATATGATATTCTTTTTCCTCATAGGGAAACTTAAAACTTCCTTCAGCATGCGCAGACCAAATTCCCAATGTAGAACCTTCCATGCCCTTTAAAAAAATAGAATCCGTTTTATGTATATCTAAGGAAGAAAAAACACATTCAAATTTTTCTGATTTATTAAGCGTAATTTTTGGTTTTATTTTATGCTCTGGTGTAATTAGCCCTAACTCAATAAATAGCTGACATCCATTACAAATTCCCATAGAAAGAGTATCTTTTCTACTGAAGAAATTGTCTAAAGAATCTTTTGCTTTTTTATTATATCTAAAAACTTCTGCCCAACCCTTAGCTGAACCCAATACATCTGAGTTTGAGAATCCACCAACTGCAACTATTAAATGTACATCTTCTAATGTTATACGGCCTGATATTAAATCTGTCATGTGAATATCTATTACTTCAAATCCAGCAAGATTCATCATAAATGCCGTTTCTCTTTCCGAATTGCTTCCTTTTTCTCTAATAATGGCTGCTTTGATAGAAGTTTTACTCTTTTTAATTTCAGCTAATTTTCCACTAAAACCTTTTGGAAATTGGAAATTCAATGGTTGTTTTTTATAATTATCAAATCTCTCTTTTGCTAAATTGTTTCCTACTTGTTTTTGGTCAAATAAATAAGAAGTCATATACCATTCATCTCTTAATTCCTCAATGTTAAATGAATAATTTTGATTATTGTGTGTGATATTAATCTTATTACCTTCATTGACACTTCCAATTTTTATACAATCAACCCCTTCTACTTCTAATATTTCTTTTAGGTTAAATTCAGACTGAATAAGAACACTTGATTTTTCAGAATATAAAGTAGGAATTATTCCTGCTTTGGCAGGTATTGAAGAAAGATTTATTTTTAATCCTATATTTTTAGACGGAAAACACATTTCTAAAAGAGCTGTGATTAACCCTCCAGAAGATATATCATGCCCTGCGACAACTTTATTTTCTTTAATAAGTTTTTGGATAGCATTAAATGCTTTTATAAAATAATTAGTGTCTTTTATAGTAGGTGTTTCATTTCCTATTTTATTTAATATTTGACCAAAGGAAGAACCACCGAGATAAAACTCGTCTTTTGATAAATCAATATAATATAAATCTCCTTTATTGGGTTGAAGCACAGGAGTCACTGTTTTTGTAATATCATCACAAATACCAGATGCAGATATAATAACTGTTCCAGGCGCCTTTACCTCTTGATTATTCTTATATTTTTGAATCATTGACAATGAATCCTTACCTGTAGGTATATTAATTCCTAATTCTTTAGCAAACGTTGCACAAGCCTCCACCGCTTTATATAATCGAGCGTCTTCTCCCTTATTCTTACAAGCCCACATCCAGTTTGCAGATAATGAAACTGAGGAGAGTCCTTTCTCTAATGGAGCCCAAATAATATTAGTTAATGATTCAGCAATAGCATTAACACTTCCTTTCCCACTATCAATTAATGCAGATAAAGGCGCATGACCTATTGAAGTTGCAATCCCTTTTTGTGAGGTGTAATCTAATGCAACCACGCCACAATTACTCAATGGTAGCTGTAATTCTCCTACACATTGTTGTTGTGCAACTCTTCCTGTAACACATCTATCCACCTTGTTTGTCAACCAATCTTTACATGCTACAGATTCTAAAGACAATACTTGAGAAATATATTCTTTCAATTTTGTGTCATCAAATTGTATCTCACTATATGTTTCTGAAATTGTCTTATCTTCTATTATTGTTTTAGGAGTGCTTCCTAAAAAATCTTCTAACTTTAGATTAATAGGATATGCATTATTTTTTTTAGAAACAAAGGAAAAATTAAAATCCCCAGTCACTTCTCCCACTTTATAGATAGGTGCTCTCTCCCTATCTGCTATTTCTTTTAATATTTTATAATTTTCAGGAGCAATGATTAACCCAATACGCTCTTGTGATTCATTTCCTATAATTTCTTTAAATGACAACGTTTTATCTCCTATAGGTAGCGCATCCAAGTCTATAAAACCTCCTACTTCTTCTAATAACTCTAATAAGCAATTCAAATG
>JAMJVX010000059.1 GCA_023558315.1 Flavobacteriaceae bacterium
GTAGCACCGCTTACTGAAATATTAGTAACATCGCTAGTGCTTACACTAGGTTTTCTTGTGACTACTCCGGGAGGGGTAGGGTCTTCAGCGTTGATTGTCGCTGTATAATTTGCCGCTGTACCATCTTCCGCAGTAATGGTGATAGTATTTGCACTTCCCACAGTTAGTTTATCTCCTGCTTTTTTACTAGCAGTAGCTTTGTCAGAGAAAGTTATGGTTTTAATGGTAACTTCTGTCGTACCATTGGGTACTTTAGTAGCAAAAGTAACGTTCTTTTCTGCTATTGCTCCTGTATAATCTGTACTGCCTACACTCACTACTAACGCAGTAAGCGCATTTGCTTTTGATTTTTCAGGTTCTGGTTTTTCACATTGAAAGAGGGTGAATGTGATTGTTGTTAATACTATAATTGATAAGATAAAGGGTCTAATTGATAATTTCATACGTAATAAATTTTAAACAAGTTGCAAATATATAAAAAAATACCAATAAAATTTTATTTTAAATTTTAATTAGTACTAAGTTAGGTTAACTCTTATTTCTTATATATTTGCTGAAATTTTAAAAAATCATTTATTTATGACGGGTACTGAAACTAATTTAATTATTATTCCTACTTATGATGAAAAGGAAAACATTGAGGATATTATTAATTCTGTTTTTAAAAAGTACGATTGTTTTCAAATACTTGTAGTTGATGATAATTCTCCTGATGGTACTTCGGCAATAGTTCAATCATTAATAAAAAAGTATCCTACACGTTTATTTCTAGAACAGCGAGTAAAAAAAGATGGATTAGGAAAAGCTTATATTCATGGTTTTCGCTGGGCGTTAAACAAAAATTACAATGCTATTTTTCAAATGGATGCTGATTTTTCTCATCCTCCAAAATATCTAAAAAAAATGGCAGAAATTCTATCAAATAATGAAAGTGATGTTGTTATAGGATCAAGGTATGTCAATGGAGTAAACGTAGTGAATTGGCCATTGAGAAGAATATTGCTCTCGTATTTTGCTTCCTTATATGTTAGATATATTTTACAAATCCCCGTCAAAGATCCAACTGCAGGTTTTGTAGGTTATAAAAAAGAGGTTTTAAACGCAATTTCAATAAATAAAGTAAAATCTATTGGATATGGATTTCAAATAGAAATGAAATATAGAGCATATAAAAATAAATTTAGAATTAAAGAAACTTCTATTATTTTCCCAAATAGAGAAAAAGGGGAATCAAAAATGAGTGGAAATATTATATGGGAAGCTATTTTTGTTGTTATTATTTTAAAAATTAAAAGTATATTTAAAATTTTATAAATGAAAACACTAATTAAAAATCCTTTTGTCGTCAATGAAAAATCAATTGTTAAGGGTGATGTTTTAATTGATGGCGAGAAAATAATTAAAGTTGGAGGAACTATAGAAGCCGATGACAATACTAAAGTTATAGATGCCAATGGACTATATCTATTACCCGGGTTAATAGACGACCAAGTGCATTTTAGAGAGCCGGGGCTTACCCATAAAGCGACTATTGAAACTGAATCAAAAGCGGCAGTAGCTGGGGGCATTACCTCTTTTATTGAAATGCCAAATACAGTCCCAAATACTACTACCATAGAAGCTTTAAACAATAAATTTGATATTGCTAATAAAACCTCTTATGCAAATTACTCATTTATGTTTGGTGGCACAAATGACAACCTAGAAGAAATAAAGAAAGTCGACCCAAAACAAGTGGCCGGATTAAAACTATTTCTTGGCTCCTCTACAGGAAATATGTTAGTCAATGATGAAAAGTTATTGGAAGAAATTTTCTCAAATACGGATTTAATCATTTCAGTTCATTGCGAAGATGAGGATACTGTTCAAAATAACTTAAACGAATATACCACAAAATATGGCACAGAAATACCTGTAGAAAATCACCCGCTTATAAGAAGTGAAGAGGCGTGTTATTTATCATCCTCTAAAGCTATAGAATTAGCAAAAAAAACAAATGCGAGACTACATGTGTTTCACCTTTCAACGGCTAAAGAATTGGAGTTGTTTAGAAACGATATCCCATTAAAAGAAAAGCGTATAACTGCTGAGGTATGTATACACCATTTATGGTTTTCTGATAGTGATTACAAAGAGAAAGGCTCTTTTATTAAGTGGAACCCAGCGGTAAAAACTGCAAATGATAGAGAAGCATTATGGGAGGCATTAAATAATGACAAAATAGATGTGTTAGCCAGTGACCACGCCCCTCATACAAAAGAGGAAAAATTAAATCCAATCTACAGAGATTGCCCTTCTGGGGGTCCCTTAGTTCAACACAGTTTACTAGCCCTATTAACAAAGGTTAAAGAAGGGAAAATATCCTTAGAAAAAATGGTTGAAAAGGCGTGTCACAATCCAGCAATTTTATTTGACATAGAAAAAAGAGGTTTTATAAAACCAAACTATTATGCTGATATGGTTCTTGTAAATTTAAATCAAACTACCAAAGTAACTCAAGAGAACATTCTTTATAAATGCAAGTGGTCACCGTTTGAAGAAGAAGTATTTAAAGCCAAAATAATTACTACTTTTGTAAATGGAAATATTGCTTATAATAACAATTCTGTTATTCAAAATAGATTTTCTAAACAATTAACATTCAATCGATGAAAAAAATTTTAATTCTATTTATTTGCTTCTATTTTTATCAATGTGACTTAAATAATAAAAAGCCAAATAATCTAATTTCACAATCACAATTGGAAAATATTATTTTTGATATCCTTTTGCTAAATGCTATAGAAGCAAACGGAACCGTTGAAAGTGATACAATCCTAATTGGAGATGAATTTATTTATCAAAAACACAAAGTAGACAGTATTCAATTATCAGAAAGTTTTATTTTTTATATGAAAGATTTTGATGACTATACTGCCATGTACAAAAGAGTAGAACAACGATTGCAAAATGTAAAAGACAGTATTAATAAAACCAATACAGCGATGCCAAGTACATCTTTTCAATAATACAGTTCGAAAATTTTTAATTGCTAAATGATAAATCTATCATTGTGCCTTCATTCCCTCTTATATTAAACACTATTCCCTCTTCAAAAATTAAGTATTGCCCTTTCACTCCAATTAGCTTTTGGATATACTGAGATTCTTTTTCAAGGTTTAAAGATTTGACATTGCTGGGAATAGTTAAAGTTGGATAAATTATCTTATAAATATCTAAAGACGACGATACATATTGTTTCAATTCCTCTGAAATTTCCTCAATGGCTTTTTGTTTTTCTTTTGACCAATCAATATCTGTATTTTCTGATTGAAGCATTTTTGTCCAATGTGTCTTATCGTAAAAGACGTTTTTTAATGCTACTTCTGCAACTCCAGCGAGATATCTGTTGGGCGTTTCTAATAAGGGTATGGCGCTATGGGCACCTTGATCAATCCAACGAGTGGGTATTTGACTTTTGCGAGTAACACCCACTTTTATATGGCTCGTATATGCCAAATAGACTATATGTGGCTGTAATTGCATTTGTTTTTCAAAATTCAAATCTCTATCCTCTTGTTCTAAGTGCGCTTTGCTTAATTCTGGTTTTAAAACCCATTCCGCTGCTTGTGGTATTGAAAAAAAACAATTTTTACAAAATCCTTGTCTATAGAGTGTTGTTTGTTTTTTGCATGATAAACATTCATAGCCTTTAAAAGTTAAAGACACTTTTTTATCAATTAATGAATTTACATTAATGATATCATCAGATAATGATAAATAATACTGAATAGGCGATTCATATTCTGTAATCATTTTTTTTAAAACTCCTTCTACCATTATTTTTATATATTTATTCCTTCCAGAAGGGGTACAAAATTAAAAGCACCGTGATTTTTTTTATCATAATCTTCCTCAGAAATACGAGTATACTCCCACATCTCTTGATCTTTTTTACCTACAGGAATCACTAACCTCCCTCCTATTTTTAGTTGTTCTAGTAATCTTTCTGGAATACTTTCAGAACCCGCAGTAACTAAGATAGCATCATAAGGCGCTTTAGTTGAAAAGCCTTTATATCCATCTCCAAATATTAGTTTTTTTGGCTTTTTCTTCAATTTATTAAACAATAATGAAGTTTTTTTAAATAGCTCATGTTGTCTTTCTATAGTATATAATTCTAATCCCATCTCTATCAACACTGCTGTTTGATATCCTGAACCCGTTCCTATCTCCAATACTTTGTCTCCCTTTTTAGTTTGCAAAAGGGATGATTGAAAAGCCACAGTATAGGGTTGAGATATGGTTTGATTAGCGGCTATTGGATACGCTTTGTCTTCATACGCCCATTCTTCTAATCCTGTATCCATAAACCAATGGCGCGGAGTATTTCTCATCGCTTCAAGTACATTCTTATCAGTGATACCCTTTTGATTTAATAATCTAATTAGATTATTTCTCCTTCCTTGTTGTATTAATGTATCTTTCATAAAAATATATTTCAGCAAAAGTATAAAGAAAATTTGTGTTTTTTTTGAGTTGTTGTATTTTTGAAAAAAATTTATTACATATACATTAAATGCCCTCCATTGGTGAAAAAATTACTACTTTAAACGCTTCCATTCCTAACAAAGTTTGTCTTGTAGCTATCTCAAAAACAAAACCTATTGCTGACATTATGCAAGCATATGAAGTGGGGCAAAGAATATTTGGAGAAAACAAAGTGCAAGAATTAGTACAGAAACATGAAGAAATGCCAAAAGATATTCAATGGCATATGGTAGGGCACTTACAAACAAACAAGGTGAAATATATTGCTCCTTTTATTGATTTAATTCATAGTGTAGATAGTTTAAAACTACTAAAAGAGATAAGTAAACAAGGAAAAAAACTCAACAGAGTGATACAATGTCTTTTACAAATACGTGTAGCCTCAGAAGATACTAAATTTGGATTATCAATGGAAGAAGCCAATGAAATACTTCGTGAAAGTGAAAACTGTTCGTTTGTTTCAATTAAAGGAATAATGGGTATGGCTACATTTACTGATGATGAGCAACAAATTAAAAGGGAATTTAAAAGTTTAAAAACCGCATTTGATACCTTTAAAAAATCATCTACAACGATGAACATTTTATCAATGGGCATGAGCGGTGATTATAAAATTGCAATTGAAGAAGGTAGTAATATGGTAAGAATAGGTAGCACTATATTTGGAAATCGAAACTATTAAAATATGTATGCAGTTTTAGATGTAGAAACCACAGGAGGCAAATACAATCAAGAATGTATTACAGATATCGCGATTTATAAATATGATGGGAATGCTATTATTGATCAATTTATTAGTTTAGTTCAAGCAGAGAAAAAAATCCAGCCTTTTGTCGTTAGACTTACTGGAATTACGGATAAAATGCTCAGAAACGCTCCTAAATTCCATGAAATTGCCAAACGAATTATTGAAATTACTGAAAATTGCATATTAGTAGGGCATAATATTGCTTTTGATTACAGGATGCTTGCGTTAGAATTTAAAAGATTAGGATATACTTATGAACGTTCCACTATTTGTACTATTGAACTAGCAAAAACACTAATACCTCAATCAGAATCATATAAATTAAGTAAACTATCGCAATTTCTAGGTATTCCACACCCAAATAAGCATAGAGCTGAGGGAGATGCCTTAGCTACTTTAGACCTTTTTAAAATCCTTTTTCAAAAAGATGCGAATAAAACGATCTTAAATTCATTAGTTAATATTCAGCAGAAAAGACCAAATCCAAACAATATTTTAAAAATAATTGATAGCCTTCCGAATTATAATGGTGTTTATTATATGTATAACAAAAAAGATGAAATCATTTATTATAGAGACAGCAAAAATATTAAAAATGACGTAACACAACTATTTTTAGGACAAACTAAAGAATCTAAGTTTATTCAATCTAATGTACAGAACATTCTATTTGAGCAAACCTCAAATTTTATTATTTCCAAAATTAAAGTTTTAGACAAGAAAAAAGTGGTGCAAAAAATTCCCTCTACGAGTCGTATTGTTTTTCCAAGTGATACACTATTAGTAATTGTAGATAATTTATCTGGAGTCAAGGAGCGGAGTTTTATTTTTATTGAAAACAAAACTGTCGTTGGATACGGTTTTTTTTACTTAAACTTCCAATTAAAAACGATAAAACAAGTAAAACGATTAATGAAATCCGTAGAGAATAATTTTTATATTAATCAATCAGTTAGTGATTTCATCGTTCAGAAAAAATTTTATAAATTAAAATATTTTGAGTAAACACCTAATCTGTATTTATGGACCTACTGCCATTGGGAAAACTTCATTAGCCATACGTTTAGCTCAAAAATTCAATACAGAAATTATTTCTTTTGACTCTCGTCAATTTTACAAGGAAATGTCTATTGGTACTGCGGTGCCTTCTCAACAAGAGTTACGAGAGGCACCTCATCATTTTATACAACACAAAAGCATTTTTGATTCGTATAGCGTAGGAGATTTTGAACAAGAAGCTATTGAGAAAATACAAGATTTATTTGCTATAAAAGACATTCTGATTTTAGTTGGAGGTTCAGGGCTATATTTAAATGCAATACTTTATGGATTAGATAGTATTCCTAACATACCCCCTGAAATAAGGGAAGAATTAAATAAAACATTGGAACAAAAAGGGATAGAATATTTACAACAATTACTCAAAGAAAAAGACCCAGTAACGTTTGAAAGAATTGACAAAAGCAATCCACATAGAATCATACGTGCCTTGGAAGTTTTTACATACACGAATAAGCCTTTTTCTTCATTTTTAACTAAACAAAATCAAAACGAGAGATTTAATACAACAATTATTAAAATGAATACGGATAGGGAATATTTGTACAAAACAATCAATAAAAGAGTAGATTGTATGATTGAGAAAGGATTAGAAACTGAAGTATCAAATTTAATAGGATATAAAAATAAAACTCCACTAAATACGATTGGATACAAAGAATGGTTTTTATTTTGGGAAGGAGAAATTCAAACTAAAGAAAACGTAATTGAGCTGATTAAAAAAAACACAAGAAATTATGCTAAACGACAAATTACTTGGTTTAATAAATATCAAAATTCTTTTATCTTTGACCCCTTAAAAAACGAATTAAACGATTTGTATATATATTTACAATCAAAGAAATTAATATGAAACATCTAAGAATATTTTTTGCCATTAGTTTATTAGTATGTGTGATTTTTTCTTGTAGAGATACAAGAAATGGGGAATCCCCTACAGACGATGGCTATGTAAATTTTATTATCGCTGATAGCATCACTACTCGCACAGCTGGAGAGATGCAAGCCTACTTGAATAGTATTAAACTTCTTTATAATATCAATTTTAGTGAATCTGCAAAAGAGGTTACTATTTATAAAGTGCTATATAAAACAAAAAAGGCGGACCTTTCAGAAGATATAGATGCTTCGGGACTTCTAATTGTTCCAAATACTGAGGAATCGCTACCCCTTCTCTCCTACCAACACGGCACTATTTCCTCTGATACGGATGCTCCCTCTTATTTTAATACCAATTTTAGTTTAAACTCTTTGGAAAGACAATTTTTAGCGATGGTATCTAGTATGGGTTTTATTATACTCGCTCCAGACTATTTAGGATATAATGCCTCTAAAAATTATCCACATCCCTATGAACATGCAAGTAGTCTTGGGAAAACTACGTATGATATGATATCTGCCGTCAAGGAATTTACTGCTTCTACGGCAATAAAAACCACTGACAAATTATTTTTAACTGGGTACTCTGAAGGAGGTTTTGCTACGATGGCTCTTCATAAACATATTGAAGAAAACAGCAGTGTAAGCGTAACCCATAGTGCCCCTGCTGCAGGCGCATATAATAAAACAAAATTTACAAATGAAATTCTTTACAAAAACCAAAAGTTGCCTTTTATAGGAAGTTATTTATGGGTTTTAGACGTTTACAACAAACTATATAACATAAACAGACCCTGGAATGAAATGGTAACGAGTAGTAATGTAACGGTATTAGAAAACGCCACCATTAATAGCACTTTAAATATAACCCAAATCAATACAAACCCACAAAATCTATTTCTTTCCTCTTTTAGAGCAGGGATATTGAATGCAACAGATAGCGATTTTGTAAATGCGATAAAAGATAATGATTTATTTGATTGGACACCTAAAGCACCTATTACATTATACCACGGATTAAGTGATAACTATGTCTATCTATCAAATTCAGAAACGGCATACCAAGCCATTAGCAACAATGGAGGCACTATAAAATTAGTAAAGTTACAAGGAAATCACACTACAGCAGTTATTCCTTATTTTGTAAATGTGATTAATTTGTTTTTAGAACTTAAATAAAATATAATACTTTATGTTTGCAAAAACCTACCTATGAAAAACGAAAACAATATCTTACTCCAATATTTTTTCTTTTAATAATATCGGTAGTACTTATA
>JAMJVX010000060.1 GCA_023558315.1 Flavobacteriaceae bacterium
TAAGAATAAAACATTTTTGTTTTTTTTAAAAATTGAAATAAAACCAGTGATAAAAGTTATACAAATAGGTGCAAGATAAAGATAACTACTATTGGGAACTTTAGTATTAATTATTTTTTTAAAAATATTCGGATATTCTATGATATATCTACAAGTAAAAAAATATAATCTTTTTAAGGTTTTTAAGAAAAAAATCCACCCCTCGCTACTATATAGATTTTCAGGGGGTAGAAAACTTCTTCCTCTCCAAAAATATAACATAAATTCTCTGGTTGGATGGTCATGAATAAAGTTGAGATAATATATAAGGAAAGAAATACCCCAAAATAAATAAGGAATAAATACATTGATATTTTGCTTTTTTGAAACAATGAAATGAGAATATATATGATAAATTCCGACGGTAGTTAATACAATAATAGCGGTATTAGAAAACCAAATAGAGAGTGTTCCAATAATAGTATATAGCCAAAAAGATTTCTTATTTTTTTGAGAATAAAAACAAAGCGCTGTATTGATGATAAGAAGACTAAAAAAGACTTCCGATATGTATTGCTTAAATTCCCCAATATATCTTATCGTGAAGGTTGAGAAAAAGAAAAGGAGTACTGTAATTACTGCCACTTCTGAAGTAAATTTTAATTTTTTGCAAAGAATAAATAATAAAGGTATCGCAACTAAAAAAGACAAAAAAGGAACTATTTTTAGTACCCATTCTTTAATGCCAAAAACGGTTGTAAAAAACTCGCTAAGAAAAAGAAAACCAATAGGAGCTATTTGATCAAATTTCAATGGGGATAGTAACCCTTTATAGGAATGTTCAACAATACTCATAGAAAGAAGGAGTTCATCTAACCATAAATCGCTATAAATAAAAGTAAAACGACCAATAGTATATATCCCAAAAATGAAAAATAGGCCTAAAAGGGCAACTTGCCATTTTTTAGTAATAATTACATTTTCCTTATCAATAAAATAATTTAAAATTTTATACATATTTTAAAGTAAATCATTTTTTTTCTACTTTATAAAACCAAGCACCATCAAAATTTTTAAAATCTAAAATAGTATATTGTTTTTGTTCTAAAAAAGATAATCTTTCAAAAACCTTATTAATACCTCCATTTCTTTGATTAGAAGATAGATACGGGGAATAATCACCTCTGCCTGGATAGTAAATAACCCAGCTAATTCCTTTTTTTAACTCAAAATCTATTGCGTTTTTAGGAATCGTAACATATTTTTTATTTTTAAGATTTGTATGAATAGTTTTAAAAAAAGATGCAACAACATTTGTTTCAAATCTATATAGATATATAGATTCATTTGGATTAATATTATCGTTAATATAAGTAAATAATTCTGTTTTGCATGCTCTTGTATTTTTAATTGCTTTTGTATGGGTACTAATTATAACGTTTATATAATTTATACTTATTAGAAGTAAGAATAGAGAAAACAATATATTTTTTTTTAGTAATTTTTTATAGAGAAATTTAAAAATAGCGATGATCCCATAGGCAATTATTATTATAAATAAAACTTTATTGTAGAGAATTAATCTATAGTGAAAGGGATAGACATTTAAAAAAGTTAGACAAAGATGAATAATTATAGGAGTAATTGATAAAAATAGTATTTTTTTATTTTTTTTTAAAAGTGAAATTGCACCTGCGATAAAAAATATAAATATAGGAGTATGATATAAATAACTATTTTCAGGATAAATTATGTTTTTATTAATTAAATTAAAAATAGGCGCATAATCTATAATATCCTTAAAATTAAAAAAAAATAGTCTGTATAGAGTTAATTTAATATAAATCAGCCCTTCTTTACTATATAAATTATCAGGGGGAAGGGCATTTAGATTCTTCCAATAAGCTAGCATAAATTCTTTGGAAGGATGGTTATAAATAAAATTTAGATAATATATAATAAAAGAAATACCCCAAAAGATATATGGAATTAAGAATTTGATATTTTTTTCTTTATTTTTAACAAAATGAGAATATAGATGGTAAACACCTACAGTAGTTAGTAAAATAATAGCAGTATTAGAAAACCAAATAGCAATAGACCCAATAATTATATATAACCAAAGGTTTTTATTGGATTTCTGCTTTTCAAAATAGAGGGCAGAAGTAATAATTAGCAAGCAACAAAATATGTCAGCCATATATTGTTTATATTCTGTTGCATATCTTATTAATATGTTTGAAAAACAAAAAAGAAGAGCAGTAATAATAGCAGTTTCTTTAGTAAATTTTAATTTTTCACAAATCAAAAAGAATAGAGGAATTGTTCCTATATATAAAAAAAAAGGAACGAGCCTAACTGCCCAAATTTTAAATCCCAAAATATTTATTAAAATCTTTCCTAACAATAGAAAACCTATAGGAGCAACTTGTCCATGTTCTAAGGGTTGAAGTAACTCGTTATAAGAACGATAAAAAATATTTTTGACAAGAAATAATTCATCAATCCACGGGTCATAAACAAATCCCCAATATCCAACAGCATAAATCCCAAAGAAGAATAAGATTCCTAATAGAATTACTTGCCATTTTTTAGTAATAATTACATTTTCCTTATCAATAAAATAATTTAAAACTTTATTCATTTAAGTGTTTTTGTTAAAGCAAATATATAGAATTATAGATTGCAAAGTACAACAGCTATTTTACTATTAATAAAAAGTTTCATTTTATTTTTAGTAGAAGTAGTATAAAATTTAGTTGAACCTTTATTTGTAGCAAGTAATTTTTTTTCTTCTAATACTTTTTTAGTTTGTTTAGCTATAGCCATTTTATTGTCCATAATTTTTATAGATTTGGGCACTATTTTTTTAAGGATCGGAATAAGATAGGTATAATGCGTACACCCTAGAACGATTACATCAACATTAGAGTTTAGCATAGGAGTAATATATTTTTTTAGGAGTTCAAATGTTTCCTTATCGTGTAGTTTCCCATTTTCTATAGCAGAAACAATTCCTTCGCCAATTACCTCAATTACATTAATATTTTTAGTAAATATTTCTTTAGCTTGGTTGAATTTAGGACTATAAATGGTCCCTTTAGTAGCTAAAACGCCTATGTTATTCGTTTTAGTAGATAATGCAGCAGGTTTAATGCTTGGCTCTACTCCAATTATAGGTATGTCAAAACAGTCTCTCATTTCAGAAATGATATTAGTTGAAGCAGTATTACATGCCATAACTACTAGTTTTGCGTTTTGTTTTATAAACCAAGAAATAATTTTTTTACATCTATCTAAAAGCTTTTCAGTAGTTAAATTCCCATAAGGGTTGTATTTATAATCCCCTAAATAAATAATGTTTTCATCGGGAAGAATATTTCGTATTTCATTGTAGATAGTTAATCCCCCAACTCCTGAATCAAAAATTCCGATACATTCTTTCAAAATAATGATAAAAAAAAACTGCTATTTTATATAAAATAGCAGTTTAATAAAAATTTAAAAAATAAATATTAGTTGTCTACGCCTAATTCTTGCTTAACCGCTGTAGTTAAGTCAGTCCCAGCAGCGACAATAACACTTCCTCCCTCACTTGCATCTAAGACATAACTAAATCCTTTTTCTTTAGCTACTTTAGTGATAGCGTTATCTGCTTTCTCTAAGATTGGCTCCATAAGGTCAAGTTGTTTTTTTTGTAAGTCTTCTGCTGCGGTTTGTCTATACTGAGTTATATTTTGTTGCATAGATTCTAATTCTTTTTGTCTCGCTTGGTTAGTTACATCAGTTTGATTAGCTTGATCTGCAGAGTAATTTTCCATTTTGCTCTGAAATTCTTTCATCGTACTTTCTAACTCCGTTGCATAGGTTTTTTGTAATTTTTCTAACTGTTTTTGAGCAGCAATAAATTCTGGCATTTCACTGACTAACTTTTGTCTGTCTATATGAGCTACATTTGTTTGCCCATAAGTAAATATACCCCCTGCTAGTAAAAAAAAGAATAATATAAATTTAATATTTTTCATAAGTAATAATTGGTTTTAAAATTTAATTTTTAATAATTGTTTGTTTAATTTTATTTAAAGTGTTTTGTCTTTTTAGTGTTTTTAAAACTTGCTCACTAATATCATAAGTTTGATTTGAATATAGCATGAAAAAGTTAGCGGATCTATCAAAAACAAAATCATATTTTCTTTGTTTAGCAATTTTCTGAACAACTGTTAAAATTTCTTCTTGAATTGGCCTTAACATACTTTCTCTTTGTTTTGCTAAATCTCCATTTATTCCAAATCTTTGTTCTTGAAGGCGGACTATAGTTTCTTCCATTTCTTCAATATCTCGTTTTTTTTCTATGATTAAATCATCAGTTAGTAAAATTTTCTCTACTTCAAATTTTTCTTTACTTTTCTGAAGAAGTTCTTTTCGTTGCTTTATTTCCTCTTGCCAAGTAGTAACTTTATTATTTAAAACCTCTTCAATATTTTGATATTCCTTAAGGTTTTTTAAAATTACATCTACATCAACATAAGCTATTCTAACTCCTTTTTGCCCATAAATAAAATTTATAGAAAAAAAACTGAGCAAAGATAAAATAATATTGTAATAAAGACGCATAGTTCTATTTATTTTTCTTTAAAACCGCTGTCCAATGGTAAAGTGCGTTTCCCAACCATTGGGTTGACTACTTGAATTACTAATGCTGTCAAAACCATATCCAAAGTCTACCCCTAATAAACCGAAAGCAGGCATAAATATTCGTACACCAAACCCTGCTGAACGCTTACCATTAAAAGGACTAAACTCGTTAAGTGAATTAAAGCCATTTCCAAGTTCTAAGAAACTTAAACTATATATAGACGCTGTTGGTTGTAAAGAAATTGGGTATCTCATTTCTAAAGAAAATTTGTTATATGCTAAAGACCCACTTGTGCTTGATAGCGATTGATTTGGATATCCTCTTAATGCAATCACTTCTCTTCCGTCTAAAGCAAAATTTGTTAAACCATCTCCCCCTAAAAAAAATCTGCCAAATGGAATATCGCCCCGCGCAGGGTTATAAACCCCAATAAATCCAAATTCAGTATGCATTCTCAATACTAATTTGTCAATGATATTGGTAAACCACGTGCCATTAAATTTAAACTTGTAAAATTCTAACCATCTAAATTTTTCTTGGTCAATTTTTGTCACATCAGGCGCCCCCGTTGAAGTCTGAAATTCTGGAAGTTCTCCTAAATTGCCATAATCAATATTATTAAAGAATGAATAAGGAGGTGTTAATCTTAAGCTTGCGGAAAATTGAGACCCTCCAATAGGATAGATTGGGTTTGTAAAAGTATTGTTTCTAGTAAGCCCTATAGTGTAATTAAAATTATTTGAATTTCCGTTCCCAAAAGTAAATAATCCAATAAAATAGTTATTGAGTTTATAATTTTTGTAATCTAATGCTTGAGAAAGAATAAAATAATCATCCGGAACAGTAAGTCTATATGATAAAGCGGCACTTCCCCCTCTTATTCTAAAATATTGATCATCAAATGAAGTATTATTCAAAAAACTAAATCGATACTGGGTACTTTCTGATATAGATGTAGAAAAATTAATGGGTTTTTTACCTCCTAACCAGGGTTCAGAAAAAGAAAAACTATAAATTCGGTTAAATTGTGTTGCTTGAAGTTGTATAGCCAAAGATTGTCCATCTCCCATAGGTAGAAATGTTTTCTCTTTTTTTGCATTCAATAAATTTTTCATAGAAAAATTATTAAATGACAACCCAAGAGTTCCAATAAATCCTCCTCCTCCATACCCCCCTTGCAGTTGTATTTGACTTGTTCCAATCTCCTTAAGTTCAAATTCTATATCAACTATTCCTGTATTTGGATCTGTATTTTTAAAATTAGGAGAAATATTTGTATCGAAAAATTGTAATTGTCCTAATTCTCTAATACTTCTTATTAAAGTATTTTTTGCATATTTTGTTCCTGGTTTTGTTCTAATTTCACGATAGATTACGCGATCATTCGTTCTGTCATTTCCTTTTATGCTAATTCTATTAAAAAAAGCCTGTTTGCCTTCTATTACACGAATTTCAAAGTTTACAGTATCGTTTTTAGCGGTCGTTTCTACAGCATTTATATTTGAAAATAAATAACCATTATTTTGATATAGATTAGCGATGTATTCTCCGTCAGGTTTTGTGGGGTCGTTAATTCGTTCTTTTAATAAAACACCATTATAGACATCCCCTTTTTGTATACCCAAATATTTTTGAAGTTGTTGAGTAGTATATACCGAATTTCCTAAAAAACTAATATCTCCAAAATAATATTTCCTCCCTTCTTCTAATTCAATATCAATATTTAAAGCATTATCCTCATAGAAAATAGAATCTCTAATAATACGAGCGTCTCTATATCCATTTTTTTTGAAAAATTCTATGACACCTTTTAAATCTTCTTTGTAATCTGCCTTCACTAACTTAGATTTTTTCCAAAATCGATACAGACTTTTTTGCTTAGTTTTCTTTAATTTATTTAATATTTTACTAGTCTTTATATCTTTATTTCCTTTAATTGATATTTTATTGATTTTAACCCTTCGACCTTTGTCAACGTTTATTAGTAATCTATATCCGTTTACCTCAGTAGAATCTTCAATCATATTATAGGATACCTTTGTATTATAAAACCCTTTTTCCTTGTATTTATCAATGATGAAATTTTTAGTATTAATTAAAAAATTTTCTGATAATTTTTTTCCTTTCACTAAATCTGTATCTTCAATAATTGATTCAGTAGAGGCGTTTTTTAATCCTTTAAATTTTACTTCTGTAAGTTTAGGTAATTCTTCTATTGCAATTTCCAGACCTATTTTATTGTCTTCAATAGA
This sequence comes from Flavobacteriaceae bacterium, assembly GCA_023558315.1. Taxonomy (GTDB): domain Bacteria; phylum Bacteroidota; class Bacteroidia; order Flavobacteriales; family Flavobacteriaceae; genus JAMJVX01. Next base: position 6,868 of record JAMJVX010000060.1, read on the forward strand.
ATTTATATAAAAATTAATATCGCTAAATAAATCGAGAGACCAAAGCTTATTTATAACTGCGCTAATTTCCTCTCCGGGAATGGTCACTTCTTGCCCTTTATATAGACCAGTATATGCAACTACAGTCCTTTCTTGAAAACTTACCAGTCCTTTTACAATAATAGTATCTATAACGTATTTCTTTCCTTTCTCAAAGTTTCTAGTTTGACCATACGAAAAGGCAAATAAAAAAAAGAGAATAATAAAAAAATAGGTGTTTTTATTCATGAATATTAATTTGCTCACTAGTTTTTCCAAATCTTCGCTCTCTATTTTGATAATTTAATAAGGCTTCATAAAGATGTTCTTTTCTAAAATCAGGCCAAAGTGTTTCTGTAAAGTATAATTCTGCGTAGGCAATTTGCCAAAGTAAAAAATTACTAATTCTATGTTCTCCACTCGTTCTGATTAATAAATCTACATCTGGCATATCATTAGTATATAAAAATTTTTTTATAAGATTATGATTAATATTTTCAACGTCAATTTCATTGTTTTTAACTTTCCCTGAAAGGGTCTTTATCGCATGAGTTATCTCTTCTTTTCCTCCATAATTAATAGCTAAAGTTAAAACCATTTTTTTATTGTTTTTAGTTTTTTCTTTAACTAGAATGAGTTCATTAGATATCTTTTTTGGAAGAAGGCTTAAATCGCCTATCGTATTTAAACGAATATCGTTTTCTATCAATTTTTTTAATTCCTTTTTTAGAGAAAATAATAGTAGTTCCATTAATAAGGATATTTCCTCTTTAGGGCGATCCCAATTTTCAGTAGAAAAAGCAAATAATGTTAAATATTGTATGCCTAATTCTGCCGCAGTTTTTACACTTTCATCAACGGACTTTACACCATTTTTGTGCCCAAAAACTCTGGGATTCCCTCTTTCTTTTGCCCATCTACCATTTCCGTCCATTATGATAGCTACATGTTCAGGAAGTTTGTCTGGATTTAATTCCATTGTAATTTTTTTGTTTTACATAAGCAAGGATTAATAATATAATTAATAGTCCCGCCAGTAAATACGAACCAGTCATTATTGTGTTTGTTTCCAAATGAAAAAGTAGTATCAGTACTTCCATCTATACTATTACTAAATGTATATCGCGGTAAAACCTCAATTCCTAGCATTATTTTTTCTGATATCTTCATTTTTAATCCGATTCCAAAAGGAAGTGCAAAAGTATTATCTTTTCCATAATTGACAAAGGTATTATTGTTATTAAAATTCCCTTTTTGATATTGCAAATAACTTAATCCTAAAAACATATAAGTTGTCCAACCTAATTCTAAAGGTTTAAGTTCAAAATCTAAAAAATCCATTTCCAACCCTAAATAACTTTCAATTATATTATTTTCTATTGAAAATCCTCTATTTTTCCTGCGGTATAAATTGCTTTCAGTGTCATATCCATTTAGTTGCGAGGTGTTTATTCCAGCTCTAATATGAATTTGCCTAAATAATAATCCTCTATAAAATAGACCTATACTACCACTATTAGGTGCTACATATTGTGTGTTTCCAACATCTCCAATAAAATTACTGCCTCCAAAAAATATCCCTATTTCATGAGATTGACCAGAAGCAACAGATAAAGACAGACTTAAAAGTAAACCTAGAAATTTTTGTTTTAAAAACAATTTATAAAATTAAATATGTTCAATAGAAAACAAATATTTAATCAGTTTATTGTTTAATAAAGATATTTTTTAGTGGAAAGGTTATGCCTGTGCTATGATAGACACATATGATTTGTTATTCCTTTTTTTAGAAAATTGAACAATACCATCAATTTTAGCATGAATAGTATGATCTTTCCCAATATAAGCATTTTCACCAGCATTGTGTTTTGTTCCTCTTTGTCTAACAATTATATTACCAGCAATAACTTTTTGTCCTCCAAATATTTTAACGCCAAGTCGTTTAGAATGTGACTCTCTTCCGTTTTTTGAACTTCCTACTCCTTTCTTATGTGCCATGATTTATTATTTTTTAGTAGTTTTTTTTGGTGTTGTTTTTTTTGGTGCCGCTTTTTTAGCAGTAGTTGTAACTTTTTTAGTACCTGTTGCCTTAACGGGTGCTTTTTTTACTGCAACTGCTTTTTTTGCAGTTGATTTATCTGTTGTAGCAGCTTTTGTCTCTTTTTTTGGAGCTACTGTTTTTTTAGTAGTAGTGGTAGTAGATTTTGCGGCTACTTTTTTAGTTGCACTTGGCGCTTTTTTTCCAATAGACTCTACTAGTAACTCAGTTAAATATTGTCTATGTCCATTTTTAACACGATATCCTTTTCTTCGTTTCTTTTTAAAGACAATCACTTTATCTCCTTTTAAGTGTTTAACTACTTTAACACTTACATTTAAATCTTTTACAGTGGGAACACCTACATCTACTTTTTTTCCATCGTCTAAAAGTAATACTTTATCAAAGTTTACGATATCCCCTTCTTTATTATCTAATCGATGAACAAATAATTTTTGTTTTTCAGCAACTTTAAATTGTTGCCCTGCTATTTCTACTATTGCGTACATATCTTTTGAAAAAATGGGTGCAAATATAAGTAATTTTTATATAAAATTTATTTTTCTGAGAATTAATTTATATTTCCCATCCTTTACGATAGGTTCTACTTATAAATTGATTTGCCTCTTCAAAATTTGTTATTTTCATATTTTCTCCATCCCAAAGTAATTTTTTACGTCCAGGATATTTATACCCACGTTCAGTTTCTTTTCGTAATAAATGACTTCTGATACTTATATTGCCCATTAAAATACCTTCTGTTAGAGGTCCAGCACTATCAAATGAAGAGGTGAGTTTTTTGTGTTGGTCACTATTAAAACCTGCTTTACAAGCTTCAACCCAATGTCTTTGATGTTTATTTTCTACATTGCCCATAGCCTCTAACTGTTCTTTGGGGGTTTCTAATTTTAATGTAGGTTCTCCCTTTCGAAATAATTTTGGATTAGCGCAATATACTCCACAACTAATTACTCCTTTTTCTCCTATCATAAGAACCCCATTTGCTGGTATTTCTTCATCTACAGGTAATAAATCAGGATGTGGTGGTTTAATTCCTCCATCTGTCCAAGTAAGTTTTAAGGGTACTGGATTTTTTTCAGAAGCCTCGTATCCTAAGGTAATCATTGAAGACGGGGGACATGCTTCTGGAATATATTCTGGGGTCCACATTTGTTTGTAAACGCTTCCAATGCTAGATTCTACATCCGTAGGATATTTTAAACCTAAAGTAACAAAAGGAGTATCCATAAGATGACAACCCATATCTCCTAATGCACCTGTACCATATTCCCACCAACCTCTCCAGTTAAATGGATGAATATTTTCAGCATAGGGTCTATCTTGAGCAGGTCCTAACCATAAATCCCAATTTAATGAATCACTCTTTATTGTATCTTCCTTCGGGGTAGGAATTGGAATACCTTGAGGCCATACGGGTCTATTGGTCCATACTTTAACTTCACGTATGTTTCCTATAAGTTTATTATCAACCCATTCTTGAACTTTTACTCTTCCCGCTCCAGAAGCCCCTTGATTTCCCATTTGAGTAACCACTTTTTGCTTTCTTGCCGTTTCTGTTAGCATTCGAGCCTCTCTAATATTATGAGTAAGTGGCTTCTGTACGTAGACGTGCTTACCTCTTTGCATAGCATCCATGGCAATGACTGCATGAGTATGATCTGGTGTAGAAATTATAACGGCATCGACATCTTTTTCTTTATCTAATAAAACTCTAAAGTCTTCATAAAAATTGGCTTCAGGAAATCTTTTCCTAGATTCAGTAACTCCATGTTTTCCCATAGGGTCTACATCACAAAGTGCTACTATTCGCTCTCTTTTTGTTTTTATAATTTTATCGTAATAATAACTAAATCTATGTTCACCTACGCCTAAAAGTTTTTCTGTACCTCCATCTACATAGGCTCTATTTAAGTCTGTTCTACCTTTTCCTCCAATACCAATGGCTGCAATGGCTAATTGATCACTGGGAGCAGTATATCCCACGCCACCCAATACATGTCTAGGAACAATTGCTATCGAAGAGGCAAGTGCTGTTTTTTTTAAGAAATTACGTCTAGAATTTTTCATAGCGTTTATATTTATTTAAATTTTACCAAAACATTGCGTATAAGAATGCAGTTATTAATAATATTATAATTGCTGGGATATTAAATGAACTAGAAGTAGCAAATACTTTTTTAGTTAAATGAATACCTTTAGGGTCGCTTTCTTTCTTCTCAAAAGAACTAATGCCCCAAATAATTAATAGCGTTCCGATACAAGTTAATAACATTTGCTGTAGATAAGGAATATCAACATAAATAATAGCGTCACTCCACCCTTTTGGAGCAACCTTAAAATATAAGGCGATTGGAATAGAGCATAACACTCCCCAAATAGCGGCATTGTTTGTCGCTTTTTTATAGAATAACCCCATTAAAAATACAGCTAATATTCCAGGACTTACTAAGCCTGTATATTCTTGGATATAAAGAAACACTTGGTCTAATCCACTTAACTGCGGAGCAATACACATTGCAATGATTAGCGCTACTAAACTGGTGATTCTACCAACTTTAACCATTTGTCTATCGCTAGCTTTTTTGTTAATAATAGGTTTGTAGATATCCATAGTAAATATAGTAGAGACAGAGTTAATCATAGAAGCCAATGACGAGACGATAGCTGCTGCTAAAGCAGCCAAAATAATTCCTTTAATCCCAACGGGTATGAAATTTTTAATTAACCAAGGAGACGCATTATCGTTTACAATATTTCCAGATTGTCCTAAAAATCCAGAACTTGCATCTAAGCTGAGATTTCCGTTTGCATCTAAATTCATCACATAAGCGATAATTCCTGGTAAGACTACAATAATTGGGATAAAGAGTTTTAAAAACGCTGCAAATGCAATTCCTTTTTGACCTTCTTTTAAACTTTTAGCAGCTAGTGTTCGCTGAATAATATATTGGTTAAATCCCCAATAGTATAGATTAGCAACCCACATTCCTCCAACAAGAACCGCTAACCCTGGAAAATCTATCCAAGCATCTTTGCCATTGGGTGTTATAATTTGTCCTTCAGATAAAATCATTGAAAATCTCTCTGGAACGGTATTATATACATGACGCAATCCATCAATAATACTTCCTGAATCAGTGACATGGCTTAAGGCTATACAAGTCATAGTAAGACCTCCTAATACTAAAAGGATTACTTGAACAACATCGGTCCATGCAACAGCTTGGAGACCGCCCCATAAGGAATAAGCAGCGGCAAAAAGTCCTAATCCAATGATACTTGATAATAAAATAGATCCGTCACCTACTCCTAAAACGGTATCTAATGCTTTCCCTCCTAAAAATAATATAGTTGCTAAGTTTATAAAGACAAATAAACATATCCAAAATATGGCTAAGATTGTTTTTAAATTAGAGCTAAACCTTTTTTCTATGAATTGAGGAATGGTATAAAGTCCTTTTTCTATAAAAATTGGCAAAAAGTATTTTCCTACGACTAATAGTGTAATGGCAGCCATCCATTCATAGGAAGCGACGGCTAAGCCTAAGGCAAATCCTGAACCTGACATGCCGATAAATTGCTCAGCAGATATATTTGCCGCAATAAGGGAGGCACCTATAGCCCACCATGGCAATTTTTTTCCTGCTAAAAAATAATCTTCTGTACTTTTTACTTTACCTTTTTTTGTTCTTGATACATAAAGCCCAATAGTCAATATAATTAGACAATACAGGACAAATATGGTGATATCTATACTTGAAATATTCATATATGTATATAATTTTATTTTAAACTGATTGCAATAGTACAATATTATTTAAATAGTATGTATTAAAAGTAAGAAAAAAGTTTTAAACTTTAAAATAAGAAGAGATTCTATTTAATAGTATATATGCTAATAATCAATTAGAAATGAGAGCATTATATAAGAATTTAGGATAAATCAATTTTTATACTAATCTAAGGTGCTAAATTGTTTAGTATTACTATATGAAGTCCCTACTATGTTTGTTGAGTAAGATCTTATGAAGTAAGTTGTATTTTCACTTAATCCAGTAATTTCTGTAGTAAATGAAAAATCAATATCTGAAGTTTCCCCTTTATTAGATGTTTGAAAACCTGTTCCAGTTATAGTTGGATTTTGGGTAGTTCCCCAAACATGACCATAAGCATAAACTTTTCCTGTTCCTAAACTAACAATTGTTCCTGATATAGTAGCGCCACTAATTGTAATGCTTGTAACTTCACCAATACTTACAGAAGGTTTAGTAGGTAAGGGTTGTTCATAAATTAGTAAAGTATAATTTTGAGTTTCTCCATTTTCCGAAACTACAGTAATATTATTAGATTTTCCTACATTTAGTTTGTCTCCTACATTTTTGCTAGCAATAGCTTCATCTGATATAGTTAGCGTCTTGATAGTAACTTCTGTCCAACCATTTGGCACTTTATTCTCAAAGGTAATGTCTGACTCTGAAATTTTAGCTTCATAATCTTTGTCAGCAGTTACAGTTAATTTAGTAATAAAAGTTCCCGTTTCTGTTATTTCACAGTTAAAGATAGTTAGTATAATACTAAAAACAAGAAGGTTAAAAATAATTTTTTTTGATTTCACTTTGTTAAAATAAAATAATTTTTAGACAAAAATACAATTATAGTTTTTAATAAATACTAATATTTATTAATAAAGAAATACTATTCATTAATATTCATTTGTATTTTTGTGTACTTTTTTAAACCAAACAAATTTGGAGTTACTCAAAAACGTATTGACTTTTAGTATAAAGATAGGTTCTTTTTCAATTTCTATAAAGGCTATTCTTATAATCCTTGTTGTATTTTTTGCTACATTTTATTTTTTAAAACTATTAAAGAGACTGTTGTCAAAAACACTTGAAAGTGAGGCAAAAACAAGATTTAGGAGTATCTTTTCCTTTTTTAATTATTTTATCTATGCGGTAGTTTTTTTTATCACTTTAGATAATTTAGGGGTAGATGTCAAAGCAATCTTCGTAGCTTCAGCTGCTCTTTTGATAGGTATTGGTTTAGCCTTACAAACCTTTTTTCAAGATATTATCTCAGGGATTTTTATTATTATAGATCAATCAGTTCATGTGGGTGATATTATTGAAGTAGAAGGAAAAACAAGTAGAATCAAAAAAATTACTTTACGAACCACTCGAACCGTAACTCTTGACAATAAAGTTTTGATAATTCCAAATCATAAATTTTTGACTTCTATTTTATATAATTGGACAGAAAATGGGAAAATTATTAGAGAAGGGGTTTCAGTAGGAGTTGCTTATGGTACAGATGTAGAAAAAGTAAAACAACTTCTTATAGAAACAGTTTTAAATCATAAAAGAGTACTTGCTAAACCACCACCCGTAGTTTTATTTACTAATTTTGGAGATAACAGTTTAGATTTTAAAATATTCTTCACTATTAATAATGGGTTAATTTCTGGAGTAGTAAAAAGTGATATTCGTTTTGAAATTTATAAGGTTTTTGAGCAAAATAAAATAGAAATTCCTTTTCCACAGAGAACGGTTTGGCTCAAAAAATAATCTTGTCTTTCTTAAAAACTATTTTTTTATTAGTAATATTGCTAAAAAATTATTTATGAAACATTTAGCACTATTAGGAATATTTATTTTCTCATCTATTTGTGTAGCACAAAAAGCAGATGAACACGAAAAAATCTTAGAAAAACTGTATCAAACATCTTTATTAAATGGGCAAAGTTATGATTGGCTAGACCATTTATCAAACAAAATAGGCGGACGTCTTTCTGGATCTGTACAAGCGGCACAAGCTGTAGAGTGGGGCAAGGAAGCTTTAGAAGCAATATCACTAGACAATGTTTGGTTACAACCTGTAATGGTTCCTAAATGGGTTAGAGGGACATTTGAATATGCCTATATAGAAACAAGTCCAGGGAATAGAATTAATGTACCAGTTTGTGCATTGGGAGGTTCTGTAGCTACGAGTTATAGTGGTATAAAATCAGAAGTAATAGAAGTAAAAACGTTTGAGGAGTTAGAAGCGTTAGGGCGTGAAAAGGTAGAAGGCAAAATAATTTTTTTTAACCGACCTATGCAAGCAGACTTGATAAGCACTTTTAGTGCGTATTCAGGTTGTGTAAATCAACGCTATCAAGGTGCAGAAAAGGCAGCAAGTTTAGGCGCAATAGGAGTTATTGTGCGTTCTATGAATTTGCGTTTGGATGATCTGCCTCATACTGGAGCGATGAGTTATGGAGATTTGACAAATAAAGAAAAAATTCCTGCAGCAGCTATTAGCACCAACGGAGCAGAAATGTTAAGTGGCATGTTAAAATTAAATCCTAAACTACAATTTTACTTAAAACAAAATTGTCAAAACTATCCAGATGTAGAATCTCATAATGTAATAGGAGAGATAAAAGGAACCGAATTTCCTGATGAATATATAGTAGTTGGAGGGCATTTAGATTCTTGGGACTTAGGAGATGGTGCGCATGATGACGGTGCGGGCATTGTACAATCTATGGAAGTATTGCGATTATTCAAAGAAATAGGATATGCGCCGAAGCGAACCATACGAGTTGTGATGTTTATGAATGAAGAAAATGGTTTGAGAGGAGGAAATAAATACGCAGAAGTCGCTAAAAATAATAATGAAAAACACATTTTCGCACTTGAATCTGATGCAGGAGGGTTTACTCCACGTGGATTTTCTATTGCAGCAAGTGATGAAGATTTTAAAAAAATACAAAGTTGGGAGCCTTATTTTAAACCCTATTTAATTCATTACTTTGAGCAAGGCGGAAGTGGTGCAGATATAGGTCCACTAAAAAATGACGATATTGTCTTAGCAGGTCTTCGTCCAGATTCACAGCGTTATTTTGACCATCATCATGCCGCAAACGATACCTTTGATGCTATTAATAAAAGAGAATTAGAATTAGGCGCAGCGACTATGGCAGCATTGGTATATTTTGTAGATCAGTTTGGATTTTAGCAAGTGTTTTTAAAAAAGTATACCAAAGAATTTCGATATAATCTAAAGCTGTCCATTCCTGTAACCTTGGGAATGCTGGCGCATACCTTTTTGCAACTCGCTGACAATATTATGGTGGGGCAATTGGGAACGGCAGAATTGGCTGCAGTTTCCTTAGGCAATAGTTTTGTATTTATTGCCATGTCCTTAGGATTGGGATTTTCTACAGCTATAACTCCATTAACGTCAGAATCAGATGGGCAAAACGACGTTAAAAAAGGACAGAATATTTTTTATCACGGTTTTATCCTTTGTGCAGTGATAGGGCTGTTTTTAGCCTTAGCAATTTTATTTGCAAGACCATTGTTGTATGTAATGAATCAACCTGAAGAAGTGGTAGTGCTTACAGTTCCCTACCTAAAATGGGTAGCGTTGTCCTTATTCCCTTTAGTGACTTTCCAAGCCTTAAAACAATTTGCCGATGGGTTGTCCGAAACGCGTCCAGCTATGTATGCGACTATTTTTGCAAATGGAATTAATATCTTATTTAACTACCTGTTGATTTTTGGAATGTGGGGGTTCCCAAAAATGGGTGTGGAAGGCGCAGGAATTGGCACCTTTGTATCGCGAATATTGATGATAGTATTTATCATTATTTACCTCCGCAATCACCGAAAATTTATTCCTTATATACACTTTAAATGGAAAAAACCTGAGTTTGCCATATTTAAAAAAATATTCAAATTGGGATTTCCTTCTGCGTTGCAAACATTTTTTGAAGTGCTCTTTTTTGTCGCATCTATTTGGATGGCAGGACTGTTGGGAAAAAACCCACAAGCAGCAAATCAGATTGCGTTTAACCTATCGGCGATGACCTTTATGTTTGCCATGGGATTGAGTGTTGCAGCAATGATTAGAATAGGCAATCAGAAAGGATTAAAAGACTTTTTTGCCTTACGTAGAATTGCCTTTTCCCTATTTTTATTGGTAATAATTATAGATATTTTTACTTGTTTATTTTTTATAATTTTCCATGAACAACTCCCTTGGATTTATCTAAGCGATGATAATTCTCAAATATTAAACGATGTACATGAGGTAGTGAAATTAGCAGCAACTTTACTCATCATTTCTGGATTTTTTCAAATTTTTGATGGATTACAGGCCGTTATTTTAGGGGCGTTAAGGGGCTTACAAGATGTTTATAAACCTACACTCTTGATTTTTATTGCCTATATCGTGTTTGGAATTCCTGTAAGTTATTATTTAGGCATAAAAACACCTATGGGTGCAGTTGGTATATGGATAGGCTTATTAGTTGGGCTATTTATGTCCTCATTATTACTTTTTATACGATTTAATTCACTTTCAAAAAAATATTTATCATGATAGAAACTTTATTAGAATACGACCATTCACTATTTTTATATTTGAACAGTTTAGGCATCCCACTCTTTGATGGGTTTTGGATGCTAATGACTAACTCCTTGACCAATGTGGTGCTTTATCTCTTTGCGTTGTTTTTATTTTTTAGAAATACCAAAAACTATAAATCATTACTCATTGTATTGGGAGGAGTGGCTGTGTTGATTTTAGTGACAGACCAAGTGACTAATCTATTTAAGTTTGGATTTGAGCGACTGCGCCCATGCCATAACGATTTATTTAAAGACGAGATGCGTTTAGTGAAATCGCATTGTGGAGGGCTTTACAGCTTTTTTTCAGGGCATTCGTCCAATTCCTTTGCCTTGGCTACTTTCTTTACTTTGTTGTTAATACCCTATATTAGAAAAATAGGATTTCTTTTCTTTACTTTTGCATCCCTTATCGCTTATAGTCGCGTATATATAGGAGTACATTTTCCTATAGATATTATCTGCGGGTCTCTTTTTGGTTTTTTATGGGGAAAAGTATTTTTTAGCCTTTGGAATAAGTGGTTGTTGGAGAGGGTGTAAAGCTCTACAAACTTAATAAATAAACAATTAGGATTACTTATCTAATAAATAAAACTGGTCATTGTTTGTCGCTATCAAAAGTTGTTTTTTGTCAATGGATAGTATTTTTCTATAACTTTTAAAAGGAGGCAAAGGGAGTAACTCTTTATGCATCATTGTATCTTTTGTATAGGTTAAAATTCCTCCAGCATTAGCAGTGGCATTTCCTAAAAAGTTAAGATGCCCTAAGTTGTTCCCTACATATACTATTTTTTTTGAGTCCTTTGTATCTGCTACATAAAAGTCTTGAATGGTACTTTTTTGTGCCTCTGTGGGAAGAGGAATTTTTTCAAATCCTTTTTCACCTTGGACAAAAAGCATAGATTGTAATTCTGCAATAGATTTTTGTACTAATATATCAGTGGTATTTTTGCCTGTCAGTTGCTCAAATGTTCTCACTTTTGAAAAGCCCGTATAGCTTCTAAATCTCTTTTTAAGCGAAGGTACTTGCTTGTCTAATTGATTTTTTGTGGCAAAAGGAACTAAGGTATCTTGATAAGGATAAAAGATAATTGGGTCTAATCTTTCATTGTCGTCAATATCGTCTAAGTATAATTGAATAGGTTTTTTTGCAGATGCTTTCCATTTGGTATTTAACCCTGCATTTCCAACTAAAAAATCTTTTTTGCCATCCTCGTTAATATCCAAAACTTTAACAACATTCCATAACCCTTCTGTATTTTCTAGGTTGTATTCTGCAGTGGCATTTTCAAAATTTTTCCCATCAAGGTTTAGATATATGGATACAGGCATCCAATCTCCAACGGCTACTAAATCTAAAAAACTGTCGTTATTGACATCTACCCACTCACTATCCGTTATCATCCCTAAGCGTTGCTCAAAAAAGATTGAAAACCCTAATTTTCCGTTATTTTTCAACAGATAACTATTCGGACTTAATCCATAGGCTCCAGGAACAGAGCGCCCTCCTACAAAAATATCTATAAATCCATCTTTGTCAAAATCTCCAGCAGCGACACTTCCAGAATTAATTTGTGGCAAAGGATGTTTATGAATACTAAAAATCCCATTCCCATCATTGATATAAATCCTATCTTCAAAAGTTTCTTGGTTTTCATAATTGTCATTCCCTCCTCTTGCGACGTAAATATCTAAATCTCCATCATTTTCAAAATCAAATGCCACAGCATCTACATCTTCATACACATTTTCATTGGCAAATAATTTTTCTTGTTGCTTTGTAAAGGAGCCATCCTCTTTTTGAAAAAATAATGAAGGTTCTTGAAAACGACCTCCACCTACAAATACATCTGTAAGTCCATCTTTATTAAAATCAGAAGAAACCACAGCAGGTCCTTCTTTAGAAAGCATTTCTGGAATTAAAATCTCTGATTTATAGTCTAAATAATAGTTTTCTTTATGTGTGAGGGGAAAATCCTTTATCTTTTTAGAAGGAGATTTAACATAAGTATAATTAGGTAATGTTGCGTTAGGTCTTTCAACTAGTAGCGTTTGATTTATCGCTACATTTTTTACCGTTTGTAATTTTCCATCTGCCCAAACAATTTCTAAGGAATCTATAGTCGAAAAGTCTCCTAATCCAAAGTGTAAAAGATGAGAAGAAGAAGATTGAAATCCTTTTGCAGGAGCAAGTTCTTTATATAGTTTTTTGTCACCATTATACAAATAGACTTTTGCGTTAAATATTGATGGATATTTTTTATTTCCTTTTAGCTTTAGTGTAAGGTAATTTGTTGGATTAGAGAGTTTTGTTTCTAAAATAGTTGCTTTTTGATTAATGTTATTTACCACAATATCTAAGTCGCCATCGTTGTCTAAATCAGCAGTTGCAGCACCATTGGAATAGGAGGGAGTGAGCCCAATATTTTTATTTTGTTTCTCAAATTCTAATGCCCCGTTATTCAAATAAAGGATATTAGAAATTTTTAACGTAGGCATTATCTCAATAATTTTTTGTTCCAACTCCATTCTTTTCTCCCTACTGTATTCGCTAAAAGAAGCACTACTCATAAAATTGATATAGTCTAAGTCATTTGGACGTTTATATATTCCGTTTGTTATAAAAATATCCTTATAACTATTATTATCAAAATCTTCTAACAATACAGACCAACTCCAGTCAGTAGCGAAAGTGTTTGTCAGCGCACTAATTTCTTCAAAATATCCTTTTTGGGTATTTAGCTGCAATTGGTTATTCGCATATTGTTTACCGTATCCAAAATCTTCTTTAATAGTACTTATTTCATCTTCTTCTTCTCCTCCTGATTTTAATAAAACCTCTGCTGAAAAGGGCATCATATCTAAGGTGAAAATATCCGTATGACTATCGTTATTTATATCTGCAATATCTACCCCCATGGTAAAACGAGAGGTATGTGACATGTATGTTTCCCCTAATTCCTTGAATGTTTTGTCTTTTTGATTGATATAGATATAATCATTTTCATGAAAATCATTTCCTATATAAATATCAGTCCACCCATCATTATTAATATCAGCAGTTTTAATGGCTAAACCATAACCTAATGAGGAACTGTAAATCCCTGCTTTCTCTGTAACATCTACAAACCTATTTTCTTTTTCATTTAATTTATTTTCAAACAATCTATCTCCTGCTAAAGGGTCTTTATCAAAACGTTTATTAGATTTACCATAACTATTTACCGTATGAACAGAATGATTGAGGAGATACATATCTAAATCACCATCTCTGTCATAGTCAAAAAAAGAAGCCTGTGTAGAAAATCCAGTAAAGTCTAATCCATATGTTTTTGCTACTTCATTAAAAGTGCCATCGCCGTTATTTAGATAAAGTAGATTTCGTCCTTTAAGAGTTTTGTAGTTTCCTACGGCACACACGTATATATCTACATTCCCATCGTTATTTATATCAGCAATGCTAACTCCAGTAGACCAAAAACCAGTGTCTAAAATCCCAGCTTCTTCTGTAAAATCTTTAAAATTAAAATCACCTAAGTTTAAATATAATTTATTGGGTTTTTGATTTGCCGTAAAAAATAAATCTTCTTTCCCATCATTATTGATGTCTCCAATGGCTACTCCGCCTCCGTTATAATAGTATAGAAAATCAATGATGTTTAAACTATCCTTATATTCTAAATCATTTGAAAAAGTAATATTTGTCTTTTCTGAAGAAATTTCTTTAAAGAGAAGAGGAGAGGGATTATTTTTAGAAGTACAAGAAAATAATAAGACGAGAGTAAAAATTATTAAATAGGATTTCATATTAATGTGTAGAAAGCGTTTGTTTTATTTCTAAAAGTTTTTCTTTAATTGAAAGAAGTGATTCTGTCACTTGTTCAGGAGTAACTTTATTTTTTTTTGATTCTTTTAAATAGTTTTTTGCCCCTTCAATAGTGTATTTTTTTTCTTTTAACAATGAATATATTAGGGATACTACTTTTATATTTTCCTGTGTGAACTTGCGAATATTTCCTTTATTCTTATGAATTCGTAATTGGTCAAATTCTTTTTCCCAAAACCGTAATAAAGAAGTAGAAACATCAAAATACTTTGCAACTTCCCCAATAGTGTAGTATTTTTTCTCGGGAAGATTGTTAAGATTCATTTAATAAAACTTAATCCAATGATTGCGTTTCGTTTGCAGCGGCTTTTAAAAGCGCTTCAAATTCCTCAGTACTAAGGTTTCCGTAGTAGAAGTTTATAGGGTTAACACGTTTGTTTCTTTTATGAATCTCATAATGTAGGTGGGGAGCTACAGATCTTCCAGTATTTCCTACAAATCCAATGACATCACCGCGTTTAACTTTTTGATTGACTTTTACATTATATTCACTAAGATGTGCATATAAACTAATGTATCCATGTCCGTGCTTTATACGAATATGATTTCCATACCCTCTAGATTTATTATCAGCTCTAATAACAACGCCATTTCCAGAAGCATACACAGGAGTACCAATTTTTGCAGAAAAGTCCATCCCATAATGTTTTTTACGAACTTTAGTGAATGGATCTATTCTCCATCCATATCCTGAAGCCATTCGTCTTAAATCTTTATTTCTAACAGGTTGAATAGAAGGGATTACAGCTAAAAATTTATCCTTATTTATAGCTAATTTTTCTATTTCATCTAGAGATCTAGATTGGATTAATATTTGTTTACTTAAAATATCTAATTGTTTAGTAGTATTGATTATTAAGTCAGAGTTATTAAATCCTTCTAATTTTTTATATCTATTTATTCCTCCAAATCCAGCAAGTCTTTGTTCTTTAGGGATAGGATTTGCATTAAAATAAGCGCGGTATAGATTATTATCTCTATTCTCAATATTTGACATAACCTCCTCTAAATGATGCATCCTAGTAGTTATAAACTCAAATTGAAGTTGATAATTCTCTAATTCTCTTTGTTGGATTTTTTCTTTTTGAGTAATTAAAAAATCAGTTTTAGATAAAAAGTAAAAACCAACTTGTCCGAACAATATTGCACACCCAATAAACAACAATGATTTTTTTAGGATACTTTTCCTTGTATCTACTTTAGAATAATTTAATGTTTTTTTGTTATAATAAAATTTTTCTCTTATCATTAATAATCCTTTTTGATTAATTTTGCAAATTACAAAATGGAGGCAAAGATATAAAAAATTATTAACACACAATAAATTAATAAATGAATTCAATAGAAATTAGACAAAAGTTCTTAGATTTTTTTCGTACTAAAGACCATAAATTAGTGCCTTCCGCATCTATTCTAATAAAAGATGACCCTACTTTATTATTTACAAATGCAGGGATGAATCCTTTCAAGGATTATTTTTTAGGGAATGCTACTCCACAGAGTTTACGCATAGCAAACTCACAAAAATGTTTAAGAGTATCTGGAAAACACAATGATTTAGAAGAAGTTGGGATAGATACGTATCACCATACCTTTTTTGAGATGCTTGGAAATTGGAGTTTTGGAGATTATTTTAAAAAAGAAGCCATTACTTGGGCTTGGGAGCTAATTACCGAGATATATAAGATTGACAAAGAGGATTTGTACATCACAGTTTTTGGAGGAGAAGATGCTGAAAACTTAGCCATGGATAAGGAAGCGTATGAGTTTTGGAAGGAGATAGTTCCTCAAGAACGAATATTAATGGGCAGTAAAAAGGATAATTTTTGGGAAATGGGCGCTCAAGGTCCTTGTGGTCCTTGTTCAGAATTACATGTAGATATAAGAAGTAAGGAAGAGAAAAAAAGAATAAAAGGGGAAGACTTAGTTAATAAAGACCATCCGCAAGTAATTGAAGTTTGGAATTTAGTTTTTATTGAGTTTAATAGAAAGAAAGATGGAGAGTTAGAAAAATTATCTAAAAAACATATAGATACAGGGATGGGTTTGGAGCGTTTGGCTATGGTTTTACAAGAAGTTAAATCTAATTATGACACAGATATTTTTACCCCATTAATTAGAGAAGTAACAACAATTACAGGGAATGATTATGGAAAAGACACAAAAACAGATATAGCTATTCGTGTAATCGTAGATCACATACGTGCAGTATATTTTACTATAGCAGATGGGCAACTGCCAAGTAATACTGGCGCTGGATATGTAATTCGTAGAATTTTACGAAGAGCAATTCGCTATGGATATACATTTTTAAATCAAAAAGAGCCTTTTATCTATAAATTAATACCGACACTTTCAGAGCAATTGGGTCAAGTTTATCCTGAATTGGCACAACAACAACAATTAGCTCAGAATGTGATTAAGCAAGAAGAAAAATCATTTCTGGCCACTTTAGAACAAGGATTAAAATTATTAAAATCAGCAATAACATCATCTTCTGCAAAAGGCAAAATAAGCGGCAAGAAAGCATTTGAATTATATGACACTTATGGCTTTCCTTTAGATTTAACTACTCTTATCGCTAAGGAAAACAAGATGGATGTTGATAATGAAGAGTTTGATGTTGAGATGCAAAAACAGAAAAATAGGTCTCGGGATGCTTCTAAAAACAATATAGATGATTGGGTTGTGTTACAAGAAGATGCTATTCAGGAGTTTGTGGGATACGATACCTTATCCACAAAGGTTAAAATTGTACAGTATAGAAAAGTGGAAATGCCTAAGCAAGGAATTATTTATCAGTTAAAATTTAATCTTACTCCTTTTTATCCAGAAAGCGGAGGGCAAGTGGGAGACAAGGGCTATTTAAAATCTTCAGATGGAGATGTGTCATATATCATAGATACCAAAAAAGAAAATAATACTATTATTCATTGGGTTAAAACGCTACCTAAGGATTTAAATCAGACATTTGAAGCAAGTGTAGATATTAAACAAAGAAATAGAACATCTTCTAACCATACAGCCACACATTTATTGCATCAAGCGTTAAGATCGATTCTCGGCACACATGTGGAACAAAAAGGTTCTACAGTACATTCTGGAGAGTTTCGTTTTGACTTTTCACATTTTTCAAAAGTATTTGATGAAGAAATACTCCTTATTGAGCAATTTGTAAATGCAAGAATAAGAGAACAAATCGCCTTAAATGAAAGGAGAAATGTCCCTGTATCAGAAGCTTTAGAGGAAGGAGCCATTGCTTTATTTGGAGAAAAATATGAGGATACAGTCCGAGTTATCCAGTTTGGACTTTCTAAGGAGCTTTGTGGGGGTACGCACGTAAAGAACACCGCAGATATTTGGTATTTTAAAGTCATAAATGAAACCGCAGTTGCTAGCGGAGTTAGAAGGATTGAAGCAATTACTGGCGATGCATGTAAAAAATATTTTGAAGCACAAACAAAATCATTTGATGGAATTAAAAAAGAGTTAAAAAACCCTATAGAACCTCTTAAAATAATTCAAAAACTTAAAAATGAAAATGTTGAATTAAAGAAAAAAGTTACTCTTTTAGAAAAAGTACAAGCAGAGAGCATTAAAGAAAATTTGGAGAAAAAAATACATCTCTTAGCAAATGGAATTTCTTTAATAAAGAGCGAAAATATCCTTGATATATCTTCAAATAATTTAAAAGATATTGCTTTTAAAATTAGAAATAACTATGATAACACTGTTTTTATAGGAGCAACTAAATCAGGTGAAAAAATAATTCTCAGCGGTTCAATCTCCCCTAACTTAGAAAAAAAAGGATTTAGTGCAAATACCCTAATTAATGAAATTGCTCCATGTATAGGAGGAAAAGGAGGAGGTCAGGCTTCATTTGCTACAGCAGGTGGAAATAACCCAAAGGGATTAGCAGAAGCACTAAATAGAGCAGAAAAAATTATAAATAATCATTAAAAATGATATTTTTGCACAAAAATTTATCATATGCAAGGAAAACCCTTTCCAAAATTTAATTACTCTATAAAGGAAAGTTTAGTAATTGAGGAAGAAGCTCAAACGATTTTTGATATTTTAATTGATTTCAAAACTTGGAAATCTTGGAACCCTTGGGTTAGTCATGAACCTGATGTAAATCTAGAGTATAGTAAAACTTCAAAAAAAGAGGGTAGTTTTTATACTTGGAATGGAGAGAAGATAGGGTCTGGAAAAATGGAGAACCTAACCTTCAATCCCACGACACAAATAATACAAAGATTAGAATTTATAAAACCTTTTAAAGCCCTTTCTAAAGTTGTTTGGGACTTAGAAAAAACCAAAAAAGGGACATTAGTTACATGGACGATGCATGGATATATGCCTTTCTTACTTCGTTTTATGCTAAGCAAAATGAAAAAGGCTTTGAGTAGTGATTTTAAATATGGATTGGCGATGTTAAATGGAAAAATTAACAAAAAAGCAAATAATATAAAATTAACATTTCATAAAGATTCTACAAATTTTGATATTCAGAAGTATTTGTCTGTACCGTTTAGCGGAAAAATAGAGGACTTGCCAAAGGCCATGGAAAAAGGCTATGGAAAACTTTTTGACTATATAGAAAAAAGTGATTTTGAAATGTGTGGTCCAGCCCTTGGGATTTACCATAAAATGAATAAGAAGAAAAATACTACAGAATGTGATATAGCAGTTCCTATAAAGGGGAAGGGAGATAAAGGAGAATTTGAGATTAAAAAATTAGACATTCAAAAGTATTTTAAAACTACTTTACAAGGAGATTATACATTTTTAAGTATTGCTTGGCACCAAGCATTTTCACATTTAAGATTACGAAGAAAAAACAAATTCATTTGGAGAAAACCTATGCTTGAAGTATATGCCACAGACCCAAGAAAGGTGAAATCTAGAAATGAGTATTTAACAGATTTATTAATACCCATAAAATAAAATGTTTAATAAAATTAATTTAAAGTATTTGAAACTATATGTACTAGTATATATAGGGCTTTTATTTATTTTATATATACATGATGTTCATAGATTTAGTTTGGATTATGAAGGGAGAACCATTGATTATATAAAACATAATTATAAAAGATATTGGTTATTGCTATTATTTTTAAATCATACATGGTTCATTTTGCTAAATATAAAAACGCTTATAAAGTCAAAAATTAATGTTTGGGGGTATGTTTTTTTAGCAACTTTATTTATTCCTTATTATAAAGGCTTATTGAATAATCCTTTCAGCAATAGAAGTTTATTAGATTTATATAAACCCATTGCTTTTTTATTGTTATTTCAACTCTTCTCAATTTTATATGTTAGAAATGTTGATTATTTTAGAAAAGCACTTCCTAAATTAGCTAAATTTCTTCTATATATATCAGTTGGTTTAGGGATTATTTTAATTTTTTTCTTATTTGGATTGAAAATTCGCCCTGGCACTTCTCTTCCAATACTTTTACCAGTAGCATTTTTTATATCTCATCTAAAATTCACTGAAACTATAGTGTCAATATTTCTTGTGTTTTTATCTGGTAGAAGAAATCATCTACTAGCAATTTTCCCACATATATTAGTGTTTTTATCATTTGTTCTTTCAAAGAAAAAGGCTAGAGCAGTGAGTCTGATAGCTGTAGTGATTATGACTATTTTGGCTGTGATTGATTTTGGTAGAGATAAATCAATTATCAGGAAAAATATGGTTTATGATAAATATAAAAAAACCATAACCTACACGAAAAAAGCTATTGAAGAAGATGATTTACATATATTTGATAGGGCTACAGCAGATAGACTTAGTGAAGTGATGTCAGCCTTTTATCAATTTAAAACGATTGATTATTTATTTGGAAAAGGAGTTGGATATACGTATGAATGGCGAGATGTTAATAGGTTTAGAGTATACAGAAAAAAACATACGAATATTAATTTGGCACCCGCATCACTAATAATGTCTTATGGAGTATTTTTTATGATTTTGTTTTATACATTATTTATAAAATATATTATTGATGGCTTTATATATGCCCGAAAGCATAAAGATAAATTTATACTTACATTTTCTCTTTTAGCTAGCTCATTTTTCATTCAATCCTTTTTTGAATTTACAGTTTTTACTAGTTTTTTCCTCCCTATCTCTTTAGGAATTATTAGAGGTCAGATTCTTCTGAAAAAAAATAAGACATTGTGAATACAAAAACAGCAATAAAAGTATATTTTTATATATATGTTGCTATATGCATTTTGTTTTTCTTTTATGAAATTAAAAGATTTAGCATTAATTATGATATTGCATATGATCCGACAAAAGTAATCCCTAACAAAGTTCGATTCTTCTATTTATTACCTCTTTATCTTAATAATGCATGGTTTATCATTTATAACTTTATTTTTAACTGGAAAAAAATAAAAGAGATAAAAATAAAAAAATGGACCTATGTATTGTTTTCAATATTGCTTGTTTGTTTTATTAGAGGGATAATTACAAATCCAATTTCAGAAAGGGCAATTTTGGATGTTGTCAAACCCTTTTTTTTCTTGCTAGTATTTTATTTATTTTTTGCGTTATACCCATATTATAAAGATTTTTTTAGAGATTTTTTTAAGAAAACAGCACGAGTTTTTCTTTTCTTAGTCATTATTTTTGGACTTATAATTGCAATATTGATATATAATAATTTACTTCACCCAGGCGTATTTTATCCAATATTATTTCCGTTGTCATACTTTACAGCGTTTACAAATTACCCTCTTGTAGGTTTGTTATTAATCCTCATTTTTTTACAAGGTAGACGAGGAATTGTTTTAGCATTACTTCCTCAAATTATATTTCTTGCAAGTCTTATAGGGAGAAAAATACTTTTTAAAAGAAAAATATTATTTGTTGGAATAGTTGTTATTTCTATTGGGCTATCTATCGTTGGGATGAATAAATTTAAAAATACCACAGGATATAAAAAGTATGAAAAATCTCTGTGTTATCTGACTAAATCTATAGAGAAAGGAGATATAGAATTATTTGATAAATTTACTACTCGTCGATTTGCAGAGGTCTATTCTGCATTTTACACTTTTGATTTTATAGACTATATAATTGGGAAAGGTGTTGGCTACACCTATGAGTTTTGGGACATAAATAGAGAGGAGTTAAGGCAAAAAAAACGCGGGAATCTCCATTTTTCTCCCTTGTCTTTGGTGATGTCTTATGGAGTTGTATTTATGGTACTCTTTTATGGTGTTTTTGCTAGATGTCTGGTTAAAGGATTTCTTTTTTCAAAAAAACATAAAGACAAATTCATCTTAACCTTCTGTTTTATTGCCTTTTCTTATTTCATTAAATCATTCACGGAATTTAATTTATTTATCAGCTTTTTTGCACCTATCTCACTAGGAATTATAGAGGGGCAACTTAGGTCTGAAAAAAAATAATTTTGTATTAATTAATTTCTCTATTGTCTTCTTTGAGGAATGTATTATATACTTTTAAAAGCGCTTTTTCTGTATATTCCCAATTCAAATTTCCTTGGGTAGCTAATGAATATCCCTTGTCTGCTTTTACTTGTGCCGTGTTGTAGTTTTGATATATCTCAGTGACTTTTTCTGCAAAACTATTCGCACTTCCCGCCTTAAAAATAGTACCGATATCATTTTTCCCAATAATATCAACCAAAGGTTTACAATCTGAGACCAAAATGGGTTGTTTAGAGAGAAGAATTTGATATAATTTATGTGGAATGGTATTTTCAGTATGACCGTTTGATTCGTGAGGTATAATATTAATATGTGAGTTTTTCATGACCTCAATAACTTCATTAAAGGGGATGGCGTTTTTTATAAAAACGTTGTTCTCTAAATTTTCTTTGATGACCATTTTAGTGAGATAATTTCGCACATACTTACTCGCAGGTCCAACAATAAAAAGCGACACATTGGGAATTATTTTTACAATTTTTTTCATTCCTAAAATAGCAGTATGCAATCCTCTATGTGGACCAAATCCACCCACATAGGAAATAATAAAAGGGGTTTTGTTACTAAATAAGAGAGGTTTTTTCTGGGTATAGAAATGTACAAAATCTTTTTTCTCACTATTTGTTATTACAGCTATTTTTGATTCTGCGAGGTTGTGTTCTTTTATTATTCTTTCTTTCATTTCATCCACTACGGTAATAATCACATCAAATAGATGCACCATCTTTTTTTCATAATTATGCCACTTTTTATAATTAAAAAACACCTTATTTTTCCATTTCATGAAAATATTTCTTTTCCAAGAAAACCAGACTTTAAGCCCTTCTGGATAGTTTTCATGTAAATCCAAAACAGTAGAAATATTTCGTTGTTTGGCTGTTTTGTATACCGTTTTTGCCAAAGGCAAATCATGAACGTGTAATGCTTCTATTTTATATTTTTTAACAAACTTTTTTAACGCTATACTAAATAATGGATGGATAAAAAATAGCGAAGTAATACCGTCTATTACTCCTTTAATTACGACATTAGGATAACTAATAGGTCGATATATTTGTATGTCGTCAATACTTTCAAATATCTTTTCGGTTTTGTTTCTAATACATAAGACAAACACAGAATGATTCTTTGACAAGCTTTCTGCTTCTTTCCGCACTCTAATGTCAGATGGATACCTTCCATCTACAACCATTCCTATATTCATTGAGGGTTATGTTTTTTGAAAAAAGTATTTATTTTATGATTATCTAATACGTCAAAAACAGGGCGTTTTGCCACTTGTTTTAAAGTAGTAGCGTTTGGAATCATTATTTTATTACTCAGATTTCTTTTTTTAACTATTTTTTGCGCAAAAGTATAAGCAGTCATTTTCTTTGATCCTGAACAATGATATATTCCGTAGGGAGCATTTAAAACAAATAAGTCTAGAATAGACCTTGCTAATTTTTCTGCTTTGGTCGGAGTCCCTATTTGGGTATTTTCTGCTAAAATTGTTTCTTCTGGAGCGATATTTTTTGTTAATCTACTAAAAAAATTATTCCCCCATTTGCTGTACACCCATGAAGTTCTAACGATATAATAGTCTTTTAAGTTTTTTAAAATTATTTCCTCCCCAGCTAATTTACTTCTTCCATATAAATTAATTGGATTAGGTGTGTCTTCCTCTATATAAGGAGTGTTTTTAGTCCCATCAAAAATATATGAGGTAGAGACATGAATAAGTGGAATATTGTGTTTTAGCAATACATCTACTAAATTTGAGACTCCAATTTCATTCGCAGCATAAGCCTCTTTTTCATTTGTTTCTGCCTTTTCTACATCGGTATATGCAGCACAGTTTATACATACATCAAACTTTTCTTGAAATAATTTTTTAATTTGTTCTTTGCTTAGAATAGTTACTTCTTTTTTAGACTTAAAAAAAAAGGAACACTCTCCATATTGTGTACTTATCTCTTGCAATGCCTTTCCAAGTTGCCCACCTGCGCCAAGAACTACAATTTTTTTCATAATTTCAAATCAGCTAATAGAGGGAGGGTCTTATCTTTTTCAGAAATAATTCTCTCGTTTTGTGGTATTCCCCAATCAATTGCTAATGAAGAATCGTTATGATGAATTCCTGACTCGTGATTTTTAGCGTAATGATTATCTGTTTTATACAAAACGACAGCTTCTTTACTTACTACTGAATACCCATGTGCAAACCCTTTTGGAATGAAAAATTGTTTCCTATTTTTTGCAGATAAGCAGACTTTCAATACTTTGCCAAACGTATTACTACTCGGTCTTATATCAATAGCAAAATCATAAATTTCACCTTTTATTACACGAATTAATTTTGCTTGTTCAAAAGGAGGTTTTTGGAAATGAAACCCTCTTATAACGCCGTATTTAGAAAAAACTTCGTTGTCTTGAACGGGATTAAAGGAGATACCTGTTGTTTTATAAAAAGTTTCTTTATTAAAGCTTTCATAAAAGGTGCCTCTATCATCTTCAAAAACTAAAGGCTCCAATACAAAGCAATCTTTTAAGAGTGGATTTATTGTTTTATTCATAACTTTTTTCAATTAAGATATTCCCATATCCACTGTTTTGATTATAACTTTTAGCTAGTTTTAGAAATTCTTGTTTATTAATGAATCCAGCTTCAAATGCAGCTTGTTCAATAGAACCAATAAGAATACCTTGACGATTTTCTAAGGCTTCTACAAACTGAGAAGCCTCTAGAAGTGAACTAAAAGTGCCAGCGTCTAACCAAATACTTTCCTCGTTCATTTTCAAGACAGTCAATCTATTTTCTTTTAGATAAATATTATTTAAATCTGTAATTTCTAATTCCCCTCTTTTACTATATTTTAGTTTTGATACTTTTTCTATTACGTCACCAGGATAAATATAAATACCAGGGATGGCATAATTAGATTTGGGATTTTCAGGTTTTTCTTCTATAGATTTTATTTCACCCTTTTTGGAAAAAGTAACAATTCCATATCTAGAGGGATTCTTGACCTTATAGGCAAAAATGATACTTTTATTAAGAGTTTTTTCAAGTTTTACTTCTTTAAGTGAGGTAAAGTTATAAAAAATATTATCCCCTAAAATAAGCATCACATCTGCTCCATTTAAAAAAGATTTTCCAATGATAAACGCCTCTGATATTCCCTTGGGATTTTCTTGTGATTCATAGAAAAAACGACAACCTAATTCTTTTCCATTTCCTAAAAGATTTTTGTAGAGAGGTAAATCATTAGGAGTAGATATAATTAAAATTTCCTTTATTCCTGATTTTATCAATATAGACAAGGGATAATAAATCATAGGTTTGTTGTAAACAGGAAGCAAATGTTTACTAATTGTTTTTGTAATGGGATATAATCTAGTACCTAAGCCTCCAGCAAGTATAATTCCTTTCATTTTTTTTGTAAATACCAATTAATTGTTTTTTTTAATGCTTCTTCAAAAGTCTGCTTGGGTTTCCAATTTAATTCCTTTTCAATTTTTGAAGTATCTACCCCATATCTAAAATCATGTCCAGGTCTATCTTTTACGAATGTAATTAATTCTTCATATTTTTTATTGTTAGCTCTAGGCGCTTTTTTATCTAAAATTTCGCAAATACATTTCGTTAGCTCTAAATTTGTTTTCTCACAATTTCCTCCAATCGTGTAGGTGTCCCCCTTTTTACCATTTAGATATAATTTGTTTATAGCTTCACAGTGATCTCCTACAAAAAGCCAATCTCTTATGTTTTTTCCTTTTCCGTATATTGGAATAGTTTTTTCTTTAATAGCATTAGAAATAATAGTAGGAATTAATTTTTCTTTATGTTGATAAGGTCCAAAATTATTAGAACAGTTACTGATAATTACTGGGAGATTATAGGTTTTAAAATAACTTCTAGCAATCATGTCTGAACTTGCTTTAGAGGCACTATAGGGACTGTTTGGACTATAGGGACTTTTTTCGTTAAAGAGCGCATCTTTTTCGCTAAGTGATCCAAAAACCTCATCTGTGGAGATATGAATAAATTTTGATTGTTGAAATTCTTTTTTGATACAAAAACTATCATCTAGCCATACCTTTTTAGCATTTTCGAGAAGGTGAAAAGTTCCTAGAATATTTGTATCTATAAATTTACTTGGATTTATTATTGAGTTATCTACATGACTTTCAGCTGCAAAATGAATAATGTTTTTGAATTTGTATGATTCAAAAAGACTTTTTAATTTGGTGTTATCACAGATATTCCCTTTTATAAATTTAAAATTTTTGTTCTCTAAGGCATGACTGATGTTATCTAAACTAGCGGAATATTCAAGAGAATCTAAAATTACCCAATCTTCATTTGAGCCATTAGAGTTTAAATAATTCACAAAATTAGAGCCAATAAAACCTGCTCCTCCAGTAATTAAATTCATCTTTTGAAATTCTTACAACTAATTATTAATAGCGTTAACGGTCCTTATTTCACCATTTGTCAAGTCTCTTAATAACGTTTCAATACCATTTTTTAGTGTAATCACAGAAGAGGGACAACCACTACATGCACCTTGAAGAAGAACATTTACAGTTTTTGTCTCTTTTTCAAATGAATCAAATACAATATTTCCACCATCGGCAGATACTGCTGGAGTAATATGGGTATCTAATAATGAAATTATTTTTTTTTCAAAATCAGTTGTTTGTTTCTCTTTTACTTCGTCTGATTTTTTTTCATTCTTAAATTCTTTTGTAAAAATCGGAAAGTCATTTTCTATATATTTTTTAATGAAACTTCTGATATCTTGAAATATTTCATCCCAATTTTCTGTTTCATTTTTTGTGATTGAAATATAATTTTTATCAAAAAAAAGTTCTTTTATATAAGAAAATTTTGAAAACAACTCTTTTGCTAATGGCGCATCGTTAGTATCACTACTATTTTTAATCTCTAAAGGTTGAGATATGATACTTGAATTTAAAACGAACTTCATTACATTTGGGTTTGGAGTTATTTCAGCGTAAACGTCAACTATTTTAGAGTTATTTTCTATAACAATATCGTTCTCATTATCTAAATAATCTTGTATCTGTACAATTAGTTCATCTTCTATATCTGACCATGTAATAGTGTTAAAACACTCTAACTCTAGGCAATTATTATTTAATTTTATCGTTTTAATAAATGGAAATTGAAATAAAAATAAAACAAGAGGATAGTTTTTTGCATCATTAATTGAATGAAATAATTTAGTTTTGTTATATTTGAAATTAATTATATTTAATTCTAAAAATTGTGGATTGCTATTTATTTTTTGAATTTTATATTTTTTCATTGATTAATTAATATTTTTAACAAAATTAGCGATTCTGTAAATACTATTGTATAATAGTTGTCTTTTTTATGAAAACGTACCTTTCTTCCTTTCTTTCTTTAATCGTACTTATACTAAATGCTCAAACAAAAGAATTAACAGTAAATGCAGCTGAATCAGCAAACACTTTAGTAGTACAACACTTATTAGGATTTGGGTGTGCAGATGTTTCTAACTTTGAAATATCTCCCAGTTCAAATGATAATATTAGAAGTTTTTCCTATAATGGGGATACTAATAAATTTCCTTTTAGAAACGGGATAATAATTAGTACGGGAAGAGCGACAAGTATTCCACTTTTTACAAATCAAAGGGCATCAAGCACAAGAATAGGGGATAATTCTGGATATAATGCGAATCAAAATTTAACTAATACTGCAGTCAATAATAAAATATTAAAACTCAAACCACTTGTAAATCCTTCATTCTCAGATTTGGAATTTATTACTCAAATAAGAAATACTGCATTTTTAAGTTTTGATTTTACCCCTATCGTTGAGACGTTCTCATTTAGATTTTTTTTTGCAAGTGAAGAATACGAGAGTTTTGCGTGTTTAGAAAATTATTCTGATGTATTTGCTTTTTTTGTCCAAAATGTAGATACAGGAGAAATCGTAAATTTAGCTCAAATTAAAGATTCGCAATCTGGAAATCTGATTCCCATTAAAGTATCTAATATCCGTCCTAATATTGATAATAATTCTGGCTTAAATTGTGAACAAAGGAACGGAGATAAATACGTTGCTAATGAAAATAATAATGTAATAGAATTTTATGGACGAACTGCTGTATTAACAGCAAGCGGTTCGGGATTAACGATTGGTCAACGATATAATATAAATTTAATTATTACAGACAGGTCTGATTTCGAATATGATTCTGCAGTATTTATAGAAGGGGGAAGTTTTAAAATTACTTCAGAAATAGGAGAAGATAGAACGATAGAAAATGGCAATCCAGTATTAAGTGGAGAAACTATAACTATAAACCCTAAATCAATAACTGGGGCGAACTATACTTGGTTTAAAAATGGAGTTCTTATGGCGGGGGTTACTGATAATCAAATAGATGTAAGAGATACAGGAGTTTATAAAGTTAATATTAACTTAACTCTAAGTGGGGGTACGAGTTGTAATTTAGACTTAGAAAGAAAACTTGATTTTGTAGCCGCACCTAATTTAAGCACTAGTTCTGGAACTCTAATACAATGTGACCCTCTTTCAGGGGTTAGCATAGCGTATAATCTAAATGAAATTGAATCTATAGTTAATGTAATAGATACTGACCGTTATCCACCCTATACTTATACATATTATGCAACTGAAGAACATGCTAGAAATAAAACGAACGGATTTAGCGATTCTACATATTATCCTTCTGGAGATTCAGATATCATATATGTTCGTGTGGAGAATAGATTTTCATTTTATTCTATAGCTAGTATTAATCTGCAATCAAGAAATCTTACAATAGAAAATCCATTTACCGATAGAGATTCAAATTTAATTTATAGTGATGATAATTCTAAAATTATACTTAAAAGTTGTGATAATGCAACAACGTCTGTAGGTGATAGAATAGCAACCTTTGATTTATCTTCAATTATTCCATATTTGAAATCAAGAATTACTAGCGTTCCTGAAGAGAATATAAAAATCACTTTTTATGAAGATATAGTTAACGCAATCTTTGAAACAAACAGTATTTCAGGCAATAGTTATAGAAATAATTTAAACTTAACAAATGCGAATGGAGAGCAGTCATTAGTTGTCCGTTTTGAAGATTCAAGGGTAAATAGTTGTCTTTCATTCCTTAGAGATAGGGTAATTCTTCAGACAATAACTGTACCAACCAATACAACCAATATATCCCCTTTGTATAAATGCGGGAGTAGTTCTCAAAGTTTTGATTTAACAGAAAAGCAGTCTGAAATTTTAAATTCAATTAGTGGAACGGGCTATACAGTTACCTATTTCTATAGAGATGGAAGTAATAATATCCGTATTGATAATCCAACAAGCTATCAATCAGATTTCCAAAATGGAACAGTAGATAGAATAACTATTTATTATTCTGTAACTTATTCGGATGATATAAATTGTTCTTCGCCTTTAAATTCTTTTGAAATTGTATTAGATAATCCTAAAGTGCCTAGTACTCCTTTAAAAATAGATTCTTGCTTTCCAACCTTTGAAACAACGTATAATTTAACCACTTTAGAATCTCAAATATTAAGTGGGCAATCTGGAATTACTTTAACTTTCTATGATGAAGATGATAATGTTATAACAAACCCTAGTGATTTTAAGGGTGTTGTAGGAGAAAATAGACTTATGAAGAAGGAATATACTGTTTCAGTGCGATTACAAAATTCTAGAGGGTGTACTTCTAATACAAATATTACGTTGGTTGCTAATTTTACTCCAGAATTACAAACCCCATCAGCTATAGAGGAATGCGAGCAAGATAATGATAGGATAGATGAATTTAATTTAAGGATTAGAGAATCACAAATATTAGGAAATTTAGAAGCCAATTCATTTACTTTTAAATATTTTGAAAGCATGCAAAATGCGCAAAATGAAACTAATCAAATTCAAAATCCAGAAAAATACATATCTAAAGTAGCACCGTATGAAGTTTTTGTGAAAGTAACACCTACCAACAATAGTTGTTCAGTTATATTTCCTATAACATTGAATGTTAGCCAAGTAAGTAGGACTCGTTTTCAAGAAGAGTATTCTCTTTGTTTAAAGAATGATGATACTTTTTTTAGAGATCCACCAGTGCTAAGGACAGGATTAAACGCGAATGATTATACTTTTGAATGGTATTTGGCAAGTACAACTTCTGGAAATCCTTTAGTCCCTATTGGTACTGGAGAGTTTTATACTCCCCTGAGGGCAGGAACAATATCTATGAAAGCAACTAATAAAATTTCTGGATGTCGAATATGGGATACAACGACTGTTAAAGTTTATTATGCCACTGAAAATTTTTCTGTAAAAAGTTTAGGAGACCTTTTCTCAGAATCAAATGATATAGAAATTGTTACTCAAGATAAAGGAACCTACCTTTTTTCAATTGATGGAATGAATTTCCAAGAAAGTGCTATTTTTAGAGGACTAAGTCCAGGAACATATAAAGCATATATAAGATATATAGGAAATTGTAGAGAGGATTTAATCATTGATTTTATTGTCTTAGATTACCCTAAGTTTTTTACTCCTAATGGAGATGGAATTAATGACGTTTGGCAAATTAATAACCTAAATGAGGTTTTACATACCCCTGAATATAAAATTCAAATATTTAATAGAGAAGGACAGTTAGTTATTGAATTAAATGAACAAAAGCCTTCATGGGATGGAATGATAAATAACATTTCTTTACCTATTGGGGATTATTGGTTTAAATTATTCTATACAACAAATGAAGGGATGAAAACATTTCAATCTCATTTTACTCTTACAAGATGATGAAATATAGTTTTTGTTTTATTTTCACTATTTGTGCTTATTTTTCTATAAAAGCACAAAATATAGAAGCTATATATGTACATTATTTACCTGACAATTATTTTTTGGTTCATCCGGCAATGGCAGGTGCAGGAGCACTTTCAAAAATTCGTTTAACAACCAGAAAATATTGGTTAACTCAAGAAAACTCCCCTTTTTTTCAAACAGCTACGTATCATGGAAGAATATTTGATAATAATGGAGTAGGAGTTACTATTTTTAATGATCAAAATGGAAATACATATCAAAGAGGAGCGTATTTAACATATGCATATCATATTGAAAGTTTTGGAAGAAGAAGAAGGAGGAGAGATTTAAATTTATTATCCTTTGGAGCAACAGTTGGAATTTTTGAGACAAGAATAGACGAATCTAAATTTAACGACCCTAATGATCCTGCTATTAATAGAGGAGTAAATGGGCTATCATACTATAATTTAGATACAGGATTAGCGTACAATTATAAAAGATTTTTTGCCCAATTAACAGTCAAAAATTTATTAGGAATAGAAAATAAAAACGCATTACAAGTAATTGATTTTTTTTCAGATGCAAGAATATTAACTAGTGCAGGGTATATTTTTGGAAATCAAAACAAAGGGTTTAGTTATGAACCCTCTTTTCTTTTTCAACATAAGGTTAAGTTTTCAGAAATATCCTTTGACACAAATATTAAAGTTATTTATTCGTATAATCCTACATTTAGAGTTTGGGGAGGAATTTCAGCGCAAAATGCCCTTCAATCAGCAAGGACAAGTAAAAATATAATTTTCATTACTCCCTTTGTTGGAGTAGATTATAATAAGTTATTTTTCTCTTATGTATATGGACAATTCATAGGAGATATAAACTTCTCTGGGGGTAATTTTCACCAAGTGGGTGTAGGTGTAAATTTACAAGGTAAAAGGACGAGAAAATATTACGTAAAAGGAATTTTATAGTAAAACGACTAAAACTAAACTATAATTTAGTTGTTAACTTGCAGTTACTTCCTTTTTTTCTATTTTTTTAATTAAAGAATTTATTTTAGCAGTTTCTTCTTTAGCTAAATCTTCATCAATCAATATTCTACCGCTATGTTCATCTTTAATTATTTGCTCTCTTGATTTTATCTCTATTTGAATTTGAGGAGGGACAATAAAAAAAGAACCATTAGCTGCTTCATTTTCTACAGAAACGACTGCCAGTCCATTATTAACCTTTTTTCTTATTCTTTTATAAGACTCAAGTAATTCATTTTCAATGATGTTTTCTATCTTTTTTGACTCTTCTAATAATAACTCTTCATCTTTGATAGTTTCTGATATAATAGAGTCTAATTCTTTTTTCTTTATGTTTAAATAGTTTTTCTTAGTATTAATAGCCTCCTTTATTTCAGGCACTAATTCTGTTTTGCTTTCTATTTTTTCTAACAACTTTGTATTCTTTTTTTCATAGAATTCAATCTCCAACTTTTGATACTCTTGCTCTTTTACTAGTGAGTTGTACTCCCTGTTGTTTCTTACATTTTTTAATTTGTCTTCATACTTTGCTATAAGAGTATTTGCGTCTACAATTGCATTTTTATTTTTTGTAATATTATACTCTAATTCTGAAATTTCAGCAGTTATTTTTTCTAATTGTTTAGATAAATTTTCTATATCTATATCTAAACTTTCTACTTCTTTAGGTAATTCTCCCCTCATACTTTTTATACTATCAATCTTGGAATCTATTAACTGAAGATTATATAAAATTCGTAATTTTTTTTCTGTGGAAATTTCCTTTCTTTTTCTTCCCATATTTATATGTAATTTACAGGGTTTGTGTTAATTTTTGATAAATGGACGGCAAAAGTACTAAATTTTTTACTAAAAAGATGATATAATTTTGATTTTATAAATTGTTCACTTTCATAATGTCCAATATCTACTAAAAGTACTTTTTGATTTACTTTAAAAAAATCATGATATTTTAAATCTGCGGTGAGAAAGGCATCTACATTTGCTCGTAGTGCATAGTTAATTGCAGTACTTCCAGAACCACATACAACAGCTATTTTTTGAATATTTTTTTTTAAAGAAGAGGAGTATCTTAAATAGGAAATCCCTATCTTTTCTTTGAGGTATGATAGAAATTTTTTTTCTGAAAGAGGCTGAGCTAAAGTACCTATAGTCCCCATTCCCATAAGAGGATAAGAATTTTCCAAGCCAATAACTTCATATGCTACTTCTTCATAAGGATGATTTTCAAAGAGAGCTTTAAGTATTTGTTTTTCTTTATGCGCCAAATAAGTGATATGAATTTGTACTTCTTTTTCAAGTTGTAATTCATTAGGTTTGCCTATCGTAGGATTGCTATTTGCGTTTCCTTTAAAACTACCAATACCTTTATTTTGAAAAGAACAATTATCATAATTTCCCACCTTACCAGCTCCCGCTTCATATAGCGAATGTAACACTTTCTCTTTTTTATTTTTTGGAATATAAAAAGTAAGTTTCTTTATGACGTTTTTTTTGGGGATTAGTTTTTGTAAATTACTTAATCCTAGTTGAGTCGCTAATAAGTCACTGATACTATTTTCAGCATTATCAAGGGCAGTGTGTATAGCATATATAGCAATGTTATGTTGAATGGCTTTTGTAATAGTTCTCTCAACATAATCTTCTTCATTAATTTTTTTTAACGGACTAAATAAGATAGGATGGTATGAAATTATAAGATTACATTTTTTTTGAATTGCTTCATCTACAATACTTTCTAAAGTATCTAAGGTAATTAATACTCCTTGAACTTTTGTATCTGGATTGCCAACTAGTAAACCCGTATTATCAAATTCTTCAGAATAATAGGTAGGAAATAGGTTTTCTAAAAAGCTAACAATATCTTTTATAAGCATAAAATAATATTAAAGTGCCATTCTAATCCCAAGAAGTACATCTTTTTCAGGAACAGAAGTAAGGTTTTCTTTGTACTTTAATCCAAAGATATTATTTGCTTGGAACACTACATCAATATTTTCTTGTAAGGTCCAGTTAAATGAAAAATCAACTACATTAAAAGAAGTATTATCTGGTCTTTCTCCAAATTTATAAATAATATTAATGACGGTGTTTTTAAATAAATTTTTCACTTCCCAATTAGCGGTTAAATGATGGATTAAAGAGTTTAAACTATACCTTGAATATTTAAAACGCTCTGCGGATAAATCCTCTTGCAAGAAAGTATACGCTAGATTTATATTATTTTTTGTTCTTTTATAATTGAAAAAGTAGCGTCCATTAAACTCAGCACCAAATGTGTTCAGTTGGTTTATATTTTGCGCTTTCCATGGGTTGGGAACAGGATTTCCTTCACTATCAACACTATCCTCATTCTTTACATAATCAATAAGATTGTTTGAATTTCTTTGGAAAACAGCACCTGAAAAAATTAAGTTAGATAAGAAATAGTGTACTCCACCCTCAAGGGTTGTTGCAGATTCTGGCTTTAAGTTTTCATTCCCTTCGTTTGAAGGACTTGTATAGAATAAATCTGTGTATGTCGGTATCCTATGTGTTTGTCCAATATTTGTATAAATACGTGTGTTTTCAAATAACGCATAACCAATATCTATTCCAGGAAAAAAAAACGCTCCTAAATCACTATAGTAGCTTTCCGCAATCCCGGGTGTAATAGTTAATTTATCATCAAAAAACTCTAGCTTGTGTTCTAAAAAGAGTGTGCCTTCAACTCTTTCTCTGTTTCCTAAATTATTGCTTGCAATGGTAACTTTTGCGACATCTATACCAATTCCAGTAGTGCCATATTTAGAAGTTAATGTTCCATTCGCTTGATACCCTATTTTGTTCGTAATATGAAGATTTCTATAAATGCTTGGATTATATCTATCAAAAAGATACATGTCTTGACCTCTTCTCCAATATAAACTTTGATTTAGGGCAAATTTTTTCAAATTTGTTTTCGCAGAAATCGCAATTAAACTAGCTTGTGTTTCTTCATATTGTTTTGTGAAATTTGGACTAGCATAAAAGCCATTTGCTCCAAATCGTCTATCCGAAAAAAAGGATACAATATCAATAGTTGAATGGGTTATTGATTTTAGGGATAAATTACTTTTCACATACGCATTTAAGTTAGTAAAATCCGTATTTTCTCTATATCCCTCTGAGGTATTATAAGAAAGATGTGCGATATTTTTTGTATTATTAAATTCAAAACCCGTGGTAATATTACTTCTAAATTGAGTACCTACCAACATCCCATTACCTGTTTCAGTATTCCCAGATTGAAAGGTTCCAATTAACTTTTTTTCAAGCGTTTTTTTAGTGATTATATTAATCGCTCCATTAAATGCTTTCTGCCCATAGATTCTTGCTGCAGGCCCTTTGATTATTTCAATTCTTTCAATTACTTCTAAAGGAAGCGAAAAATTTAAGGTATGATGCCCTGTTTGTGGATCATCCACTTTAATTCCGTCTATAAGTAAAAGCGTTTGTTCAAAACTTCCTCCTCTAATATATAAATCTGCTTGAACGCCTCTAGGACCTCTTCGTCTAACATCAATCCCAGCGTATTGTTGCAATATTGACGCTATTTCAGTAGCGGCATTATTTTGAATTTGCTCTTGGGTAATGATAATAATACTTCGTGAATTTTTAGAGAAAGGAGTTTCTAACCTATTTGAATTAACAACTACTTCATTTAAATTTTGAATACTTTGAACTTGTTTTGACTTACCATTTCTAGTTCTTCTTTGCGAATGACATAATGAAATTATGAAAAACAAAAACAAAAAACAACAAAACCGATTCATGTAGTTACGTTAATTCAACTAAAATACTGACAGTATTATTTGAAACTTCTACTGTACCCGAAACGATATCTAATGAATTTACAGACGCTTCTTTTTTAATAAAACCTTCATTAAAAGAAGTAGGGTTTTCATTTGATTTAAAAGTAATTTTTCCTTTATTTAAAATAGAAATAATGGGGGCATGATTTTCTAATACTTGAAAACTTCCTTTTTTTCCAGGTAAAGTGATTATACTTGCAGTGCCTTTAAAAATAGTAAAATCTGGTGATAGAATTTCAACAGTCATAAAAATTTAAAATAGTTATTTAAGATGCCATCATTTTTTCAGCATCTTTTATCACATCCTCAATGGTTCCTTTTAGATTAAAAGCAGCTTCAGGGAAATGGTCTAATTCGCCATCCATAATCATATTAAAACCTTTAATGGTGTCTTTGATATCAACGAGAACCCCTGGGATTCCAGTAAATTGCTCAGCTACATGGAAAGGTTGTGATAAAAATCGTTGTACTTTTCTTGCTCTCATTACTGCTAATTTGTCTTCCTCAGAGAGCTCTTCCATTCCTAATATAGCAATTATATCTTGGAGTTCTTTATATTTTTGGAGTAATTCTTTTACTCTTTGCGCACAAGTATAATGTTCGTCGCCTAAGATTTCAGGCGTTAAAATTCTGGAAGTAGAACTTAATGGATCTACCGCAGGATAAATACCTAACTCTGCTATTTTTCTAGATAATACAGTGGTTGCATCCAAGTGACTAAACGTAGTTGCTGGCGCAGGGTCAGTAAGGTCATCTGCAGGCACATAAACTGCTTGTACAGAAGTAATAGAACCTTTTTTTGTGGAGGTAATACGTTCTTGCATCGCTCCCATTTCAGTGGCTAATGTAGGTTGATATCCTACGGCTGAAGGCATTCTACCTAATAATGCAGAAACTTCGGAACCTGCTTGAGTAAATCTAAATATATTATCTATAAAGAATAGTACATCTCTACCTTGTGTTCCTCCTTCTCCATCTCTAAAATATTCGGCAAGAGTTAATCCAGAAAGTGCTACACGTGCTCTGGCTCCTGGAGGCTCGTTCATTTGTCCAAAAACGAATGAAGCTTTAGAGGATTTTAGGGCTTTTTTATCTACTTTAGATAAGTCCCATCCTCCTTTTTCCATATCTTTAAGAAAGTCATCGCCATACTTAATAATGCCAGATTCTAGCATTTCTCGCATTAAATCGTTTCCTTCTCTGGTTCGTTCCCCTACTCCTGCAAATACAGAAAGTCCATCATGCGCTTTTGCAATGTTATTTATTAGTTCTTGGATTAATACTGTTTTTCCTACTCCAGCACCCCCAAACAACCCAATTTTTCCTCCTTTTGCATAGGGCTCAATTAAATCAATTACTTTAATTCCAGTAAAAAGCACTTCAGTAGAAGTAGATAAATCTTCAAAGGCAGGTGGAGTACGGTGGATAGGTAAACCCTTTTTGCCTGATTTGGGTAAATTTTCCATACCATCAATAGCGGTTCCTGTTACATTAAATAACCGCCCATATATATCTTCCCCTATGGGCATTTGTATGGAAGCTCCAGTAGAGGTTACTTCCATTCCTTTTGACAAACCTTCCGTAGAGTCCATAGCTACAGTTCTAACAATGTTTTCACCGATATGCGATTGTACTTCTAAAACTAAAGCAGATTCGTTATCTCTTTTTACTTCTAAGGCATCGTATATTTTTGGAAACTTTTCGTTTTTATCTGAAAATTCAACATCAACAACTGGGCCTGTAATTTGGTATATTTTTCCTTCCATATTTTTAAGAGTTAGATATTTTTTTTAATAGTTTGCAAAGATATAATTTTAAATTATTTTTAATTTGTTTTTTTCTTTTTTCTCTACTTTATCAATTAAAAAATATATATTTGTTTCTACTTAAAAATACGGATATAATTATGAAAGATAACAAAGTACAAGAAGAAAAAATCAAAGCGTTAAAACTTACTTTAGATAAACTAGATAAAACCTATGGCAAAGGCACTGTAATGAAATTAGGCGATCAGTCTGTCGTAGAGGTAGAAGTAATCCCTACAGGTTCTATGGCTTTAGATGTAGCTTTGGGAGTGGGAGGATATCCAAGAGGAAGAATTGTAGAAATTTACGGACCAGAATCTTCAGGAAAAACAACCCTGACGTTACATGCGATTGCGGAAAGCCAAAAGCAAGGAGGAATTGCGGCATTTGTGGATGCAGAGCATGCCTTTGATAGGTTCTATGCCAAAAAATTAGGAGTGGATGTAGAAAATTTAATTATTTCACAACCAGACAATGGAGAACAAGCGCTAGAAATTGCAGATAATTTAGTTCGGTCTGGTGCAGTAGATATTATTGTTATTGATTCTGTAGCGGCATTAACACCAAAAAGTGAAATTGAAGGAGAAATGGGAGATTCTAAAATGGGACTACAAGCACGACTTATGTCTCAAGCCCTTAGAAAGCTAACGGCTTCTATAAGTAAGACAAATGTTACAATGATTTTCATCAATCAATTAAGAGAAAAGATAGGAATTATGTTCGGAAACCCTGAAACTACTACAGGAGGTAATGCCCTAAAGTTTTATTCTTCAGTACGTTTAGACATTAGAAAATCTACCCAAATAAAAGGAAGTGAAGGGGAAGTGATAGGAAACAGAACTCGAGTAAAAGTGATAAAAAACAAAGTAGCCCCTCCTTTTAGAATGGCAGAATTTGATATTATGTATGGAGTGGGAATCTCAAAGTATGGCGAAATTTTAGATTTAGGGGTTGACTATGATATTGTTAAGAAAAGTGGCGCTTGGTTTAGTTATGACGGTTCAAAATTAGGTCAAGGACGCGATGCGGTAAAAACCCTTTTAAAAGACAATCAAGAACTCACCGAAGAAATCTCTCAAAAAATAAAAGAGCGTTTAGCGAAAAGAGATGAATAAATTAAGCTAAGGATTAATCAACATTAAAGAATACTCCCCCTGAATACATGGGTGAGGCATAAGTAATTCTCCCTGATAACGGCATAATATAAGATAGAGAAAGTCCTATTTTTTCACTCAGTTTGTAATTGGCTTCACCACCGACATTAAAAAATTCTACATTATTTGCAAAAATTCCCCCATTGCTGTTTTGTGCACTTAATGTTCCGTTGTATAAAGATTTTTGAAGAATAGCCCTAGTAATTATAAAAAGGTTTCTATTTAGAAAAGGAATCCCAGTTTCAGCGCCGAAATTTAATTCATCAGAAAATCCATTATTACGTTGATTAAAGGCAAAGAAGGTTTTTGCATACGCGCGTGATTTCCCTATATTATAGGACGTTCCTACATTTAATCGTAGTTGTTGATTCCATTCCCCATCCCCAGTTTGATAACTGCCGTCACTTCCTCCACTATTTTGTCCGCTTGGAACTCCTAAGGTAAACACACTAGAAAGTGCCCATTTTTTCCATTTAAGCAAAGCGTATTCTACAGAGAGATTCATATCTCCAAAAGCATTTACGGCTTCTCCTTCCATGAGTGTTTTTCCACTCACAGACGACACCTGATCGTTTTGTGCAACCCTCACTAAAAAGGGGATATAGGCAACCACGTTTAGTTTTTTAGAAATCCCATATTTTGCATATACACTATTAATAAGTAATGTACGCGTTGCATTTGGGTCTCTTGCCCCATCACTTGTAAAGTGTTCATCCGCTTGTAAGTAACCACTCCCAATCTTAACATAATATTTCTCTTTCCCTTTGAGCCATTGGGCAGAAATAGTTGAGTAACAAAGACCCAAAAGTAAGCAAGTGATATAAATTCCTTTTTTCATTGATTTAAAAGATTTTACCTTGTCCTACTTTTACATTAAAAGGAACACACCAAAACACTAAATATTTGTAATCTGTAATCCCTACATTATTTATTTCATAACTATGCGCTCCTGAATATTTTAGCTCAGGAGTCGTATTGTAACCCGCTACTACTAAACCTGTACTATTTGGATTGTTAGAAAGGTAGAGATATCCTCCAGGTAGTCCAGAGGATAAATTGTAGTTTTCTGCAAAGTTTATTCGTATCCCAGATAGTGTTTTTTCCACAGTAAAATCTCCTCGTAATCCATAGCCGCCTTGGACGCTTCCGCTAAATGAAGTAGGTTCTGCATTTGCTAATAAAACAACAGTATAGTTTTTAAAACTCCCATCCTTCCCTGTTACTTTTATAATATTTGTGCCTACGTTGAGGGAATGACTTCCTGTTTGAATGGTAACCCCGCTGATACTTGCGGTAGCACCTGAGCTTGTCTTTATGCTTTTTATAATTGCTTGAGTAGTATTATATGGCAGTTTTGAGGAAAAACTTACTGAAGTACCGCTAATGATTGAGGAATAATCTGTATTGTTATGGGTAATCGTCAGACTTAATAAATCTTTATTTATTATTCCTATGACTTCAACGTTTATTTGATAGTTTTCAGTACAGCCATTGGGATTGTTTATTTGAAGTGCATTCACCCCAGCATTTAAACTGCTTCCACTTAAAAGTGTACTTGTGGCTCCTTCTCGCAGCGTTAGTTTTGTAATCGTAATGTTATTTCCGCTTATTAATTGCTCTTGAAAAGAAATAACATTGTCATTTATAATTCCTGAATACGTATTTTCACCATCCGTGATTGCTATTGATTTTAAACTTTGTTCACAGATGCGAATTTTTGTAGAATCTTTAAGCGTATTCCCTTCTTCGGATGAAGTACTTACTTTTAGATAGGCACTTCCATGCGCAATTCCAATGGCACTTGTATTTCCAGAAATACTCAAAACAGTTGTGTCGCTACTCTCCCATTTGAGGGGAGGATTTTCTATAGTTTCGCCCACATAATTGACATATTTAACGGTAAATTTACTTAAATCATAGGGTGTGTCTCCTACTTTTAATTCTTGGATGCTGATACTTGTATTTCCAGAAGGGTCTAAAAAAGTAAAGACAGGGTCAACTCTATCATTTATATAATCAGTGCCTATACAACTATACATAAAAGCGAGTAAATAAAAAAGACAAATAATGGGTTTATTTTTCAAGATTAAAAAATTACGTTTCAAAAATACTAAAATAATTCGTTCAAAACGATATTTTTGTTTTAAAAGAGTGAATGAAGACATTTTATAGCCATGGCAAATTATTACTCACAGGAGAATATACCCTACTAGATGGCGCATTGGGAATAGCGCTTCCCTGTAAAAAAGGACAATATTTAACGAGTAAACCCAACGAAAAAAAGGAGGTGCTGGATTGGAAAAGTTTGGATGTGGATAAGAATATTTGGTTTGAGGCGACGTTTCAAAGGGATGATTTTTCTATTGTGAAGACTTCGCAACATGAGGTTAGTACGTATCTTCAAAAAATTCTTTTAGCGGCAAAAAATTTAAACACACAATTTTTAGAGGAAGGGGGAGAGGTCACTACCTATTTAGAATTTGAAAGAGACTGGGGGTTAGGGAGTTCGTCAACACTTATTAATAATATAGCCCATTGGGCGAATGTAAATCCCTTTCAACTTTTAGAAAACACCTACGGAGGGAGTGGCTATGATATCGCTTGTGCGTCTGCTAAAAATCCTATCTTATATCAAAAAAAGGAGAAAATACGGATGGATACTATTTCCTTTGACCCTTTGTTTAAAGACCATTTATTTTTTATCCACCTCAACAAAAAACAGGATACGCTTCAAGAAATTGGAAAATATGCTAAAAAAAAGGAAAGTATGCGTACTTCATTAGTAGACAAAATTAGTGCTATAAGTAAAGAAATGATAGGCTGTACATCCCAAGAAAAATTTAATCAGCATATAGATTTACACGAGAATTTAATGGGTAAGATATTACAGAGAACTCCTATTAAAGAAGAAAAGTTTGCAGACTATGAGGGCAGTATAAAAAGTTTAGGCGCTTGGGGAGGGGATTTCGTACTTGCGAGCGGAAGTATATCCACGCCAGCGTATTTTAAAGAAAGAGGCTATACGACAGTCATAAAATATTCGGATATGGTATTGTAATCGCTGTTTGAAAAAGAACCCCTTTTAGTAAATTTTGAATTTTTAATGAGG
>JAMJVX010000061.1 GCA_023558315.1 Flavobacteriaceae bacterium
AGTCAATTTGGGGACATCTTTGGAGATGTGTTCGGAGGCTCAGGGTTTGGAGGATTTGGTGGATTTGGAGGCTTTGGCGGTGGACAACAACGACGAAGAGGCACTGATTTAAGAATAAAAGTATCCCTAACCTTAGAAGAAATAGTAAAGGGTGTAGAGAAAAAAATAAAAGTTCGTAGGAAAGTACAAGCAGATAATTTACAATACAACAATTGTTCAGACTGTGGAGGAAGTGGACAAACGGTAAAAATAGCAAATACTATCTTAGGAAGAATGCAAACTACGGCCGTCTGTGGTCGCTGTCAAGGTACAGGAAAAATTGTAGCAAATAGACCTCCGGGGTCAGATGCCAACGGAATGGTGGCAAAAGAAGATATGGTATCTATTAAAATTCCTGCTGGAGTAGAAGACGGAATGCAACTCAAAGTGGCTGGAAAAGGAAATGGGGCGCCTGGAGGTGGGCAAGATGGAAACCTAATCGTTTTGATTCAAGAAATAGAACACCCTGTATTTAAACGCGAAGGGAACAATTTACATTTTGATTTATACATCAATATCTCTGAAGCAGTATTAGGAGTCAGTAAAGAGATTCAGACACTTACTGGAAAAGTGCGAATACGATTGGAAGAAGGAATTCAATCGGGTAAAATATTACGTCTTAAAAACAAAGGAGTTCCTGTCTTACAAGGATATGGACAAGGAGACCTCCTCATTCATATAAATGTCTGGACACCTAGAATATTGAATAAAGAACAAAGAAAATTTTTTCAGGATAACTTAACCGATACAAACTTTGAGCCCAACCCTAAGAAAAACGACAAGTCTTTCTTTGACAAGGTAAAAGATATTTTCTCTTAGGCGTAGCCATATTTTTTCGTAAAATCAACCGCATCTACAATAAGTTTTTTTAAGACAGGTATAGACACATCTGATAGTTTTTTGATATACAAACACCCTTTTCCTAGTTTATATTTCCCTAAACCCTCAAAGGACAGACTATCATTACTCAAGTCGCAAAGTAAATAAAGTGTCAACGCATTTTTACGTGGGGAAAATCCAGTCAAAAACCAATCTCCCTCTCGCCCACTTTTATATTTGTAGTGATACGTGCCAAAACCGATGATACTCTCTCCCCACATTGTGGGAGGCTCATTTGTAACTTCCCCCATCATCTGCAATAATACTTCGCTGTCTTTACGTTTCTGTTCCTCTGATATAGCTGATATAAAATCTTCTACTGATTTTGTAGTGGGTTGGGTTTTATTCTGTGATGACATAATTTATAAAAAAGTATTTGTAATATTGTAGGAGAAAAAAAGCCCCCAGTTGAAGTCAAGGGCAAACTTAATATTTTCACAAATAATGGCTAAATCTCTTTAATTCAGGGTTTTCTAAAATCTTTAATTCTTTTTTCAAGGTTTCCAATTTCTCCTCTAAATCGTCGTTCCTCTGCAATTGCAATTGAAAGTCTCTTTTTATAGTACTCAAGGGCTTGTGTTGGGTGTTCAATTTCATGTTCAAGAT
The DNA here is from genome assembly GCA_023558315.1 of Flavobacteriaceae bacterium. Lineage (GTDB taxonomy): Bacteria > Bacteroidota > Bacteroidia > Flavobacteriales > Flavobacteriaceae > JAMJVX01. The sequence goes on from JAMJVX010000061.1 coordinate 1,525, forward strand.
CTTCAATGTCACTCCATCCTCCTTCAACGTACATTTTAAACTCTGCAACTCGTTCTGTAAGCTGTTCGATACGTATTCTAAGTCCTCTAATTCGCTCACTGTCGTGCTCCTCTGCACTTCTAAGTTCTCTAATTTTTGCAGAAGACTCTCTGATTTCTCTTGTTGCTTCGTCAAACTCTTCTGCGTAATATCTAGTGGCAATATCTCTTTCTCGTTTTCTTTTATTCTCTCTTTCTCTATTTTTAATTCTAAGCTTATTATATCTGTTGACAAGTTTATTTTTTTTTTTTCTAAGACTTCTATTTCTTTCTTTTGAAGTTTTGTTAATGTTGAAAAATTTAGAGACTTGATTTCACTCAATAATTGCTTTTCACTTTTTGGTTCTACTGGATTAATTTGGACTGTTTTTTGATTTTTTATCATAATTTATTTTTTTAAAATTGGGTAGCAAAACCAATAGAACTTTACTATTTAAATTTTGCTAAAGGAGTGATTGCACTCGTCAGAAAACTTGGCTGCAACTAGCAGTGATAATAACCCTAAGTATCGTTAAGGGTTATGAAACTTTGTACAAATTTAAAAAAATATTTAAACTGAACGGAAAGAAATTTATTATTTTTTACGACTTTTTATCGAAAGAAAAAAATTAAAACTAATTTCTCTCCCCATTTTTATCATATCTAGATAGGAAATTCCACAAAAGTTGTGAGGTACTCGCTCCGTCATACGTAATATTAAACCAGACGTGTCCTCCGTCCACAATTTTATAATGGGCTACCGAAGTATTGTTTGTGCCGTTACTATATAAATATCGCTCTATATTTACGCCGTTTTCAGTTTTCGTAGTTATTACAGGAGTAGTATTTGTACGGTTGTAATTTACCCAATAGTTTACAGCGCCACTAATAGACTGGAGTCCTTCTCCTCCTCCGTTATAGGGAACAGCACTATCCAAAGTGCCATGAATGTTTATCATCGCAGTGGGATGTGATGGATTGCAATTTTCATAGGTTTCTATTTGCATGGTACCTGCTACGGAGCCAACCCCTGCTATTTTATCACTATGATAACAAGCTAAAGCGTAGGAAAAAAACGCCCCATTTGAATAGCCTATGGCATATACTCTATTTCTGTCAATAGTGTAATTTGAAGCCAACTCATTAATGAGATTTACTATAAATCCGAAATCTTCAGCACTACTTTTATTACTATCAGTATCTAATCCTGAATTCCAATGTGATGACCCATCTAGCAAAGTCCCTTGAGGATAGACTAAAATAACATTTTCTGAATCTGCAATAGTTTGCATGTTTGTATAATCAAAATGGGCTCTTGCTTGTCCTCCAAATCCATGGAAATTAAATAGTAATGGCGTGGATGTATTTGAATCATAAGAAGAGGGAACGTATAATACATATTCTCTATTAACATTATTATGCATAAATGTATTTGTAGATAACCCTGTCGTCATAGTATTTGTATTTCCTTTGGTATCAGAACATGAAAACAGAGAGGTAAATAGAATAAACAGTAATATAAATAGGGTTAAATACTTTAAATAATGAGAAAATTTAATCATTCTAAAAATGGATTCATGTTTTTTAACGATATTTTCTTCTTTATCTAATTTTATTCTTTTTATAAAAAAATCAGACGTCTTTAAAATGGATTTCACAAATATATTTACATCTGCTTGCCATGTTTTCTTATTCTCTGTCTCCGAAAAAACCTGTACGCAAAGAGGTTTATGGAAAAGGTATTTATTTTTTTGTGTAAAATTGGTAATCATATCTATGTCTTTTTTTAGTTTGAAATTTGTAAAATACGTGTTGTGCATTTGTTGTCGCGCTTTCTGGCTGTATATATTCGCAAGTGTCGCTGATTCAAAATACACTTTGTAATGAGCATTTACCAAACTTAAGGGATTAATTAAATATGGAATAGAACCTAAGCAATAAAGATTAGGTTTTTTTCTCTTTATAAACTTATTTATTGAAATAGTATTTTTTGGGTTTAATATTTTTTCTGAAAAAATAAAATCATCTTCTAATACTAATATGTTATTATATTTTTCAGCTTTTTGGAAAATGACCATATTCGCATGAGTCAAATCTTCATACGTTTGGGTAATCTCTTTATTGAACCCATCGTATTTAGTGCAGTTTTTAAAGCCTTTGTTTTTTACAATAACTATTTTTTTGGTAGGGACAAAATTTTTGAGTTGGCGTTCTATAGATTTATACCTCTCCGTATTACTTTCTAATGTAATTATGAACGTAATATCTACAGACGCATCAAAAAATCCACTTGTAAAATTGAATTCTTGAAATTCATAGCAGTTTGTTGCTAAGGACTTCATTTTTTACCTTTTGGTCTTTCCCGTATAAACCTGTCTAGGTCTGCCAATAGGTTCTTTGTGCATTCTCATTTCTTTCCAATGCGCAACCCACCCTGGTATTCTTCCAAGCGCAAACATGACTGTAAACATTTCTACAGGAATATCTAACGCCTTATAAATAACTCCAGAATAAAAATCAACGTTTGGATATAATTTTCTATCAACGAAATAAGGGTCTGCTAAGGCTTGTTCTTCTAATTGTTTGGCGATAGACAAAATTGGGTCTTCAATACCTAAACTGTTCAATACTTCATCCGCAGTTTTTTTGATTATTCTCGCTCTTGGGTCAAAATTTTTATACACCCTGTGTCCAAAGCCCATTAAACGGAATGGGTCATTCTTATCCTTTGCCTTTTGCATATATTTTTCCGCATCACCTCCATCGTCTTTGATGGCATTCAACATTTCTATAACCGCCTGATTTGCGCCTCCATGTAATGGACCCCATAACGCAGAAATCCCAGCAGAGATTGACGCAAAAAGACCTGCATGCGATGAACCCACAATTCTCACGGTAGAAGTAGAACAATTTTGTTCATGATCAGCGTGTAATATTAATAATTTATTTAGCGCATCACTAACAATCTTATTTGGGCTATAGTCCATATTGGGTTTTTTGAACATCATTTGTGCTATGTTATCTACATATTCCAAAGTAGTATCACTATAATTTAAAGGCAATCCTTTAACTTTTCTATGTGTCCACGCTGCCAAAATAGGAAATTTAGCTAACAGTTTAATAATCACTTTATACATCGCCTCCTCTGAGGAAACATCTACACAATTAGGATTAAATGCCGTCAACGCAGAAGTTAATGAAGCAAGAACCCCCATAGGGTGCGCTGCTTTTGGGAAACTCTTTAAAATAGTTTTTAAATCCTCATCTACTAAAGATTCATTGTATATATCCTTTTGAAGTTTTGCTAATTGGTCTTTTGTAGGTAGTTCTTCAAATATAAGTAAATACGCAACTTCTAAAAAAGATACGTTTTCTGTTAAATATTCAATAGGGTATCCTCGGTATTTTAAAATTCCTTTTTCTCCATCTAAAAAAGTAATACTACTTTTACATGAACCTGTATTTTTAAATCCTGGATCTAAAGTGATTAATCCTGTCTCTGCCCTTAAGGAATTTATTTGAATCGCTTTTTCTTTTTCTGTACCTTCTATAATGGGATACTGATATTCTTTGCCATTATAGGTAATTGTAACTTTATCTTGCATTTTTTATGAATTTGTCACAAAAATACTATTTTTTTAGAGAAATCAAAAACGTATTCCTAGTATTAATAATACATTTGTAAAAAAACTATGCTCGGCTTAAAATTACCTACAGACCCAAGATGGGTAAACATAGTAGAAAAAAATATAGCGGATATTCTTACGGATCACGCCTATTGCGAGCAAAAAGCCGTAAGTACTGCAATTTCTATCGCGGTGCGTTTTCCAGATAAAACAGAACTTGTCAGTGCAATGATTGTCTTAGCACAAGAAGAAATTAGTCATTTTAAATTAGTCCATGATTTACTCATAAAAAGAGGCTATACCTTAGGCAAGGAACGCAAAGACGAATACGTCATTAAAATCATGAATTTCTTTGAAAAAGGAGGTCCAAAAAGTAACCATTTAGTACATAAATTATTATATGCTGCCTTGATAGAAGCGCGAAGCTGCGAACGATTTAGACTCCTTTCTGAAAATCTACCCGATGAGGAACTTTGTCATTTTTATAGAAAACTGATGATTAGCGAAGCGAATCACTATACGCTTTTTTTAAACTTTGCGCGAAAATATGGAGAGTCAAAAGAAGCCGTCAATAAAAAATGGGAAGAATTACTTGAGTTTGAAGGAGCGTTTATAAAAACGCTAGGAAAACAATCCCTTATGCACGGATAGTATTATTTTCTTTATCTATAAGCATTTTAATAATCCCATCGCCCAGTCCCATTTTTGGAACAAATACTTTTCTTGCTCCTGTCCATTTTAACACTTTAAGATAAATTTTTGCTGCGGGGATAATCACATCCGCTCTATCTGCATTAAGATTAAATAAAACCATTCTTTCTTCAAAAGATAAATTTTTTAAAATGCGATATTTCTTATCTAATGAGCTATATTTCAAGGGTTTGCCATACTTTATGTTTGCCAACTTAAAGAGTTTGTTGATATTTCCTCCAGAACCGATTAGTTTTAAGTTTTTAATCCCTTTGGTGTGTACTTTCACCCATTTTTTCATTTCGTTCCACGTTTCCTCCAAGACTTTTTTATCTTTCGTATTTAGAATACGTACAGTTCCCAATTTGAAGGATTTAGAATGTGTTTTTTTGCCGTCTATCAAGACACTTAATTCTGTACTTCCCCCCCCAACATCTACATATAAAAAATGATTGTGTTTTACATCTTTAATATTCTTATAAATATTGATGGTAGAAATAATTCGCGCTTCCTCCTTTCCGTCTATAATATCAATCCCTATTCCTGTTTCCTCTTTTACCTTTTCTACCACTTCTTTTTTATTAATCGCCTCTCTGAGTGCAGAAGTGGCACACGCTCTATACTCTTTTACCTTATAAACCTCCATAATTATTTTAAAGGCAATCATGGCTTTTACAAGCTCTTCAATAAGCACTTTTGAAATAATCTTAGTTTGTGTAAATGATTCTGACCCAACTCTTATGGGAATACGTGTAATTGAATTTTTTATTATATGCGGATGTTGCCCTTTTATATACACACAATTTGAAATTAATAACCGAATCGCATTAGAGCCAATATCAATGGCACCATATTTTTCTATTTTCATGAATTCTTTTTTTCGTAATAATTATAAATCTCCCACTGAGAACGAGTCTCTTCTTCTGTAGTAGAGGAAATGTATTGATTTTGTATTTTTCCATTCACTTCCCTAGCTTTTACAGTATCTTTCCACGATATATTGAAGGTATCTATCACTTCTTTTTTCAACTCCTCATCATAGATAGGGCAACTCACTTCTAAGCGATGTTCTATATTTCTAGTCATTAAATCCGCCGAGGATATATAGATTTTAGAATCTCCATTATTTTCAAAAATATACACTCTTGCGTGTTCCAAAAATTTGTCTATAACGCTCTTCACTTGGATATTCTCACTCATTCCCTTTACGTTTGGAATTAGGCAACAAATCCCTCTCACAAGCAAATCTACCTTTACCCCCGCATTACTCGCTTCATAGAGCTTGTCTATCATCTTTTGGTTAGTGAGGTTATTGAGTTTTAAGCGAATCCCTGAGGGCAAATTTGCCTTAGCATTAGCGATTTCATTGTCTATCAATTCTGCAATTACCTTTGACGTATAATATGGGGATACTATCAGTCTTTTGTATTTTTTAATCTGGTAATTCACTTGCAAAAAATCAAACACTTTATTCACCTCTTTTAGGATTTTCCTGTTTGATGTAAATAGGGTATAGTCCGTATAAACTTTTGCTGTGGACTCGTTAAAATTTCCTGTACTTACAAAGCCGTAGTACTTGTTCTTGCCTCTTTCTGTCCGTTCCGCGATGCCAATTTTTGCATGCACCTTTAGCCCGGGAACTCCAAAGATAATTTTTACCCCAGCAGCTTCCAATAGGGAGGCTTGATTAATATTATTCTCTTCATCAAAACGCGCGCGAAGCTCTATTTGCGCAATCACTTTTTTGTTGTTTTTCGCCGCATTTATCAACGAGTTTATAATTTCCGAATTTTTAGCAAGCCGATACATCGTTAATTTTATTGTATGCACTTTTGGATCTAATGCCGCCTCTCTTAAAAACTTAATTGTATACATAAAAGAGTGATAGGGCGTATGCTGTAGATAATCTCGTTTAGAGATATTTTTTAAAATACTCGTTTCTAAAGTCAACCCTTTAATGGGTAGGGGCTTTTGGGGGGCGTACAACAATTCTGCCCTGTCCAAACTTGGAAATCGCATAAAGTTACGCCGATTGTGATATCGCCCTCCTGGGAT
>JAMJVX010000062.1 GCA_023558315.1 Flavobacteriaceae bacterium
GAGAGTTCCTATCAACCTTTAGCGACATTGAGTTTTGCCATTGAGTATATCTTCACTTCAGATTCTCCTTTGTTATACCACCTTACTAATTTATTGCTCCATTTAGTCAATATTATATTAGTGTTTTTCTTATTAAAAAAAATACCGTTTCTAAATCCATTAAAAATTCTAGTAATTACTGCAATTTTTGCGGTACATCCCTTACAAGTAGAAACCATCGCATGGGTATCTTCTAGGAGTACGTTGCTTTTTTCCATGTTTTTACTATTGGCGAGTGATAGGTATTTGAATTTTATACAATCGGATAAAAAGAAGGACTATTTTATGTCACTATTCTTTTTCTTACTGGCACTTTTTAGCAAATCTGCCTCTATTGTCTTTCCTTTTTTACTTTTTATTTATCATTATTTTTTTATGAATAAAAAAAGTTTAAAGGAAGTACAAAGTGCATTTATAAAGCCGATACCCTTTTTTGTGCTTTCTTTCATTTTTGGATTTTATAGTATTATCACAAGAAATGCGGATGCGGTAAACGACTATTTTCAAAATATATTAAATTATAATTTTTATGATAAAATACTCGTTACCTGCTATAGCTTTTTATTTTATATCTATAAATTTATATTCCCCTTAGATTTTTATTTTACAGGGTATCCCATTAAGTATCAGTATAATGATTACTCCATGCCTCTCGTTTTTCATCTTAGTCCATACATAATCCTCTTATTGTTAGTGGGATTTATTTATTTATTAAAAAAACATCTTACAATAAGAAAACCTCTGTTATTTGGGATTTTGTTTTTCTTTATTAATATTTTCTTAATTTTAAATATAAGAGCGTATTTATCCACTATTACGTCTTATCGCTATATGTATTTGGCTCTCATCGGCTTAAGTATAGCTGTTGTATTAGGGGGAGATTATTTTCTCAAGAAGAACAAACAAGAGAAAATGGGTTATGGATTGATGATTGTCATTCTTTTATTACTTGCTGTCAAAAGTAGGCAACGCACCTATGTTTGGGAGAATTCCTATACGTTATATAATAATACCGCAAATTACTATATTAGAAAGGGGGTAAAAGATCATTATGTGCATAATGTTTGGCAATTTGCTCACAATCAATACGTAGCAAAGAAGAATCCGAACGACCCTAACTATACAAAAGAGATGTTAGATTTTTATACAGGTGGGGTAAATTTAAAACAAAACGACCCTACTTTTTATCTTTTTAGAGGAATTATAAGGATTCAAGCAAAAGATTATGTGGGGGCAATTAATGATTTTGATTCAATTTTAGATTCAAAAATAATAATTAAAAATCCAGAAATGCGACTGAGTGCCTTTAAAGAAAGGGTGAAAATAAGAGCCGCTGCAGGAGTGCAATTGAAAAGTGTACAATTTCTCTCGTTAGCACTTATGGATGTGGATAGTATTTTAAAGTACGATAATAGCGAAGATTATGTAAAGCTTAAAGAGGAGGTACAAAATAATATCTTAGTGTTGCAAAGTCAATTAAAATAATCTATAGCGAAAAGACACAAAGGGTAAACAGTATTTTACTTTATTATAATTAATTATACTAATGACATCTTCAGTTTATAATTCGCGTTTACATTTCTTACTAAAAAGAGGGGGGATAATTATTATTTTACTAGCAGCCCTTTTTGTATATTATCCTGTCTTGCAAAGTGAATTTTTAATTCCAGGAGATGATATAACACAAATAATTAATAATGAGAACATCCATGCACTCACTTGGGAAAATATAAAGACCATTTTCACTTCACCTATTATTAGTTCCTACCAACCTTTAATGCAATTAAGTTATGCGTTTGAGTATGCGTTAGTAGAGACCGAACCTTTTTTATATCACTTAACAAACGTATTACTTCATTTGTTGAATGTGGTTTTGGTGTATTTATTTTTGAGAAAAATCCCTTTTGTAGACCAAACAAAGGGGCTATTGATAACTGCAATTTTTGCTTTACATCCCTTACAAGTTGAAACAATAGCTTGGATTGCCGCAAGAAGTAATTTGTTTTTTTTGGCGTTTATATTATTGGCGAGTATGAAATATATAGATTTTATACAACACCATAAGTTAAAGGATTATTTATGGTCGCTGTTCTTCTTTATATTCACTCTTCTAAGTAAATCAACAGCAATTATATTTCCATTCTTGATAATATTGTATTACTATTTTTTTCAGAATAAAAAGCATCACAAAGACATACGGAAAGTTGTTATCGAAATTATCCCTTTTTTAGTCCTCTCGTTCTTACTGGGGTTATATAGTTTAGGTACGCGTAGTGTAGATTATTTTGAAACGTTTTTTAATAATATGCTAAATTATGAGTGGTACGACAAAATGTTTATTTCAGTATATAGCCTTTGGTTTTATATTTACAAGTTTTTCTACCCTGTAGATTTATATTTCTCCTATGGCTATCCAATAAAATACATATATAACAACTTTACCCTCCCCATCATTTTTAGATTGAGCCCTTTTATAATCATTTCAATCTTAGCAGGGGTATTTCTCTTGTTAAAGAAATATAAACGCATAAGAGTTCCAGTGATATTTGGGTTATTGTTTTTTGGCATTAATATATTTCTAATTTTAAATATAAGTACTTATTTGTCTACAATTACTGCGGATAGGTATATGTACTTGGCGATAGTGGGGATAGGTATCGTTTTTGTGGTTGTGGGAGCACATTTTTTCAAAATAAATAAGCAAAAGAAAGTAGGGTATAGTATGCTTATAGTAATTCTTGTTTTATTAGCTTTCAAAAGTAGAAATCAAACACTTATTTGGCGTGATTCTTTCACTTTGTATAGTCATGCGGTAAATCATTATATTAAAAAAGGGAAAGAAGACTACTATGTGCATGGCACTTGGGAGTTTATGCATAATCTCTATCAATCCAAAAAAGATATGAATGATCCAAACTATACTAAGGAAATGATAGATTTTTATACAAGTGCGATTAATATCAAGAAAAACGAACCCATTTTTTATCTTTTTAGAGGCATAATAAATACGCAAGCTCAAGATTATGTGAGTGCAGTGAATGATTTTGATTCAATTTTAAACTCAAGGAATATTATTTATAAATCGGAGGTGCGACTAAGTGCCTTTAAAGAAAGAGTTAAAATAAGAGCCGCCGCAGGGATGCAATTTAAAAGCCCTCAATATCTAACATTAGCACTTATGGATGTAGATAGTATTTTATCATATGATAGTAGTAATATAGAATATTTGAACCTTAAAGGAGAATTGCAGAAAAATTTAAGTACAATGAGTAAATAATAAAACTTTCTTTTTAGGAATATTTTGTAAAGTTTGAAATTTAAAATCCATAGATAGTAATGCATTGTAAACTTATTTGTTTAGGGAAAACTAAAAATGCTCATTTGAGCTCGCTCATCCAAGAGTATATTGAAAAGTTAAATTATTATACCACTTTTGAATTAGTAGTAATCCCAGATGCTAAAACATCGATTAAACAATCTTTAGCACACAGAAAAAAACAAGACACCTCTCTACTTTTAAAACACATAAAAGCAACAGATAATGTGATTCTTTTAGACGAAAGAGGGAAAGAAATGACGTCTGTAGATTTTGCCCATTTTATAGAGGGAAAGCAAAGTATTTCAATAAAAAACATCGTTTTTGTCATAGGAGGTGCTTATGGAGTTTCAGAATCTTTTCTCTTAAAAACACAACAGTGCATTTCTTTTTCAAAGATGACTTTTTCTCATCAAATGATACGCCTATTTTTCTTAGAACAATTATATAGAGCATTTACAATTATTAACGGCCACCCCTATCATCACTAAAAAAATGGAATTGGTATTTGCAACACATAATGACAATAAATTAAAAGAAATTCAATCTCTTTTTCCAAAAGGGTATAGGCTAATTTCTCTAACTGACATTAAATGCACAGAAGATATAGAAGAAACAGGAATAACACTTAAAGAAAATGCGCTGATTAAAGCGGATTATGTAAAGAAAAAATATAATTACGATTGTTTTGCAGATGACACAGGATTGGAAATTGATTTTTTAAAGGGTGCCCCAGGGATTTATTCTGCGCGCTATGCAGGAAATGAGCGAGACAATGAAAAAAATATTTTAAAAGTATTGAATGAATTGGAGGGGCAAGTAAATAGGGATGCACAATTTAGAACGGTAATAGTATTATGTATTGGAACTAAAAGTTATTTTTTTGAGGGGATTGTGAAAGGAACTATACTACATCAACCACAAGGTGAAAAAGGATTTGGGTATGATAGCATTTTTATGCCAGAGAATTGTGATAGGAGTTTTGCAGAAATGTCAAGAGAAGAAAAAAATAAAATAAGTCACAGATATATTGCATTCAGGAAAATGCTTTTACATTTTCAAAATTTATGATTGAGTTAGAAATCTTAAAAAATAAAAATACGTTTAAAAAAAGTAAAAAATAATCATTAAAAAATAAAATAATATTATATTTGCACCCTTAAAAAAAATAAACTTAATAAATAAATTATGGCTAAAGAAAATTTTGATAGATCTAAACCCCACCTAAATATAGGAACTATTGGGCACGTTGATCATGGAAAAACAACATTAACAGCAGCAATTACAACTGTTCTTGCAAATGCTGGACTTTCTGAATCTAGAAGTTTTGATCAAATTGATAATGCACCTGAAGAAAAAGAAAGAGGTATTACGATTAACACTTCACACGTTGAATATCAAACAAAAGAGCGACATTATGCGCATGTGGATTGTCCAGGTCACGCGGACTACGTAAAGAACATGGTAACGGGTGCGGCTCAGATGGATGGCGCTATTTTAGTTGTAGCTGCTACTGACGGTCCCATGCCTCAAACAAGAGAGCATATTCTTTTAGGTCGTCAAGTAGGTGTCCCTCGTATAGTTGTCTTTTTAAATAAAGCAGATATGGTTGATGACAATGAATTGTTAGAGCTTGTAGAAATGGAAGTAAGAGAATTACTTTCTTTTTATGAATATGACGGAGATAATACACCAGTAATTTTAGGTTCAGCTCTTGGTGCTCTTAACGGAGAACAAAAATGGGTTGATACTGTAATGAAATTAATGGAATCTGTTGATGCATGGATTGAGCTTCCAAAAAGAGATATAGATAAAGACTTTTTAATGCCAGTAGAAGATGTATTCTCTATTACAGGTAGAGGAACTGTAGCTACAGGTCGTATAGAAACAGGAGTTGCTAATACCAATGATGAAGTTGATATTATAGGAATGGGCGCAGAAAAAATGAAATCTACAATTACTGGAGTAGAGATGTTCCGTAAAATATTAGATAGAGGAGAAGCTGGAGATAACGTAGGTATTTTATTAAGAGGTATTGAAAAAACAGAAATAAAAAGAGGGATGGTTATTTGTAAGACAGGTTCTGTAACTCCACATAAAAAGTTTAAAGCAGAAGTATATATTCTTAAAAAAGAGGAAGGAGGTCGTCATACACCTTTCCATAATAATTACCGTCCTCAATTTTATGTAAGAACTACTGATGTCACTGGAAACATATCTTTGCCTGATGGTGTTGAAATGGTTATGCCAGGTGATAACTTAACAATAACAGTGGAGCTTATTCAAACAATTGCATTGAGTAAAGGACTTCGTTTTGCAATTAGAGAAGGAGGTAGAACTGTAGGTGCTGGTCAAGTAACTGAGATATTAGATTAAAAATTAATTTAGAAATTTTTAATTAACAGTGCTTAAAGTAACCAACCTTTCATGTTTTTATTTTTATAATAATTAATATGATTTACGGGTTTAGCTCAGTTGGTAGAGCACTGGTCTCCAAAACCAGGTGTCGGGAGTTCGAGTCTCTCAACCCGTGCTTTTAGTAGATTAAAATATGTTTACTTATATAAAAGAATCGTTCGAAGAATTAAAAAACAATATTACCTGGCCTCAGCGAAATAATTTGCAGAATATGGTGGTAATTGTTCTAGTTTTTAGTGTTGTTTTTTCTCTAATAATTTGGGGAATTGACACGATTTTATCTAGATTAATTCGTTTGTATTTTGACTTAATATTGTAGGACCTAAAAAAAGGATTTAAAGAAAATAATGAGTGCAGAGGATTTTAAATGGTATGTAGTTAAGTCAGTTAGCGGAAAGGAAAAAAAAACAAAAGAGTATATACAAAGCGAAATAGGTAGAGCGGGCTTTGAATCACAGGTAGAAAATATATTAATACCTACAGAAAAAGTAATACAGATAAGAAAAGGAAAGAAAATAAATAAAGATAGAATTTTTTTTCCGGGTTATATAATGATAAAAGCAGATTTAAGAGGTGAAATTTTACATGTAATTAAAATGACCCCTAATGTAATTGGCTTTTTGGGAGAGACAAAAGGAGGGGATCCTATACCATTGAGAGAATCAGAAGTAGTTAGAATGTTAGGTCAAGAAGATAAATTCTCTATGAACAAGACGTATGATCAGATTCCGTTTTTGGTTGGAGAAACAATAAAAGTTATTGATGGTCCATTTAATGGATTTAATGGCTCAATAGAAAAAGTAAATCAAGAAAAACAAAAGTTAGAGGTGATTGTGAAGATATTTGGTAGAAAAACTCCTTTAGAACTTAGTTATATGCAAGTTGAAAAAATATAAATATTTAAAAAATGGCAAAAGAAATATTTAAGAAAATTAAAGTTCAAGTTAGAGGTGGAGCAGCAAATCCTTCTCCTCCATTAGGTCCTGCTTTAGGAGCTGCTGGGGTGAATATTATGGAGTTTTGTAAGCAATTTAATGCACGAACACAAGATAATCAAGGGAAATTACTGCCTGTTGCAATCACTGTATATGCAGATAAGTCTTTTGATTTTGTGATTAAAACTCCAGCTGCAGTAGTACAACTTTTAGAGGCAGCTAAAATTAAAAAAGGTTCTGGGGAGCCGAATAGAAAAAAAGTAGCTACTGTAACAGCTGAGCAAGTAAAAGCAATAGCTGAAAACAAAATGAATGATTTAAATGCTTTTACTATAGAGTCTGCAATGAAAATGGTAGCAGGAACTGCACGTTCAATGGGATTAAAAGTATCAGGAGAAATTTCTTCAGATTCATAATAATTTATTAAAGATTACTAAAATGGCAAAAATTACAAAGAACCAAAAGGAGGCAAAAAGCAAAATAGAAAGCAATAAGAATTACGACTTAAATTCTGCATCAGCATTGATTAAAGAGGTTACTTTTACAAAATTTGATTCTTCAATTGATTTAGCACTAAGTTTGGGTGTAGATCCTCGTAAGTCAAATGAAATGATTAGAGGTTCTGTAAAACTTCCAAATGGTACAGGAAAAGATCTTAAAGTGTTAGCTTTAGTTACGCCAGAAAAAGAAGCTGAGGCAAAAGAAGCTGGAGCTGATTATATTGGATTAGATGAGTATTTACAAAAAATAAAAGAAGGTTGGACGGATGTAGATGTAATTATTACTATGCCTTCAGTAATGATAAAATTAGGACCCCTTGGAAAAGTTTTAGGACCTAGAGGGTTAATGCCAAATCCTAAAACAGGGACAGTAACTCAAGATATAAAGAAAGCAATAGAAGAAGTAAAAGCAGGAAAGATTGATTTTAAAGTAGATAAGACAGGAATAATTCATGCTTCTATTGGAAAGGTATCTTTTACTCCAGAAAAAATTTACGAAAATGCAATGGAGTTTCTTAAAACAATAGTGAGATTAAAGCCCTCACATCTTAAAGGAACATATATTAAAAATGTATTCATGTCTAGTACAATGAGTCCAAGCATAAGTATAGATTTAAAATCGTTTTAAAAAATAGTAAAAAATGACAAGAGCAGAAAAGCAAGAAGCAATTAATATACTTACTGAAAAAATTAAAGATAATCCTATTTTTTATTTGGTAAATATAGAGGGTTTAAATTCTGTAGAAACTTTTGCTTTAAGAAAAAGATGTTTTAAACAAAATATTGAAATAAATGTTGTTAAGAACACTTTCTTAGAGAAAGCTATGGATTCGGTTGAAGCAGAAAAGTATAAAGAGTTAAAAGATGTTTTAAAAGGAAATACTTCAATTATGTTTTCTGGTACAGGAAATGCGCCAGCAAAATTAATAAAAGAGTATCGTAAAAAATCAGACAAGCCTATTTTAAAAGGGGCTTATATAAATGATGAGATTTATATTGGAGATGAGCAATTAGAAATGCTCTCAATGTTGAAGTCAAAAGAGGAATTGATAGGAGATGTTATATTACTCTTACAATCGCCTGCTAAGAATGTTATTAATTCATTACAGTCAGGTAAAAATAAATTGGCAGGTATTGTGAAAACATTATCAGAAAGAGCCAGTTAATAGTTTTAGGTTACGCACTAATAAAGGATATATAAAATAAAATAATAAAAAAAAGTAGAAATGACAAATTTAAAAGAATTCGCAGAAAATTTAGTAAATTTAAGCGTTAAGGAAGTTAATGAACTAGCAGATATTCTTAAAGAAGAATATGGTATAGAACCAGCAGCAGCGGCAGCAGTTGTGGCAGCAGGTCCTGCAGCAGATGGTGGAGCAGCAGCTGAAGAAAAAACCGAATTTGATGTGATATTAAAATCACCCGGAGGTTCAAAATTAGCAATAGTAAAACTTGTTAAAGAACTTACAGGATTAGGATTAAAAGAAGCAAAAGATTTAGTAGATGGAGCTCCTAATACATTAAAAGAAGGAGTTGCTAAAGATGAAGCTAATAGCATAAAAACATCTTTAGAAGAAGCAGGCGCTGAAGTTGAGTTGAAATAATAGTATTATTTAACTCTTTTAATTTATAAATGAGTTCATCTTTTAAGTAAAGATGAACTCATTAGTTTTGTAATTTTTTAATTAATAAATCTATTTTTAATGCTCAAAGAATCAAATGATAGAATAAATTTTTCTACCAAAAAAAACATACCTCAATACCCAAATTTTCTTGATATACAAATAAAATCATTTAAGGATTTTTTTCAATTAGAAACAAAAGCCAGTGATCGGAAAAATGAAGGTCTTTATAAAACCTTTATGGAAAACTTTCCTATATCTGATTCTAGAAATCAATTTTTATTAGAATTTATAGATTATTTTGTAGATACACCAAGATATAGTATTAAAGAATGTATTGAAAGAGGGTTAACTTATGCTGCACCCTTAAAAGCAAGATTAAAATTATCGTGTAATAATAAAGACCAAGATGATTTTGAAACCATTATTCAAGACGTTTTTTTAGGTTATATGCCATATATGACTCACAATGGCTCGTTTATCATAAATGGAGCAGAAAGAGTTGTAGTTTCTCAATTGCACAGATCACCCGGTTTATTCTTTAGTCAATCTTTTCACGCAAATGGCACCAAACTTTATTCAGCCAGAGTAATCCCTTTTAAAGGTTCATGGATAGAATTTGCGACAGACATTAACAATATCATGTATGCTTACATTGATAGAAAGAAAAAATTACCTGTAACTACACTATTTAGAGCTATAGGATTTGAGAGAGATAAGGATATTTTAGAAATTTTTAATTTAGCTGAAGAAGTAAAAGTTAATAAATCTAATTTAAAAAAATATATAGGCAGAAAACTAGCGGTAAGAGTCTTAAAAACATGGTATGAGGATTTTGTAGATGAAGATACTGGAGAACTTACTCCTATAGAAAGACATGAGATTATAATTGAAAGAGATACAATTGTAGAAAAAGATCATATAGACAAAATTATTGAGTCAGGATCAAAAACTATATTCTTACACAAAAACGAAGAATACGATTCTGATTATGCTATAATTTATAATACATTACAAAAAGATCCAACAAATTCTGAAAAAGAAGCGATGGAATATATCTATCGCCAATTGAGAAGTACGGATCCACCAGATGAAGAAACAGCAAGAGGAATTATAGAAAAACTATTCTTTTCAGAGCAACGATATAGTTTAGGAAATGTTGGGAGGTATAGAATGAATAATAAGTTGAATCTTGATATTGATATAGATAAACAAGTTTTAACTCAAAAAGACATTGTAACTATCATCAAACATTTAATAGAATTAATTAATTCTAAAACAGAAGTTGATGATATAGACCATTTATCAAATAGAAGAGTTAGAACTGTAGGAGAGCAGTTGTCAGGTCAATTTGGAGTGGGATTATCTCGTATGGCAAGAACCATAAAAGAACGAATGAACGTTAGAGACAATGAAGTTTTCACGCCTATAGATTTGATAAATGCGAAAACTTTATCTTCTGTTATAAATAGTTTTTTTGGAACGCATCAGCTTTCTCAATTTATGGATCAAACCAATCCATTAGCAGAAATAACTCATAAGAGAAGACTATCGGCATTAGGACCAGGAGGTTTGTCAAGAGAAAGAGCAGGATTTGAGGTTAGGGATGTGCATTACACACATTATGGAAGATTATGTCCAATAGAAACTCCAGAAGGACCAAATATTGGTCTTATTTCATCTTTGTCTGTTTATGCTAAAGTAAACAATTTAGGGTTTATTGAAACTCCTTATAGAGAAGTGAAAGATGGTAAAATTGATTTGAGTAAAATTATTTATTTATCAGCAGAAGAAGAAGAAGGGAAAAATATTTCTCATACGAATATATCATACGATGACGCGGGGAATATTAAAGATGAAAAAATGATGGCTAGGTCAATCGGTGATTTACCAGTAGTTACTCCAAAAGATTTAGATTATGTGGATGTAGCACCAAATCAAATTTCCTCTATTTCAGCAAGTTTAATTCCATTTTTGGAGCATGATGATGCAAACAGGGTTCTTATGGGATCAAACATGATGCGTCAATCTGTTCCTCTGCTTCGCCCAGAAGCACCTATTGTAGGTACAGGATTAGAAAAACGTGTTGCAGCAGATTCTAATATTTTGATAAATGCTGAAGGAAAAGGAACTGTAAAATATGTAGATTCAACAGAGATAGTCATTGAATATGAAAGAGGAGAAAAAGAGGAATTAATAAGCTTTGACACAAATGTTAAAACATATAGTCTAACTAAATTCCAAAGAACAAACCAAGGAACATGTATTAACTTAAAACCTATTGTTGTTAAAGGAGATAAAGTTAAAAAGAATCAAGTATTGTGTGAAGGATATGCCACTTCAAAAGGGGAATTAGCATTGGGTAGAAACTTAAAAGTTGCATTTATGCCTTGGAAAGGGTATAACTTTGAGGATGCAATTGTTATCTCGGAGAAAGTAGTTCAAGATGATGTATTTACTTCTATACATATTGAGGAATTCTCAATTGATATAAGAGATACAAAATTAGGTTCTGAAGAACTTACAAATGACATACCAAATGTAAGTGAAGAGGCGACTAAAAATTTGGATGAAAATGGAATGATACGTGTGGGAACTGAGGTAAATGCTGGGGATATTCTTATAGGTAAAATAGTTCCTAAAGGAGAATCAGATCCAACTCCTGAAGAAAAATTATTACGAGCTATTTTTGGAGATAAAGCTGGAGATGTCAAAGATGTTTCTTTAAAAGCTCCACCATCAATGCATGGAATCGTTATTGACAAAAAAATATTTTCAAGAAAAATAAAGGATAAAAAAGGAAGAACTTTAGAAAAAGAAGAACTTAAAGAAGTAGAGCTAAAGTATAAGGAAAAAAGTGATGAATTAAGAAAAACACTTGTAGATAAATTAAACGCAGTCCTAAATGGAAAAACTTCTAAAGGAGTGTTTAATGAATTAGGAGAAGAAATATTTCCAAAAGGCAAGAAATTTACTTTAAAATCGCTTGCTGCTTTTGAAAGTTTTACGAATCTGCTTTATGAAAATTGGACAACAGATAGTGAGGTAAATAAAACAATATCTGAAATATTACACAATTATAGAATAAAAGAAAGTGATATTCAAGGGAACCTAAGGAGAGAAAAATTTACAATTAGTGTTGGGGATGAATTACCTACTGGCGTTAAAAAATTAGCAAAAGTTTACATTGCTAAAAAACGTAAATTGAAAGTAGGGGATAAGATGGCGGGAAGACATGGAAATAAAGGTATTGTCGCAAGAATAGTTAGAGAAGAAGAAATGCCATTTTTAGAAGATGGGACACCCTTAGATATTGTGTTAAATCCACTGGGAGTACCTTCTAGAATGAATATTGGACAGATATATGAAACTGTACTTGGTTGGGCAGCGCAAAAATTAAATAAAAAAGTAGCTACTTCAATTTTTGATGGAGCAACTTTAGATCAAATTAACGAATTAACAGATCAAGCGTCACTTCCAAGATTTGGTCATACATATCTATATGATGGAGGGACAGGAGAAAGATTTGATCAACCTGCAACTGTAGGGATTATATATATGCTTAAATTAGGCCATATGGTAGAAGATAAAATGCATGCGAGATCTATTGGTCCTTATTCTTTAATAACTCAACAACCTTTAGGAGGAAAGTCTCAATTAGGAGGGCAAAGATTTGGAGAAATGGAAGTTTGGGCATTAGAAGCGTATGGAGCATCTAAAACATTACAAGAAATATTAACTGTTAAATCAGATGATATCTTAGGTAGAGCAAAAGCATACGAACACATTGTAAAAGGCGAGCCATTATTAAAATCAGGGATTCCTGAATCTTTTAATGTTTTAATGCATGAATTAAAAGGACTTGGATTAGATATTCGTTTAGAAGAATAAAATAAATATTTTAATTAATAAAAACATACTATGTACAAAAATTCTAAATCAGAAATAAACTTTAATAAAATATCTATTGGTTTAGCTTCACCAGAGGTGATTTTAAAAAATTCTAATGGAGAAGTTTTAAAACCAGAAACAATTAACTATAGAACTCATAAGCCAGAAAAAGACGGATTATTTTGTGAAAGAATTTTTGGTCCTGTAAAGGATTATGAATGTGCTTGTGGAAAATATAAAAGAATTAGATATAAAGGAGTAGTATGCGATAGATGCGGGGTAGAGGTTACAGAAAAAAGAGTAAGGAGAGATCGTGTAGGTCATATAAATTTAGTAATTCCAGTAGCTCACATATGGTATTTTAGATCGTTACCAAATAAAATTGGATATCTATTAGGCCTTCCGTCTAAGAGATTAGATATGATTATTTACTATGAACGGTATGTAGTAATTCAACCCGGATTGGCAAAAAATTCTGAAGGCGAAGAATTAAATAAAATGGATTTTTTAACGGAAGAAGAATATCTAAATATTTTAGAGACTCTTCCAGAAGATAATAGCTTATTAGAAGATACAGACCCTAATAAATTTATTGCAAAAATGGGAACTGATTGTTTAATAGATTTATTGTCAAGAATTGAATTAGATGAATTAGCAAACGAACTTAGGCATAAGATAAATACGGAGACTTCTAAACAAAGAAAAAATGATGCAATAAAAAGGCTTCAGGTAGTAGAAATGTTTAGAAATTCTAACAAAGCTAATAGAGAGAATAAGCCTGAGTGGATGATTATGAAAGTATTGCCTGTCATTCCACCCGAGCTTAGACCATTAGTTCCGTTAGATGGGGGTAGATTTGCTTCTTCAGATTTAAATGACTTATACAGAAGAGTTATTATTAGAAACAACCGTCTGAAAAGATTGATGGATATAAAAGCTCCTGAGGTTATTCTTAGAAATGAAAAAAGGATGCTACAGGAGTCGGTAGATTCTTTATTTGATAATACCAGAAAATCATCTGCAGTAAAAACAGATGCAAATAGACCTTTAAAATCTTTATCAGATGTATTAAAAGGAAAACAAGGACGATTTAGACAAAACCTTTTAGGAAAAAGGGTTGATTATTCTGCACGTTCTGTAATCGTTGTGGGTCCAAATCTAAAACTATACGAATGTGGATTGCCAAAAGATATGGCAGTTGAGTTATATAAAACATTTGTAATTAGAAAATTAATTGACAGAGGAATTGTTAAAACAGTTAAGTCCGCTAAAAAAATTATTGAGAAAAAAGAACCTGTAGTTTGGGATATATTAGAAAATATATTAAAAGGACACCCTGTATTATTGAATAGGGCCCCCACTCTTCACAGATTAGGGATTCAAGCATTTCAACCAAAACTAATAGAAGGAAAAGCAATACAGTTACACCCCTTAGTTTGTACCGCTTTTAATGCAGATTTTGATGGAGATCAAATGGCGGTTCATTTACCTTTAGGCACAGAAGCTATTTTAGAAGCCCAATTATTAATGTTAGCTTCTCATAATATACTTAATCCAGCTAATGGTTCTCCTATAACTGTACCCTCTCAGGATATGGTATTAGGATTGTACTATATGACAAAGGGAAGAAAGTCTACCAAAAAGACTCCAGTAAAAGGGGAGGGCTTGGTGTTTTATTCTGCCGAAGAAGTTAATATTGCTTATAATGAAAAGAAAGCAGATATTAATGCTATCATTAAGATTAGAATTAAAAACACAGCAGAAGACGGGACAACTTCTTATGAAATTATTGAAACTACTGTTGGAAGAGTCATATTTAATGAAGTAGTTCCTGCTAAAGTAGGTTATATAAATAAAGTTTTAAATAAAAAGGAACTTAGAGAAACGATTGGTTTAATTCTTAAAAAGACAAGTATTCCAGAAACTGCCAAATTTTTAGATAAAATTAAAGATATGGGATATAAGTTTGCTTTTCAGGGAGGTTTATCTTTCAGTTTAGGAGATATAATTATACCTGCTGAAAAACAAAACATTATAAGCGAAACAAACAAAAAAGTTGAAGCAATTACGGCTAATTATAATATAGGATTAATAACTAATAAAGAGAGATATAATCAAATAATTGATACGTGGACCTCTACAAATTTAAGCCTTACAAAATTGGCAATGAAAGGAATTAGTGAAGACCAACAAGGGTTTAATTCTGTTTACATGATGTTGGATTCTGGGGCGAGAGGTTCTGAGGAACAAATTAGACAATTGACAGGGATGAGAGGGTTAATGAATAAACCTAAAAAATCAAATACCATTGGGGAAGACACCATTGAAAATCCTATTTTATCAAACTTTAAAGAAGGACTTTCTATTCTTGAGTATTTTATTTCTACACACGGTGCAAGAAAAGGATTGGCGGATACGGCACTTAAAACAGCGGATGCGGGATATCTTACTCGTAGATTAGTTGATGTTTCTCAAGATGTAATTGTAAATGAGCATGACTGTAGTACTTTGAGAGGGATTAAAGTTTCTCATCTTAAGAAGAATGAAGATATCATTGAAAAAATTGGTGAAAGGATTTTAGGTCGAGTGTCTCTAAATGACGTAAAAGATCCAGAATCTGGAGAGATTATAGTAAAGGAAAATCAAGAGATTACAGAAGATATTGCAGAGAGAATAAATCAAACTTCTATTGACGAAATTGAGGTTAGATCAGCCCTTAATTGTGAAGCTAAAAAGGGTATTTGTTCACTTTGTTATGGAAGAAATTTAGCTACAGGAAAAATGGCTCAAATTGGGGATGCCGTAGGAGTAGTTGCAGCACAATCTATTGGGGAACCAGGTACACAGCTTACATTAAGAACTTTCCACGTTGGAGGGGTAGCGGGTAATATTTCTCAAGAAAATAAAATTATTATTAAATACGATGGTTTTGTTGAGATTGAACATTTGAATACTGTAATGGGTAAGGATGCGGATGATAAAGAAGTAAATATTGTAATTTCTAGAACAGCAGAACTTAAAGTAAGAGACAAGAGTACAAAAGCAGTATTAAATACTCATCATATTCCTTATGGTTCTTCTCTATTTATAGAAAATGGGGATGATGTTAAAAAAGGAGAAGTTATTTGTCAATGGGATGCATTTAATGGGGTGATTATTTCTGAGTTTAAAGGAAAAGTCGTTTATGATAGTCTTGAACAAGGAACAAATTACCAGATTGAAATTGATGATCAAACTGGGTTTAAGCAAAAAGTAATAGTAGAATCTAAAAATAAAAAAATGATTCCAGCCTTACTTATTGTAGATGACAAAGGAAACACGTTGCGTTCTTATAATTTACCTGTTGGAGCATATTTGATGGTAGATGATGATCAGAAGATAGAACAAGGAAAAATTTTAGTAAAAATACCAAGAAAAACTTCAAAATCAGCGGATATTACAGGAGGTCTTCCTAGAGTTACAGAACTATTTGAGGCAAGAAATACATCAAATCCTGCGGTTGTATCTGAAATTGATGGAGCGGTTTCATTTGGAAATATTAAAAGAGGTAGTCGTGAGATAATTGTAGAATCAAAATTTGGTGACAAAAAGGTATATTTAGTGAAATTATCTAATCAAATTTTAGTTCAAGAAAATGACTTTATAAAAGCAGGGATGCCATTATCAGAAGGAGTAATTGTGCCTTTAGATATTTTAAGAATAAAAGGAGTATCTGCAGTTCAACAATATTTAGTAAATGAAATACAAGAAGTATATCGTTTACAAGGGGTGAAAATCAATGATAAACACTTTGAAGTAATTGTTAGACAAATGATGCGAAAAGTTAAAATAGTAGATCCTGGAGATACTATGTTTTTAGAAAACCAACTTATTCATAAAGTAGATTTCATTGAGCAAAATAATAATTTATTTGGAAAGAAATTCGTTGAAGAAGCTGGGGATTCAACTCTATATAAGGTTGGAGAAATTATTACCACTCACGAAGAAAGAAATGAGAATTCTGCATTAAAGAATGAAGGAAAAGCACTGATGGTTACTAGAGATACTGTGCCAGCAATAGCTATTCAAGAATTGCAAGGGATTACCAGATCTTCATTACAGACGAAATCATTTGTTTCTGCAGCTTCTTTCCAGGAAACTACAAAAATCCTTAATGAAGCAGCAATTAGTGCTAAAGTAGATACATTAGAAGGATTAAAAGAAAATGTTATTGTAGGGCAGAGAATCCCTGCAGGAACAGGAATGAAGAATATATCCTCTTTATTGGTAGGTTCAAAAGAAGAATATGATGAAATGGTTGCCAAAAAAGAAACGGAAGAAGAAAGTGTTGAAATTGACTAACCTATGAATGAAAAGCCCAAAGATCAAAAGTTAAATATAGAAATAAGTGAGGAAACTTCTCAAGGGACTTATTCAAATTTAGCCATAATTAATCATTCTGCATCTGAGTTTATTGTAGATTTTGTAACTATAATGCCGGGAAATGCAAAGGCAAAAGTGAAATCTAGAATTATCTTAACTCCAGAGCATGCGAAGAGATTTAATAAAGCATTACAAGATAATATCACAAGATTTGAGAAAGTAAATGGGGAAATTAGTCTTCCTGAGACCCCTCCGTCTATTCCTCTAAATTTTGGACCTACTGGAGAGGCATAGCGTTTTTCTTTATAATTTTTTTTGCAATACTTTGAAATCCAGCGCTAGAGTTTTCAATGTCTTTTTGAAGGATACCAATTAAATTATCGTATATCCAAGGATGGTAGTTACCTAATAAATCTAAAGTTTTTATAGCAAAAGCTTTAGATGCCACAGCACTATTAGAAATTAGAACATCAAAACAAAATTCAATTATTAACTTTTGTTCTTTTTCTGGTATTTCAACTAAATGTTTAACACATATTAAATATATGATTTTGTAAAAAGGTCTTTTTTTACTTTCATTTTCAAAAAACATTTTGTGTGCTAATAAAAATGATAAATGTGGTAAGACCATAGATGGATACTTTACAGTAATTTTATCTAGTAACCAACAACCATAAATAGTTTCTTTTGAATCTTTATCTGAAGTAATTAATTTTAGAAGAAAAGTGAGGTCTTTATTTGATGAAATCAGAAAATCTGCAATCTGTTCGCATTCTACTTTTGAAATTCTATGTGTTAGACTTGCCGCAATGAATTCTTCAGTCATTGAAGTTTCATGTTTAGAATTTTAAATTCCTCATAACAATTTCCAATGGCTTCTAGAATCTGAAAATCGTTTGCAGTATCAATAAATATTGTAGAATAATTACAATCTATTAATGTTTTCCTAATTGTAATTTTGTCATTAGATAGTAAAGAGGAAATAAGCTCTCTATCAAATTTGTTTACCAAAAAGCCACTTATTTCTTTATCTAATCTGGCTTTTCTTATTTTTTGAAGTAACAATCTATCTTGTATATTCTTGTAGATAGGATTAAAGGGATTGTTCATCACGTCAAAAATAGAGGAAATTCGTCTTCTTGAACTATTGCTATTTTCATATCCATAATTTGAAGCTCCAATGATAGAAAATCGTCTGTTGGGATTGTAGAATGACTTATTGATATCAATATTTATTTCCCCCGTTAAATCAATAAATGGGTCTTTCTTTTCTAAGGCTAATGATATTTCAGTAAGAACTATTTTTGACCCCTTAAAGCGCATCATATCACTAGTAATGGGAACCTTTATGGACTTATAACCTAGGTAAGAAAGATAAAGCGTATCACTTAATTCTACCGCAATAGTAAAATTACCCTTTGCATCGCTTGTAACGCTTTGAATTTTATTGAGATTTAATATAAATACATTTTTTATAGGCGCTTCCGTAGTCGCATTAACTACCACTGCACTCACTTCATTCTTTGGGTTTTGAGCCCTTAAAAAGAAACAGAAGACAATAAATAATAAGGATAGAAGTCGTTTCATTTTCAAAGACAAAAATACTATTATTTTTAGTTCAATATTCGTTTTTTATAAAAATTAAGAGAATTTACTAAATATCTATAAATAGGTGCAAATATAAAGCCCCGCCAATGGCGGGGCTTTTGCGTTTAGGAACTACTTTTTGCAATAGATTAACTACTTTGATTTTGAATTAATTACAACTATATATTCTTTTCTGTAATTATAAGATGAAGTTACTTGAATTTTATTTTCCATGTCTTTTAAAATATTTGTTGATTACGCTAAAATACAATTTTTTTAGTTCCCCAAAAATTAAATACCTTTGCGTTTTTAAAAATCTATTGCGGTATTTTATTAAATTAACTTATAACGGAAGTGCTTATCATGGTTGGCAAACACAACCCAATGGTGTAAGTATTCAATCTACTCTAGAAGAGGCAATGACCCTTATTTTAAAAGAAAAAATAAGCATACTGGGGGCAGGAAGAACTGATAAGGGAGTGCATGCGAAAGAAATGATAGCGCATTTTGATGTGACGAAAGCAATAGGGGATACATCAGATATTGTATATAAGTTAAATTCGTATTTGCCTGCAAGTATTGCGATTGATAGCATAGTTAGGGTAGAAGATACTGCACATGCACGATTTGATGCTTTAGATAGGACTTATGAATATCATATTATCACTAAAAAAAATCCGTTTTGGAATGGGCAAGGGTATTTTTACTATACTCCATTGGATATAAAAAAGATGAATCGTGCGGCAAAAATATTATTTAAGTACAACGACTTTGAGTGTTTTTCAAAAACTAATACAGATGTGAAAACGTTTTTATGTACTATTAAATATGCCAAATGGAAAAGAACGGAAGTAGGGTATGTATTTACAATTACGGCAAATCGTTTTTTGCGAAATATGGTAAGGGCGATAGCGGGAAGTATGATTGAAATAGGTTTAGGAAAAAAGAATTGCGAATGGATGCACGAAGTAATTAAATCTAAAGATAGAAGCAAAGCTGGGTTCTCAGTTCCTGCAGAAGGATTATATTTGACAGAAATAAGATATCCAAAAAATATAACAATTGATGAGTAAAGAAAATACTAAAGCACAGAGCAAAATATTTGATTTAAAGTTATTTAGAAAGCTAATGGTTTTCTTAAAACCGTACAAAGGGATTTTTTATTTTGTAATGATTGCCTCAATCTTGCTATCTGTTTTTTCCACACTTACGCCCTATCTTTTAAAAATAGTAGTTGATACTTATATTGTCCCTCGCAATTATAACGGACTGGTACTTTTTGTAACAATTATGTTTAGCACATTGTTATTAGAAGTTATTTTTCAATTTTTATTCATTTTTTATGCAAATCTTTTAGGACAAAATGTGGTAAAAGATATAAGAGTTAAACTCTTTGAAAAAATGATGAAATTTAAAATGTCTTACTTTGATAATTACGCTGTTGGTAGAATTGTAACTCGTGTTGTTAATGATATGGAAACCATAGCGAGTATTTTTAGTCAAGGATTATTTATGATAATAGCAGATGTCCTGAAGATGCTTTTTATTTTAGGAATTATGTTTTATACAGATTGGCAATTGTCTATCGTAGTTATAAGTATTTTACCCATTTTGATTTATGCCACTCGTGTTTTTCAAAAAAATATGAAAAAGGCATTTAGCGAAGTACGGAAGGAGGTAGCTAATATTAACACATTTATTCAAGAACGAATCAGTGGAATGAAAATAGTACAGCTCTTTACTCGAGAGGATACAGAATACAAGAATTTTATAAAAATCAATAATAAACATAGGAAAGCTTGGTTGAAAACGGTTTGGTATAACTCTATATTTTTTCCAATCGCAGAGATTTCTTCTTCCATTGCAATTGGGCTACTCGTTTGGTATGGAGGAGGGCAAATTATTCAAGAAAGTGGTATTACTTTAGGGGTTATTTTTCTATTCATACAACTTTCTCAAATGCTATTTAGACCTCTGTGGCATATCGCAGATAAATTTAATGTATTGCAAATGGGAATGGTTGCGAGTGATAGGATTTTTGAAATATTAGAAACTGATAGTGTAATCAAAGATGAAGGAACTTTAGTTAAAGAAAAGGTGAATGGAGTGATAGAATTTAAAAATGTGCAGTTTTCCTATGTATCTGAAGAAAAAGTTTTAAAAGATGTATCCTTTAAAATTAATAAAGGAGAAACGATTGCTATAGTTGGAGCAACAGGCTCTGGAAAAACTACCATTATAAATTTACTTTGTCGTTTTTATGAATTTCAAAAAGGAGACATTTTAATAGATGGCACTTCAATCAGGGACTATAGATTATCTAATTTAAGAGAAAGAATTGCCATTGTTCTACAAGATGTTTTTTTATTTTCAGATACTATATTAAATAATATTAGATTGTTTGATGATTCTATTTCGTTAGAAAAAATTATTGAAGCCGCCAAAAAAATAGAAGTTCACGAATTCATAGAATCCTTGCCAGAAAAATATAATTATGATGTGAGAGAAAGAGGGGTAATGCTATCAGCAGGTCAAAAACAGTTAATAGCATTTTTAAGAGCGTATATTTCTAATCCAGATATATTAGTTTTGGATGAAGCAACATCTTCTATAGATACCTACTCAGAAGAATTAATACAAAAAGCGATACAAAATATTACACAAAACAAAACGTCAATAGTAATTGCACATAGACTCACCACTATAAAAAATGCAGATAAAATTATTGTGATGAAAGACGGTCAAATTTTAGAGATGGGCTCTCACGAAGAATTATTAAAATTACCAGAGGGAAATTATTCTAAACTTTACGAATCACAATTTCTCAAAAATGAACAATTAGTTTAAAGCGATAAATCTTTACTTATTTCTTCATTTAACAAATACAAATGTATTAAAATATAGTTTTTATAACTAATTTTTCTTTTATATAACCTTATATTTGTCTCTTTAATAGTTTAAAACATGCCGACTATATTGCGAAAAAAAGGATACAGATTATTCTTTTATGCAAATGACCACTTACCTGTTCATATACATATAGAAAAAGATAATAAAACGGCAAAGTTTAATCTTGAACCTTTAGAATTAATTTATACAAGAAGATTCAAAGCATTGGAAATGTTAGAAATGCGTAAATTAGTTGAAGAAAATTTAGAATATTTAATTAATAAATGGTATGAGTATTTTAACAGCAAATAAATCAAAAACAGCAGTAGATATTTCATTTACAGAAGATAAATTCATTATTTTATTAGAAGATGGAAGAGAGATATCTATCCCATTGGAATGGTTTCCTAGATTGAGAAAAGCAACACCTAATCAATTAAAAAAATGGCGTTTTATTGGAAATGGAGAAGGAATACATTGGGAAGAATTAGATGAAGATATTTCAGTGGAAAAACTTTTAGTCTAATTTTTTTTTATACTATTTATGCTAAAGTGATAAATCTTTACTTATTTCTTCATTTAATAAGTGTAAGGTTTCAAAATAGAAAAAGTTTCCATTTTTAAAATAAGAAATTTTTCCTGTTTCTTCAGATACGATAAGGACTAAAGCATCCGTTTTTTCAGAAATACCCATTCCAGCTCTATGCCTAAGCCCAAAACGTGCAGGTAATTCTTTTGAATCTGAAACTGGAAGTACAACTTTTGTTGCAATAATTTGATTGTCTCTAATTAGAATAGCGCCATCATGTAAAGGACTATTTTTAAAAAATATACTTTCAATAATAGCTTTATTTATTTTTATCTCTGTGGATAGTCCCGAATGTTTTAAATAATCTAAGGAGTTTTGTCGTTCAATCACAATAATTGCTCCAGTATTTGTTGAGGCTAAATCCTTACATGCAGATATAACACTATCAATATCAATTTTTATATTCGTTGTATCATTTTTGATAATATTGAAGAATAGCTTGATGTTTGAATAATTTTTATTGAACCTTGTAGAACCAATTAAAAGTAAAAATTTTCTTATCTCTGCTCTAAATACAACAATTAGTGCAAAAAATCCTACGCTTATAAAACTGCCTAAAATACCACTAACTAACTGCATATTCAACGCATCCGTAAGCTTCCATATAATATATATGACTACAATTCCAATAAAAATATTAATGGCGCCTGTTCCTTTTATAAGTTTATAAAGATAATAGAGCAAAATAGCAACGACACTTATATCTACAAAGTCAGCGAAAGAAATTTCTAGAAAATCGAGCATTTAAAAAAAATAAGTGTAAAAATAACTATTTTTGTTTTAAATATCATTAAAAAAGGAAATTGAATTTAATAGGCAAAAAATATATATGAAAAATACAGAGAAAGCATATTGGGATATTATTAATAAATGTAAAGAAATATTTAGCAATAAGATGAAAGACTATGGGAGTGCATGGAGAATCTTACGCAAGGAATCCCTCACAGATCAAATTTATATTAAAGCCCAACGTATAAGGAGTATTCAGCAACAAAAAACACAAAAGATAAACGAAGGACAGTATGAAGAGTTCATAGGGATTATTAACTACGCAGTGATGGCTCTTATACAGATAGAAAAAGGAGTTGTAGATGCGCCAGATTTAGACCAAAAAAATGCAATAACACTTTATGAAGCACAAGTAAATATAATTTTTGAACTGATGTTAAATAAGAATCATGATTATGGAGAAGCGTGGAGAAATATGAGAGTTAGCTCCTTAACAGACTTAATTTTACAAAAAATCCTTAGGATTAAACAAATAGAAAATAACGAGGGAAAGGTAATAGTCAGTGAAGGGATTGACGCAAATTATCACGATATTGTGAATTATGCTGTATTTGCGATGATACATTTGGATGGAGAGAAAGTTTAACTATACTTTAGAAATATTTGAGAGTTTAAATTAAAGTTAATTTATAATAATGAAGAATAAATTAAAATCTTATTCAAGTTCAGATAATTTAGAGGGTGCATTAGATAGTGTTATAGAATTTGGTATAGCAATATTGTTAGATTCAACAACTCCAGCAACGAAATATGCAAATAAAATTATTAAGTATTTTGAACCATTTAAAAATATCGATCCAATTCTTGGATTTAAAATGGTAAAAAATGGAGGGTATTATTATTATGTTTTTGATTCTAATAGATTTGGAGTAAATTCAAAAGAATTGAAAAAAATTATTGAAGAGTTTGATAAAAATCAATAAATCTATTAGGGTTTTACCATCTTCATATCTCTAATTTGCAATTGTAAAGTGGTAGTATCTTTCCATGTATTTTCATCAATTACATAAAGAATTTCAAAATTTTGTGATTGAATTTGTTGCGCGTAATTTCCAAAACCAAAGGCAATGCCTGAAACTTTATCATTTGTCTCTTGTTGAATTTCGATTTTAAGATGTGTATTTTTTTCGCCTACAGCTTTTACAAATTTGACA
>JAMJVX010000063.1 GCA_023558315.1 Flavobacteriaceae bacterium
CCTGTTTTTTTTTCAGGATCACATTGTATAAATAAAAATGTTAATGTAACTAATAATAGGAGTTTTGTAAATAATTTCATGAGATATTGTAAATTTTGGCTAATATATACATTAATTATATATATATATATATATGCTAAATAAAAACTACAAATTCACAAACACACCCACATTACTACTGTGGATTTTGGTTCCATTAAAATTTCTTTGTGTATAGAAAAGGTCAATAGATAAAGAAGTATACGAGCTTTTACTTTTAAACTGCTCGCCAATCCCTACTGACAAAAGCTCTCCTGCCCCACCCGGCATCCATAGTAGGATATTTTCTGTCCCTAGAGGCAATTGGTAACTTCCTCTTACATAGCGTCTCCATTTGTCGGTATCATAAGTAATTTGTGTACGGGTTCTAAACACATCCCCATATTTCCTAAAGACGCCCAACCCACTTAATTGCACTTTTATAGGACCTTTTGTTGCGTATTTAAACTCCGATTCCAAAGCAAGAAAATTTACTGATACAGTCGCTACCGTTAATGAAGAAAGATTTTTAATGCCTAAGGAATAGCCCGAATACGTTTTAAATGTGAAATCTAAATTTGGCAGTGTGAGATAATTTATTTTAGCTCCTAAACTGAAGTTTAAATCTACGTCGCCCGTCACTTTTAGTTCTTCTCTTTCCTCTTTTGAAAAATATTTAGACGAGGTAACTCCAACAATACCCGCAGCAGCAAAATTACCAAACGCACTTATCGTTGTTTTTTCATTGAGAATATGAGAATAATCAAGGATGTGGTGATAATTGATATAGCCCTGTCCTGTGTCATGGGATTGCCCTGAATTTAAGGTGTTTACATATTGATAATGAAACGCATTTCTCAACGATTTTCTAAATAACCCTGATATTCCAAACACTCTATCTGATTTTAATATAGACGAGGTGTTTTTTATGAGAACATTTCTGTTTTTTCTGTTGAATAATGAAACGCCCCCTACCCAATCTCCACTAGCAAATTCTGTTAGAAACACGTTAAGTTTTTTATTATCTTTAAGGTTTTTTTGTCTAGACAGAAAATTATATTCTTCAAACACTAAGGGGTCGTATAACATCGTATTGTCAATCTCCATCGTGTTATTTAGAAATAATTTTAACTGACTTGGCAAAGTCATTTCTAACTGTCCATTCCAATTATACATTCTAAAATTTAAAGAATTGATTTCTGGAAAATAATGTTGCATAAGGGCTTTTATGCCGTGTATATTTTTTTGAACACTTTGATCTTCGTAACTGAGGTTGTAAATGTTTTGAGGATTATCAGGGTCTACTACAGTCAAAATAGTATGAAAACTACTGTCATTGCTATAAAGTATAGGAAAAAAATAGTCTTTGTCATGTCCTAGTTTAGCCATAATTGATGACATACAAGCCATAATATCTCTACAAATTCCTAAATCAGAATTGCTATTATTCAAATTATCTAATAATAAATCACAAGGAAGCGCACTAAATGCTTCTTTTTTCAATTGTATCGTAGCATCCAGTCTCCTTTGATCCCAACGACTTTGTAATTTTTGTCCTACATGATTCAAAAAGGTTATTTTCTCTTCAAAACTCATCAAATCTCCGGCTTGTTTCAATACGGAATTTCGCTCTGAAGAAGAGGATTGCAACACTTTGTTATACAAAAGGCTATATTTATTCAAATAACTACTTGTGTAATTTTCTGGAGTATAGAAAGATTCAAACGTTTCTTCTGGTAAAGAAGGGTCATTTGGGATACTGGGATAATACACATGAGAGTTGTTTAAATTTTCACGTAATGACCTCCCATTGAGAAGATGATAACGAAATTCTGATTTCCAATTTTCGGTTATTGTATCAGTAGTCGCATTTTCATTTGTAATTTTCAAATTTTTCTTTTGCGTTTCTAACTGCGCAATCTTTTTTTGTAACCTATCCTTTTCATTTTTGCATTCCTCTGTTGTACAATCTTCTTTAGTCTGTAATTTGAGAGACAACGCTTCTATACGTGAGGAGAATATTATGTGTTTATCTTCATCCGTCACAGGTCTATATTGCGCAACTATTAGAGAAGTTGATAGGAGAAGAAAAGGGAAAATTATTTTTTTCATATTCAAGATAAATGAGGTGTTATTATATTTATTATTTTTTGGGTACTTTTACTATTTTTTAAAATGAAATCCTTATTTATTGCTCCCATATCTACACGAATTTTTTCATTTTTAAGAAGCGCATCAACAGCATTGTTCATTTCCTTTTTTGAACCTACGCTGACAATTCCCTTCATATTTAGCAAATGTACGGCTTCTGGGAAATTATGATACTTATTTCCAATAATAATTGGAATACCATATACCGCAGGCTCTAGTATATTGTGTAGACTTTTTTTCTTCATCCCACCTCCTACATACGCAAAAGTGGCAAAACGATACAAACGAGATAAATAACCAATGGTGTCCAATATCATTATATTCTTATCTACATCGTTTTTTGAATTAAACGTAGAATAACAACAATATGGGACTTTTATATGTTGAATGATTTTGTCCAGTGATTTTTTGTCAATTTTGTGGGGCGCTATTAGTATTTTTAAGTCTTTTTGATTTTGGACATCACTCAGCAAAACCATATCTTCTTCCCATGCACTCCCTACCACAAAACAGTTTTTCGTTCCTATAAAGTTGTCAATATGATTTATAGAAAGTGAGGTAGTTGTATTTTTTAAAACATTATCAAAACGAGTGTCCCCAGTGACCGCTACATTATTTATTCCTATCTCTTGTAACAACGTTTGTGACGCTGTATCCTGAACAAATAAATAGGACGATTTTTTTAGAAGTTTTCTAAACCAACTGCCTAAAGGATTGAAAAAAAACTGCTTCTTATGAAATCGTGTGGATATAAAGAAAAAAGGGATATTCTTATTTGATAATACCTCTACAAAGCATGGCCAAAAGTCATTTTTAACAAAAAATACGGCGTTTGGATTCACTGCTTCTATAAATTTCTTTGCATTCTTAGGGGTATCAAAAGGAATATAAACGATAGAGTCCTCTGTGTTTTTTTGACTAATCACATCATACCCAGAGGGTGAAAAAAATGAGATTAGCATATTTGCCTTTGGATATTGTTTTTTAAGACTTTCTATTAAGGGTTTTCCTTGCTCATACTCCCCTAGTGACGAAACGTGAAACCAAAATATATCTTTCTTATCGTTTCTAATTTGAGAAAGGGTTTTGAATATTTCTTTTCTACCAGCTAAAAAATAATGTATTTTTCTTGAAAATAGGGATAGGATAGATAAAATACCTAGGGCTAGATAGGTTATAATAGTATATATATACCGCATAAAGTTTAACATTGCAGTTATAGCGTTCAAAAATAACTAATTTTATATAATCCTAAATAGCTAAATATTTTTAATTTTGCGTTTATTTTTAATTAACCCTCTTTTTATAAATTAACCCTGTGGATTTTAAACCTGTAGAAGAAGTTATTTCTTCCTATCTTCAACAAATTATACAAGACGAATACAATCAATCTATTTCTTCCTTTGAAATTCAACCTGTAAAAAAAGGGATAGAGGGGGATTTTACAATAGTCTTGTTTCCTTTGGTTAAGCTACTAAAAGTCAATCTCGTTGAATTAGGAAACAAATTAACTAACCTACTAAACGATAAATATCCCATAGAACCTAATAGTTTAAAACTAGTTAATGGCTTTTTAAATTTTTCTTTAAGCGATAGTTATTACCTCTCTTTCATAAATCATTTAAAAATTCAGGAAACGTATGGACATTTAAAACCCAATGAAAATAGTCCTAAAATAATGGTTGAGTATTCCTCTCCGAATACGAATAAGCCTTTGCATTTAGGACATATACGAAATAATTTGTTGGGATATGCTGTGGCTAAAATTCTTGAAGCTAACGGAAAAAATGTACTCAAAACACAAATAATCAATGACAGAGGGATACATATCTGTAAATCTATGGTGGCGTGGAAACTTTTTGGAGATAACAAAACACCGAGTTCAGAAGGAATAAAAGGAGATAAATTTGTGGGTGATTATTACGTGCTTTTTGACAAAAAATATAGAGAGGAAATTGAAAAACTAATAAATGAAGGGGTTGAAGAGAAGGAAGCCAAAGAAACAGCACCTATATTATTAGAAGCACAAAAAATGTTACAACTCTGGGAACAAGGGGATGAGGAGACTATCAGTCTTTGGAAAAAAATGAACGATTGGGTTTACGAGGGTTTTGGTGTTACCTATACTCGTTTGGGTGTGAGTTTTGACTCTTATTATTATGAAAGTGAAACGTATTTATTAGGGAAAGAAATAGTTGCTAAGGGGTTAAAAGAGAATATATTTTTTACAAAAGACGACAATTCCACTTGGGTTGACTGCACCAATGAAGGATTAGACGAAAAGTTGTTGCTTCGTTCAGATGGCACTTCTGTATATATTACACAAGATTTAGGTACTGCCTATAAAAGAGCGAAAGATGTACCTAAATTAGACGGAGTGATTTACACCGTTGGGAATGAGCAAAACTATCATTTTAAAACGCTTTTTACTATTTTAAAAAAGTTAAACTATTCATGGGCAGAAAATTTATACCACCTCAGTTATGGGATGGTGAATCTACCTGATGGGAAAATGAAAAGCCGTGAGGGAAAAGTGATTGATGCAGATGACCTTATAGATGAAATGGAAAATATTGCTAAAACAATGAGCGAGGAGCATAGCGATGTAAGCAGTATGGATTCCAATGAAAAAGAGGTACTTTACAACAAAATAGGTTTAGGCGCTCTGAAATATTTTATCTTAAAGGTAGATCCAAAGAAAGAAATACTATTTAATCCTAAAGAGTCCATTGACTTTTCTGGCGATAGTGCTTCATTTATTCAATATACCTACGCTCGTATCCAGTCAATTTTGAGAATTTTTGAAAAAGACAATACTGATTTTGATTATACTGCTGAATTAAATGAAATCTCATTTAACCAAAAAGAAAAAGAAATTTTAAAACATCTATATCAATATCCGAAAATCATAAAAGAGGCGGGATTAAAGTATAGTCCATCACTCATAGCCAATTATGTATACGATTTAGCAAAACTCTTCAACTCTTTTTACCAACATCACGTAATTTTGAGTGAGGAAAACAATAGTAAAATAACAAGAGTTTGTTTGTCAAAAGAAGTAGGAAAAACCCTTAAAAATGCGTTTGGACTTTTAGGAATAGAAGTGCCAAACAGAATGTAACTAATCATATAAAAAATGTTTGATAATTTAACCACAAAATTAGACAGTGCCTTTAAAGTTTTAAAAGGGCATGGTAAAATCACAGAAATTAATGTAGCAGAAACATTAAAAGAGGTACGCAGAGCACTCATTGATGCAGATGTAAACTTTAAAATCGCCAAGGAATTTGTTGATATTGTTAAAGATAAAGCCATAGGTCAAAATGTATTGACCTCATTAAAACCTAGTCAACTGCTTATAAAAATTGTAAAAGATGAACTCACTTCACTTATGGGTGGAGAGTCAGTAGGC
The DNA here is from genome assembly GCA_023558315.1 of Flavobacteriaceae bacterium. Taxonomy (GTDB): domain Bacteria; phylum Bacteroidota; class Bacteroidia; order Flavobacteriales; family Flavobacteriaceae; genus JAMJVX01. The sequence goes on from JAMJVX010000063.1 coordinate 5,582, forward strand.
ATTAATACCGCTTCCTCCCCTTCTATCATTTTGATGTCTGGACTTCAGGGTTCTGGGAAAACTACTTTCAGTGGAAAATTAGCAAAATATTTAAAAACGCAAAAAAAGAAAAAACCGCTTTTGGTTGCTTGTGATGTGTATCGTCCCGCTGCAATTGAGCAACTAAACATATTAGCAGAACAAATAGAGGTTGGGATTTATAAGAATACAGAAGAAAAAAATCCAATAAAAATAGCCACAGAAGGGATAAAAGTAGCAAAAAAAGAAGGGTATGATACCGTCATAATTGATACTGCGGGTCGCTTAGCCATAGATAGTGAAATGATGGATGAAATAGCTACTATTCACAAAGAAGTAAAACCCAATGAAACGCTTTTTGTAGTAGATGCGATGACAGGGCAAGATGCCGTTAATACCGCTAAAACTTTTCATGAGGTATTAAATTTTGATGGGATAATTCTAACAAAAATAGATGGAGATACCAGAGGGGGTGCCGCTTTGTCTATCAAAAAAGTGGTGAACAAACCTATTAAGTTTGTAGGAAATGGTGAAAAAATAGAAAATATAGATGTCTTTCACCCAGATAGGATGGCAGATAGGATATTGGGTATGGGAGATGTTGTCTCTTTTGTTGAAAAAGCACAAGCGCAATTTGATGATGAACAAAGTAGAAAATTGGCTAAAAAAATTGCCAAAAACACTTTTGACTTAAATGACTTTTTATCTCAAATGCAAAAAGTTAAAAAAATGGGTAGCGCAAAAAACTTAGTAGGAATGATACCTGGTGCAAAAAAATTAACTCAAAATGCGGATATTAATGAGAATGCATTTATAGAAACAGAAGTAATCATTGGCTCTATGACTCCAAAAGAAAGAGAAAATCCTAAAATATTAGACCTAAAAAGAAAACAACGTATAGCCAAAGGCTCTGGGCATAGCATAGAAAAAGTAAATTTATTAGTGAAGCAGTTTTTTCAAATGAGTAAAATGATGAAAACTGTACAAAAGGGAGGTAAAAGCGCACTTATGAATATGATGAATAATTTTAACTAATTTTATGTTTAAGAAATATCTATTTTATAGTGTTTTTTCTGGAGTGTTGTTAGGTTTTTCTTGGCCTCATTACTTTTGGGAAGGGTTTATCTTTATAGCTTTAGTCCCACTATTTTTTTTGGTTGAGGGCATTATTGCTTCAAAAACCAAATCAAAGTATTTCCTTTTTTTATTTTTTAGTTTTCTGACATTTTTAATATGGAACGTTATTACAACGTATTGGTTATATATAGCATCAATCACAGGTGCTGTCGCTGCCATTTTAATAAACACATTCTATTACACTTTCTTTTTTTCAATTTATTATTTCTTTAGAAGAAAAACCTCAAACCTCGTAAGCTATCTTTTTTTGATTGCCCTATGGGTGTGTTTCGAGCACTTTCATTTTAACTGGGATTTAACATGGCCCTGGCTAACGTTTGGGCATGTGTTTTCTGAACAAACTGCATGGGTGCAATGGTATGAATACACAGGAGTTTTTGGGGGAAGTATTTGGGTTTTAATTTCAAATATTTTAACCTTTGAATTTTTTAAAAAATATAAAAAAACCTCTAAAAAAAAGAATTTAAAAAGAGGTAGCCTCATCGCACTAATAATTTTTATCCCTATAGGTGTTTCTCAGATTATGTTACTAACTCATAAAACGAATGAAAAGAAAATTGAAGCGATTGTCGTTCAGCCAAATATTAACCCATATTCAGAAAAGTTTTACTTAAGAAATGAGCAACTTTTGGATACACTCACTTCTATGGCAGAAGATACTATTTCAGAAGAAACTGCCTATATTGTGGCTCCTGAAACGTATTTTTCTCAAGGATTAGGATTAGAATTAAGTAAATTAAAACACTATCCGCTTTACAAAAAAATAAACTCTTTTGCAAAAAAACATCCCAATGTCAATTTTGTAAGTGGCATTCAATTTTACAATACCTATTTCCAGGAAGAAAGACCCTCTCCCTCCTCTAATAAAATTAATAATTACGGATGGATAGAGAATTTTAATTCTATGATTCAAATAAAACATAAAGATTCCGCACAAATTTATCATAAATCAAAGCTAGTAGCTGGAGTAGAGACATTTCCATTTCGTAGTACTTTAGAGAAATTATTGGGCAATGTAATGATTGACATGGGGGGCGTCTCGTTTCCACTAACTATTCAAGATTCTGTATCTATTTTTGTTGATGCACAAAAACAAATAATGGCTGCCCCTATTATATGTTATGAAGCCGTATATGGAGAACATGTGAGGGATTATGTATTAAAAGGTGCGCAGTTTTTGATGATAATAAGCAATGACGCTTGGTGGGGAAATTCTCCTGCACACAAACAACTACTAAGCCTTTCTAGATTAAGAGCTATTGAAACACGACGCAGTATAGTTAGAAGCGCAAATACAGGTATTTCTGCATTTATAGATGAAACAGGCGCTGTCTATAATTCATTAAAATACGATTCAAAAGGAATATTAATTGATAAGGTAGCATTATCCAACAAAGAAACATTTTACACGAAAAATGGGAATTACATTATAAAAATTGCAATTATTGTTATATTTACCTGCTTTTTAATTTTATTAAAAAACACATTTATTAAATCTAAAAAAAACTAATTATGAAAAACTTTTTTAAAATTACATTATTTGTATTACTTGTGGGTGTTTGTTTTACCTCATGTAAAGATATTCCAAAGAATAAAAACACGTACAACCTCGTCTGGGAAGATAATTTTGATGGAGATTCTCTCAATACAGATATTTGGACGTTTAAATTAGGAGACGGATGTCCAGATATTTGTGGCTGGGGAAATAATGAACTAGAAATTTATACAAAGACAAATCACAAAGTAGAAAATGGATTTCTTACTATTGAGGCGCGTTATGAAAACGAACAATTTACTTCTACGCGAATTACTACAGAAGGCAAAAAGGAATTCAAATACGGAAAAATAGAAGCGAGATTTAAACTGCCAAAAGGAGATGGTGTATGGCCTGCCTTTTGGATGTTAGGAAATGATATATTAAAAGGCGTTCCATGGCCTGCATGCGGAGAAATTGATATTATGGAGTATTCTGGTATTACTCCAGGTTCCATTTCTGTAGCACTTCATAACACTGCTAAACATGGAGATTCAGTAGATGTGGGGCGTTATATAATGAAAGGTATTGAAAACGATTTTCATACTTACGCTATTGAATGGAATAAGGATGAGATAAAATTTTTCTTTGACAATCAGCATTTTCATACCTATGCACCTACTGAAAAAAATATAGATAATTGGCCGTATGATAAACCCTTTTATATTCTTTTAAACCTTGCTGTTGGCGGCACTTTAGGAGGAGAAGTAACTGATTATTCTATCTTCCCACAGCTATACATTATTGATTACGTTAGGGTGTATCAGAAATAGAAATGTTAGCAAAAGAACCTGTTGTATCATATAATCAAATTAGTCTAAGTTTTTCTAATTACACTAAAGAAAAAAAACTTGAACCCCTTTTGAAATGGGCTGGAGGAAAAGAACAAGAATTAAAATATATTATACCAAATCTTCCTATTTATTTTGAGAACTACTACGAACCATTTGTTGGCGGAGGCTCAGTATATACTGCTATTCAAGCAAAAAACTATTTTATAAACGATAAATCTCAAGAACTAATTGATTTATATAAAATTATAATTACTGAACAAAGAGAAACATTTTTTAACGCCATTGAAGAAATAATTTACAATTGGGAAATTTTAGGAGAAATTGCAAAAAAAAACCATATATTTTTTATAAGAATCTATAAAGATTATGCCTGTGACAAAATTTCAAAAGATCTATTGACTAATAAAATTTATGAATTTATTTTAAAAAATTCTAAAGAGTTTAATGGGCTGTTTTCATCTAATTTCAATTTCAATATTGAACATTTTCTTAAGGAAATTAAAAATAATTTAATTCGTAAAACTTCAAGGATGAAAGTTCTTGAAAAAGAAAGAAGAAAATTAAGTGATAATGATATTTTAGATAATATAGAAACAGCATTTAAGAGTGCCTTTTACATGCACTTTAGACACATTTATAATTTTCATAAAAAGTATAAATTAAATCAAGCATTTTATACAGCTATATTTTTATTCATTCGTAATTATGCTTATTCTGGTATGTTTCGTTATAATTCAAAAGGTGAATTTAATGTGCCTTATGGTGGAATAGCATACAACAACAAAAATTTTAAGAAGAAAATAAATTATCTAAAATCTGAACCTCTAAAACAATTATTATCAAAAACTAGAATACTGAATACTGACTTTGAGGATTTTCTTAATCTTTATGAACCTACCAAAAATGACTTTATCTTTTTAGACCCTCCATATGACACAGAATTTAGTACTTATGCTCAAAATAATTTTGATAAAATTGACCAACAAAGACTTGCTAATTATCTAATCAATCAATGTAATGCAAAGTGGATGATGATTATTCAAAATACAGATTTTATTTTAAATTTATATACACACTCAAATATTAAAATTTCAACTTTTGACAAAACCTATTTAGTTAGTTTTATGAATAGAAATAACAAAGAAACCGAACATCTTTTAATTACAAATTATTAATGAGTAAAACAATTACCGAGAAAGAACTTATTTTACCTTCACTTTATTTAATGAAACTAAATAATGGTACAATAACTACGTCAGAACTAAAAGAAAAACTACGCTTAATTATGAATCCAAGCGGAAATGATTTAGATATTCTACAAGGAAGGAATGATGATAAATTTTCGCAAAAAGTAAGAAATCTAAAAGCTCACAACACTTTTGAAAGATATGGTTATGCTCAATACAAAGGTGAAGCAAGGAAAGGATTTGTTGAAATTACTAATAAAGGTTTAAATCATTTAAAAATAAATAAAGAAATATTAAATTATCTCCTTGTAAACGACTTTAAATATTCAGATTTAGCAGAAAAATTAAGAGAAGTAGAAGATAACAAAAATAAAAGAGAAATTCAAACATTTGATGAAAATATAATGATACAAGAAGGTATTAAAAAGGTTGCAACTATAAAAAAGTATGAGCGTTCTACAAAATTAAGAAATTATGCAATAGAACATTTTACTAAAAATGGACATATCTCTTGTAGTTGTTGCACATTTGATTTCGGTGATTTTTACGGTGTCCATGGAAAAGGATTTATAGAAATTCATCATACAAAACCGATATTTCAATACGATAACTCAGACATTAATAATACTTTAGATAATGCTCTAAAAAATTTAGCTCCCGTTTGTTCTAATTGCCATAGAATGATTCATAAAAATTGGAATAAACCATTAGAAATTCAACAACTAATTGGATATATAAACAATAACGGGATATTTAACAGATTATAAACATTTTAAAAATAAATATACATGAAAAATTTAAACATCATCATTCCATTTGTTGTAATAGCAACACTGACCTTAATCACTTTATCTTTTACTAAGATTAATCAAAACAGAACCAAGATACAAGAAGTCTCTAATGCAAAAGAATTAATACAAAAATCCATTGCCTATCACGATCAGAAGGGAAATTGGAAAAATTTTGAAGCTACAATTATAGCAAATACGACTTTTCAAGAACCTAAAAGGAAAGGACAAGAAAGAACAACGGAACTCTACTTTAATAATAAAAACGGAGAGTTTAAGATTTATTCCAAAAGTCCAACCATAGAATACCGAGGGGAAATAGGCAAGGATACCTGTTACAATAGCGCATTAAATGAATTGTCTGAAGAAGTGGCTTCAAAATATAAATCAGTACTTAGTTGTGATGGGATTAGTTTTTATAAAAATTACTACTCCTATTTAATTGGAATGCCCATGAAACTAGAAGACAATCAGGCAATTATAAACGATACCCTTTTTGAAAGAACGTATAATAATGTTGCCTATGACGTGGTAAAAGTTAATTACGAGCCTCTTGACAAATCTCCTGTTTGGTATTTTTACTTTGATAAAAACACGCATGCTTTTGAATTGAGTAAATTCACTTCTAGAGAGGATGAAAACAAAGGCGGTGAGTACATTATATACAATAACGAAGAAAAAGTCAACGATATAATTCTAAAAACACAACAAGTTTGGCTATATAACACTCCAAACTTAGATAGTTTAGCTGTTGATAATTTTACATTTATCAATAAATAACAAAAAGTGAATTAATTGATTCTATAATTTTATATAGAATTACATCTGTTTTCTATATTTGCGCTTTCAAAAAATTTACCTAACTAAATTCAATCCCATGGGAAGAAAATTAAATTTTGTAATACTATCAATAATTATCCTTATATGCACGTTTGCGGCGACTAACTATCAAGAATTAATCTCTTCAATAGACTCAGGAGATACCGCATGGATGCTAGTATCTAGTGCCTTTGTGTTGCTAATGACTCCGGGGCTCTCCTTTTTCTATGGAGGGATGATTAATAAGAAAAACGTTATCTCTACTATGCTTCAAAGTTTTATTGCACTAGGTGTAATTAGTGTTCTTTGGGTATTTATTGGCTTTAGTTTATCATTTGGAGATAGTATTGGAGGAATTATTGGAAATCCGCTTACCTATTTCGCGTTTAACAATGTAGGAGCAGAACCGAACCCCAATTTTTCTTCTACCATACCCTTTCTTCTCTTTGCACTTTTCCAATTAAAGTTTGCTATTATTACGCCTGCTTTAATCACTGGGAGTTTTGCGGGAAGGGTACGATTTAGGAGTTATATTTTCTTTATGGTGTTATTTAGTCTATTTATTTATAGTCCTTTAGCACATATGACCTGGCATCCAGATGGTCTTTTTAGAAATTGGGGGGTGTTAGATTTTGCAGGGGGAACGGTTGTACATATGTCTGCAGGATTTGCTGCGTTAGCTGGTGCCGTATTTTTAGGAAAACGAAAATCAACGACCAATCATCAAATTCATGTCCCCTATATAATATTAGGGACAAGTTTACTTTGGTTTGGCTGGTTTGGTTTTAATGCAGGTTCTGCTTTTGGAGCAAATTCAGATGCGGTAATCGCTTTAGCAAACACAAATATTGCATCGGCAACTGCCATGCTAACATGGGTTTTCTATGAAAGAATGGTAGGTCGTAAAATGTCTGCTGTTGGAGCCTGTATTGGTGCTGTAGTTGGATTGGTTGCCATAACTCCTGCTGCTGGATTTGTAAATATTGGACAATCTATGTTTATAGGATTTTTTGCTGCCATTATCTCAAATTGGGCTATTAATATTAAAAACGAATCAAACATTGACGATACCTTAGATGTATTTCCTAGTCACGGTGTCGGAGGAATTGTAGGGATGATACTTACCGCTGTATTTGCATCAGAAAGTGGATTAATCTATGGAGAAACAACAACTTTCTTATACCACTTACTTGCCTTAGTAATTACTGCTGTATTCTGCTTTGGAGGAAGTTATCTTCTTTACATATTAGTAGACGTTTTAGTTACTATGCGCGTGAGAGAAGACCAAGAAGAAATAGGGTTAGATTTAAGTCAACACGGTGAGGAGGTGAAGTAAATCATCCTAATACTCCAATCCAAAACCAAACGGATATAAAGGATTTTCAGAATCGTAAGGAACGTCTTCTTTTTGTTTTAAGACAGCATCCCAACTAGATGGCAATTCAACTGGAAGTTTCCCTTCTGCTTTCTTTTCTCCAAAAAGCACCTCTGCAAGTACCTCGTCTTCAGTACCAAAATCTGCTAATAGCACATGCGTATTCTTATCTATAGTTGTCAATATGGTAGGTCGCTCTATATTTGCGATAACAATAGAAGGTTTTTGTGTAATCACATCAATGATTTCTTTCTCTTCTTCAGGGGTATAAAACAACCTGCCTTGGTGAAAAAATCGCTCTAAAAAATTATCCTTTCTTTCGTCAAATGGCGTAGTAATACGTTTGATAATAAAATCTGCTTTTTTTGGTGACTTCACGACTGTACCAAATGCCGTAAATGCTTTTGTATCTTTTATTCCCTCTAAATAAATTCTTACCCCTTTATTCAAAGGAAAAATCCCATCATTTTTAAGAAGCACCATAGATTTCGCTTGTGCCTCCCTACCCTTTTTAACAAATTCTTTATTTCCTGCAACACTACCCGCTTTTTCACTAACTACATAGGGATTGTCAAAAAGTCCTAATCTGAACTTGTCTCTTAGTATTCTTTTAACGGATTGATTTATTCGCTCCTCTGATATACGTCCCTTTTTGACGAGTTCTACTATAAGATGTGGTGCATTTTCACCTCCAAATTGGTCACACCCTGCGTTTAATACTTTTTCTACACGTTCTATCGCTGTTAAATTTTCTACTCCCCATGCTCTTGCTGTTCCTAATTTTCCATCTGTAATGATATTCCAATCTGTGCAAACAACACCCTCAAACTTAAGAGAGTCCCTCAATAATTTAGTAATTATTGTTTTATTAAATCCAAAAGCTACATTCTCATCTGTTTGATCTATAGGAATTCCATAATAAGGCATAATTTGCGCTGTCTTTGCAGGCAATACCCCTTCCGTAAAGGGAAGCAAGTGATAATCAAAATTATCTCCAGGATATACCTGTTCTCTTCCATAGTCAAAATGCGCATCTTCTCCATTTTGTTGAGGACCTCCACCCGAAAAGTGTTTTGACATACAGGCTACACTTTGATGGGTGATACTATCTCCTTGAAAACCTTCCACATATGCCTTACTCATCACAGTTGCCAACGCTGCATCTTCTCCAAAGGTACTTGAAATTCTAGCCCATCTAGGTTCTGTTGCTAAATCTACAGTTGGATGAAGTGACAAACGGAATCCAACCGCTAAGTATTCTTGACGTGCGATATTTGCAAACGTTTTTACCAAATTCGTATCTCTAGTGGCTGCCAATCCCAACGGTGTTGGCCACTGCGAAAATGAAGGGGTATGTATCGCCGCACCCACATTATAATCTGAACTATGTCGTGGGTCTGTAGCTAAAGTAATTGGTATTCCTAAACGTGTACGCTCAGCTAATCTTTGCACATTGTTGTTATAAGTCGCCATTACTTCAGGAGAAAAGGCTTGTATCGAATTAAAATTATTAATTTTCTGACGTGCAATCATTTCTGAATTTGAGGGCAACATTACCGCTGCCATAATATCCATGATATTTGTTGATAATACAGGTGTATCTAAAGGATTCCCTTTATTGGTCATTCCTATCATAGTAATAAACATCGTCCCCGCTTTTTCTTCCAAATTCATTTGGGACAAAATATCATCCACTCTTTCTTCTATAGGCGCATTTACATCTTCATAAATATCCATTTTCCCATTTTTATTCAAGTCTCTATATGCTTGAATATTATTATGAATTAATGTAGGAGCTTCTTTTCCTAACAATGCATAGTTTTCATTCTTTTGGTTATTCGCCTTGATGTAGATATATAAAGAACTCCCAATAATAGTTAAGAGTAAGAGGCTAACTAATACAAGGAGTGTTATCTTTACAATTTTTAGTATTATTTTAACTATTTTCATTTATGTTACTTTATAATTAATTTTTGTGTTTTAGAAGTATTGGCTGTTTTTATAGTTACCTTAAATTCTCCTTTTGGCAAATAATACCTTTCATTTTCTCCTGCTTTTAAAGTATTCGTTTTATTTTTCTTATTATATAAATTTACTAAAGATTTTTTAGCGGACAGATTATAGGGAATAAAATTAAAGCCTTTCTCTATATCTCCATTAGATTGGTATAACGCCATTCCTTTTTTGTCTGTAATCGTCAGCGTATATGTCGTATTATTCTTAGCATATAATGCAAAACGTATTTCACTCTCTAAAGCCTCTCTCCAAGTGTTATATTTCTTCCCCCAATTTTTATTGTAATTAACTTCACTTATTGGGAATAGATGTAATTCTTTTTGCAAAAATTGCTCATTAACACCTTCAAAGTAAGAAATATCTGTTTTATATATAGAGCGTCCATGAGTACCTATTAAAAGATGTTTTGCTTCTGGTTGAATCACTAAATCATGCACTGCAGCATTAGTTAGTCCTTTTGCAAAAGTCTCCCAACTCTTTCCATGATTAAAAGAAACGTAGGTGCCTTGGTCATTCCCTAAGTATAATATATTTTCATTTTCAGCATCTTCAATTATTACATTTACAGGTGAAGTTGGCAAATTAGATTGAATAGGCTTCCACGTAGTCCCATAGTCGTCACTCATATATACATAAGGCGTAAAATCATCCCATCTATACCCATTTAAAGTAGCATATACTCGTTCCTTTTTATGTTTAGAGGCAACGACACGGCTTACCCAAAGATTTTTGGGAAAACTATCTGAGATACGTTTCCAACTCCCTCCCCCGTTCTCGCTATAATGAATATACCCATCATCACTACCTACGTATAAATGACCAAATTGATATGGCGATTCTGAAATAGTAGTCAGTGTTCCATAGGATACATTCCCTTTTTTACCTCCTTGAGTAAGGTCTTTTGAAATAACTTCCCAAGTATCTCCTTGATTTAATGAACGATGTAAATGATTACTCCCTAAATATAAAATATCTTGATTGTGAGTAGATAATAAAATAGGTGTTTGCCAATTAAATCTGTATGGGCGATTTCCTAACTCGTGTTTGGGTTGGATATAGGTTCTTTTTCCATTTTCCAAATCTAAACGAAAATAATTTCCAAACTGAAAACCCGTATATACAATGTTACTGTTTCGTTTATCAATTTGTATTTGCATTCCATCACCTCCCATAATTGATTTCCATGGATTGTGTCCAGAAGCATGCCAGCGTTCATCTACTGATGCATTGTGTCTTCCTTTCCATACACCATTGTCTTGCAATCCCCCATAAACATTATAAGGTTTTTCATTATCTACATTAATCGCATAAAATTGCCCAACGGTAGGAGAATTATTTTTCATCCAATTATTTCCATCGTCATATGTAATATTTACACCCCCATCATTCCCATTAATAAGATGTCCTTCAGATTTTGGATTTATCCAGAGTGCGTGATGATCAGAATGTACATTAGGTTTTACGATAGATTTAAAATTCTTTCCTCCATCCGATGAAGTTAATATAGGTACTCCATAAATATATATTTTCTCAGAATTAGTAGGGGATACATGAATATGACCAAAATAATACCCATAACTATAATAAATATCATCTAAATAATCCTTATGTGTTTTTTGCCAAGTTACACCACCATCTAGGCTTTTATATACTTCTGCTCCTACCACTGGCACATCAAAAAGCAGTGCGTTTTCATCTTCTAAATACAGTGCAATATCTTTTGGTTCAATAGTGTTTTTACGTACACTTGCTTTGACAGATTTAGCGGTATATTTTTTTGGAAAACGATTATCTCTCAAAAACGTATTAAGTTTTTTATCACCTAGTTTTAAAAATGCTTCTTTTGTAATTGTCTTAAAATCATCTTTTTTTAGTTCATCTCCCTTTTCCTCATTTTTTTCTTCTCGTCTAAACTGACTATCGTGAATTGCGTAAATAATATTTTTATCAAACACTGCGACTCCTATTCTTCCGACACCTTCTCCCGTTGGAAAACCACTTTCTTTTGTACTGATTTTATTCCAGCTCTCTCCCCCATCTTCACTTTTATATATTCCAGAATTTTCTCCATTTCCTTTGAAATTCCACGCTTTTCTGTCTTTTTCCCATGCAGTGGCATATTGTACAGAAAAATCAGTAGGAACAGACATCATATCTATAATTCCTGTTTCTTCATTGATAAAAAGACTTTGCGTCCACGTCTCTCCTCCATCTTTTGTGATATAAATTCCACGTTCTTTATTAGGTGAGTACAAATGCCCTGTAACACCTACAACAATATGATTAGTGTCTTCAGGATTTAACAATATCTTTCCAATATGATGACTATCAAAAAGTCCTTTATGTTCCCATGTCTTTCCAAAGTCTGTAGTTTTTAAAAGTCCAATCCCAGCATAGGAAGAGCGCGAAGAATTATTCTCTCCTGTTCCTACCCAAATAATTTGATTTTTCCAATCTACTGCCAGCGTGCCTATATTTTGTGTAGGGGCATTATCCGTAATACTAGTAAAACTAATACCGTTATCCTTTGTGAGCCAAACACCGCCTGAAGCATACGCTACATAAAATTCAACAGGATTGTCAGGGTTTACAGCCAAATCAACTACTCGGCCACTCATCACAGTGGGACCTATATTTTTGAAAGGGATATTTTTTACGATGGAAGTATTTTGTAATTCTTTTTGAGTTTTAATACTTGTTTTAATCTCTTCTGCTGAAGAAGAAACATTTTGTGCTATTCCTATAAATGAGGAACATAGTAATAGTGCTAGAATTTTATTTTTCATAATTGATTTTGTATTTTTAATGAAACAAATATAGAAATATATTAATTCTTTTAGTGAAATTTTAAATATTTTAAATGTGTGCGTATATACTCAGTAATACTTTTAGATAAAAGTGTATACTTGCAATCATAATAAAGCTATCCAATCAAATTAAAATTTAATCGTTTAATTATTCTTTCACTTCCTTTAAAATTTGATTAATAAACCTCTCATCTAACCAAATACCTTTGCTTCTCAAATCAAAAAGTAAAGGTTTTAATTCACCAATAACACTTTTCTGTTTTGCTTTAATTAAAACGCCAATCGTCCCAGTTATTTTTAGGTTAAATTTTGTTGCTTGAAATCTACCCTTTTTCTCATCAATGATAAGTAAATCTGCGTCTATCTCTGTAGCTAAAACAATAGCTTCTGCTTCTCCAGCATCTAAAGAAATAACATGTTTTAATTTTCTAACATCACTAATCTTAAGGATAGTAATCCAATCTATTTTAAATAAATCTTGATAATATGACTTGTTTTTACCAAACTCAATTTCTTGATATACCGCGTACGGAACGTAAATATGTCCGTATAAATTTTTTAAAATATCAAGTCTATTAAGTTTAAGTAATGAAAGTATGGGAGTTGTATTAGATACTACTTTAAGCATTAGCAATATCTTGACACAAGGACTCTGAATGGTATTGTCCAAAAATAGAGACGTTATATTTTTCTAATAAATCTAGAAATTCAACTCTTGAAACGCCTAATACTTTTGCTGCTGTTCCAGATGAAACCTTACCCAATTCAAAAAGTTTTACCATTGATGCTATTTTCATCTCTAATACAAATTCATTTCTGCTCATTTCCAATGTATTTGCTAATGAATATGGATAGGATACTTCTAAAGAATCTTTCAGTTTCATACTATTGATTTTTAATTTTTAATGAAACAAATATAGAAATATATTAATTCTTTTATCAGAAAATAAAAAAATAAATTTGAGATGATAAGATACGTTTCACTTTATGGGCAACTAGTAGAAAAATGTTGACCAGAACCTGAAAGGACAGTAGCAATACTTTGACCTGATAAGATTTGAATACAAGTTAAAGAAGAATTCAACCTTATGTTTAAATAAGTTAAAGACGTAGTACTACTTATATCTAAACTCGTTAAGGAATTGGTATTTACATTTAAAACTTTTAAAGCGGTGTTTGTTCCAATATTTATACTTGTCAAAGAGTTTTCCCCTACTCTAATCGCTGTCAATCCTGTATTATTACTTACATCTATAATTGTCAACGAATTTAACTCAAGGCTTATGTCTTTTAGACTTCTATTACTACTTACATCCATCGCTGTCAAGGAGTTAACTGTAGTTTTTAAATACGTTAAAGAGGTATTACTACTTAAATCTAAATTTGTTAAGGAATTTGAGGATGCGTTAAGGAACTTTAATTTTGTATTATTATTTAAATCTATTACAGTCAAAGAATTACTATCTACACTCAGATAAGTTAATGATGCATTATTGCCAATATTTAATCCAGTCAAGGAATTTGTACTTAACTCCAGATTATTTAATGAATTATTAGAACTCAAATCTATCTCTGTCAATAAATTATCTCCTGCTGAAAATCGTGTCAGTTGCAAATTATTACTCACATCTATGGTTGTCAACGAATTAAAACTAACATTCAAATTAGATAACGCATTTGCTCCATTAATATTTACATGAGTTAAAGTGTTATTATTTACATTAAAATTATTCAACTTTGGATTGTTGCTTAAATCAATATTTGTCAAAGAATTAGAATGAATACTAAAATAATTCAATTCTATCATATATTCTACACCAATTATATTACTTATCGACCTATTATTCATAGATAAATAGGTTAATCTTTCTAAGGCATCTTGTCTGATAGTATTTCCAGAAACATCACCATTACCTATTTCTACTCTTGCTCTAATTCTATCTCTAAAATTGTCATCAGGGATAAGAATAAATGGAGGTGCTAAAGTAATTGTAATCGTATAAATTTTAGTAGAATTATCCTGTGCCGTAACTACAATGGTTGCACCAGAAACCGCTAATGTATCTCCTTGACTTTTATTTGCTGTTGCATTCGCAGAAATATTAATCGTGCTAATAGTGACTTGTGTCGTTCCAGTTGGGAATGTGTTTTCAAAAGTAATCTCTGTGCCACTTATCGTTGCTGTGAGGTTTGTTGTCCCATCTGTTACCACTATAGAAGTAATCTCTTTTGCTGAAGTAGGTGAAGCAATATTTAATGTAACATTATATGTTTTCGTTGATTCATCTTGTGCTGTGACTATTATTGTTCCTCCTATGGGGGGTAATTTATCTCCTTCTCTTTTATTTGCTGACGCATTATTAGATACTTCTAATGTCTTTATAGTCGCTTCAGTAGCGCCATAAGGTAGTTGTTCTGAAAAGCTAATAACGTTACCACTTATCGTACCTTTATAATCTATACTATTTAAGGAGATAACAATATTAGTAATGTCTTTTTCTGCAGAAGGGGGTGCTTCTGAAATGGTTATGTTGTAACTTCTAGACTCCCCATTTTCTTTTGATACATTAATTGTGGAAGTTCCAATTGGAAGTTTGTCTCCTTTGCTCTTATCCGCTTTTGCATTACTTGAAATTGCAAGAAATTGAATGGCGACCTCCGTCGTTCCAATAGGAACTCCTTCTGAAAATGTAATTTTATTTTGCGAAATGGTTGCTATATATTCTTCATTACCTGCGGTAATGATTAAACTATATATGTCAAATTCATTTGCATCATTATCTCTTTGGCAATCAATAAACACAAGGAATATTGCGAGGACAAATGGTAAAAGCAAACTTATTTTTTTAATCATAAAATTTTAATATTTAGTTTAAAAATATAAAGAGTACAAATATAAAAAGATATTTTAAAATGAAACTTTAACTTTTATTTATTGCTTTGCCTATATTTGTTTAATTAAAAAATGCGCATACAAAAGATAACTTTTTATATTTTTCTTATTTTGGGAATTACTTTTATTTGTTTTTTTCAATGCAAAAAACCTATTCAGAAAAGTTATGAAAATGATATTATAGTATTAGTCGTTTCTGGCGATAAGGAATATCAGGGAATGGTTGCTGGAACTAATATTACTTTTGATTCTAAAGTCCCATATATTACTACTGAAGTTAGTATTAAAACATTAACATTCTCAGATAAGGCAAGTGCAGACAAAGGAATAGGAGACAAACTATCAATAGGTAGCCCAAATACGATTACCGTGACTGCTGAAAATGGAGAAACGAAGAGTTATAATGTCACTATTAATGCTAAGGAGGCTATTCTTCCATCTGTAATTACTTTATCTTCTTCAAATATTTCTATTGACTCAGCTACTTTAAATGGAAATATTATTAATACTGGAAATTCCCCTATCAGTGGGTATGGATTTCTTTATCACATATCTAGAAGCGTGATAGAAAATGGAAAAAAGGTACAAGTTGGAGTAAACACTGAAACAGGACCTTACTCACATGACCTTAATGGTTTGAGTTCAAATACTTTATATTTCATTGTAGCTTATGCTACCAATTCTGGGGGTACAAGCTATGGACAAATTCGATTTTTTATTACCTCAGGAGCTATACCAAAAGTTTCGTTAAATATTTC
>JAMJVX010000064.1 GCA_023558315.1 Flavobacteriaceae bacterium
GCGCTCATTTTTTCGTCCTGTGTTGCTTTTAGGAAAGTATCACTCATAGAAACGAGTATTTGATGGAAAAATATTTGCATTTCATCTACGGGCATTTCCTTTGTCCACAAATCTATTTTTAAAGTCTCCTTGATTTCACCATCCCACAACGATAAAAACATTGCCTTAGCTTCCTTTTTTTTTATTTCAGCATCAGTAGCAGACCATGCTATTTTTTCTGGAATTTTATTTTCATCTGTCGTTACTTCAATAGTAATTGATTCTTTTTTGTCCATTATCTTTTTGGTTTGTATTTTGATTGTGTTAGTATTATTTCAGAGGGAGTTTTTAAAAGGGTCTCTAACGATACTTTATTTCTTCTCATATAGGCTTTTACTATTTTATACCCTAACCACTTCCCTATTCCTCCAGGCGTTTGGTTGTCTATGGAAAGATAAAACTTTGAAAAGGGTGCTATATCAATAAATCGTCTGCTATAAGTTGGTGCTGTCTTATAAAATAATTCATTTTCTACGAAATAGTCCCAAATAAACTGCTCATTAGTATTTGTCCACTCCAACTGTTTATATGTGTAACCTAACCTTATTGTATCTTGCATTTTAGGTAGTAGTAATTCATGAATATACATTTGCTTCCCATAAAAAATCATTTTTGCTAATAAAGTTCTATTTTCTGGAGGTAGCGCTTTTTTGCTTAGAAAGTCATTTGCAACATGAGACGTTATATAAGGGGCATCCATTTGACGACTAATGTATTGCGGTATATCTATATATAACTCATTTTCTGCGCCTAAATAAGTGTCTAAAGAAATAAGTAAAAGTTTTGGTGTATAGATTATGGGAACTTGATAATCAATATTGTTTTGTAAAGAAATAACCCTAGGAATTTCCGTATCTGGAAAGTAAAATAGGATGTGTTGAAATAATTTTCTTAAATCATTCTTCACATCTGCTAATGTTGTAAACTTCTTTTTTATCTCATTATGCAAAACTTGTTGCATACTGTCTTTTTGCTTATCTATCCAAATAGAGTCAGGGATATTGGGAGAAAAAAAGAAGGGATATTTTCTTTTTAATGTATGAAATTCGCTATGTGAAGTACTAAAAAAAATACTATCAAAACGTTCTATAGAAAATGAAACAGGAATTTTGTTAATCTTCTTTTGAGTATTGTCGCTACATGAAATTAATAATAAAAGACTAAGGGAAAATGCGATTATTTTTTTCATTTTGTTAAGTAGAAAATAACTACAAAAATAAAATGTTTATCTTTACCAATCTTTTAATCCATTAAAAAAATGAAGTCTCCAGAAAAAATAAATACATATATCATTAATTGGCTATCATCATATGCAGAACAAGCAAAATGCAATGGTTTTGTCGTTGGCGTTTCAGGAGGTATTGATTCTGCCTTAACATCCACGCTTTGCGCACACACAAAACTCCCAATACTCTGTCTAGAGATGGAAATACATCAAGCTGCAAATCAAGTTAGCAGAGCAAAAAATCACATTGATTGGTTAGAAAAGAATTTTAATAATGTTTCCCATCACTCAGTCTCCCTCACTTCTACTTTCTTAGAATTTAAAAATAAAATGACACCCTTTACAAATCAAAAAGAAGATACCGTATCGCTAAGTCTTGCAAATACGCGGTCAAGGTTACGAATGACAACACTTTATTATTTTGCTGCACTACATAATTATTTGGTAGTTGGAACAGGTAACAAAGTAGAAGATTTCGGCATAGGATTTTTCACAAAATATGGGGATGGAGGCGTAGATTTAAGTCCTATTGCTGATCTAACTAAAACAGAAGTGTATAAATTAGCAGAATCATTAAATATCAATAAAGATATTTTGGAGGCTCCACCTACAGATGGGCTTTTTGGTGATAATAGAACGGACGAAGACCAAATAGGCACTTCTTATAAGAATTTGGAATGGGCGATGGAGGTGGATGAAAATGAAATAGATATTGAAACACTTTCTGCCGAGCAGCAAAAAGCGTATGCTATTTACAAAAATTTAAACAAAAAAAATAGGCACAAAGTTGTGCCTATTCCTGTATGTAAAATTCCTAAAGAGTTATTTTAGAATCTTATTCTTTTACCAATTCAACTACTTCTACCTCAAAAATAAGGTTAGAATTTGCAGGTATGGCTTCATTTCCATTACTACCATATGCAAGTTCGCTAGGCAAGAATAATACTGCTTTATCTCCTACATTTAACATTCCTACTCCTTCTTTAAATCCTTTAATCATTCTTGCATCTGGGCTAACATCTGCAAAAAGAGGTTGATACTTACCCGCATTTTTTCTGTTTTCATTTACTAAATCTAATGACTCTGCAATCTCTAAACTACTAGTTTCTAAAAGTATTCCATTTTCAAAATAAACCGCATAATGAACCATTGCTTTATTTGTTGAATTTACGGCTTCACCGTTCCCTTTTTCTAAAATTAGATATTGTAAGCCAGATTTTGTAGTTTTTGTTTTAGGTTTTAATTCTTCAAATTTTTTAATTGAAATTTCTTTTGCTTTTTCCAATTTCGCTAAATACTCCTCTTCTCTCTTTTCTTTTTCATCAAAATAATTTTTGAAAACCGTAGGCGCATCAAAAGCTTTAGCTTCTTTCCCTACTCTAATTATTTCGACTTTATTCATTACATCTTTTGGTGCTATACTATCTACTACCTCTAGTCCTTCTACTACATGACCAAATACCGTGTGTATTCCATCTAAATGTGGTATGGCTCTATGAGTAATAAAAAATTGACTTCCATTAGTGCTTGGACCTCCATTTGCCATGGATAAAATACCTTCCTTATCGTGTTTTAATTCTGTGATTTCATCATCAAAGTTGTATCCAGGACCTCCAGCACCTGTAGCTAATGGGTCACCTCCTTGAATGACAAAGTCGCCCACTACACGATGAAATGTAAGACCGTCATAATATTTTTTTCCTTTAAATGAGTCCGCAACCATTGGGTTGTTTCCTTCTGCTAAAGAGACAAAATTTGCGACAGTTACTGGTGTTTTATCTTTTTCTAAAAAGAGTAAAATATTTCCTTTATCTGTCTGTATATCTGCATAAATCCCATCTTTTAAATTAGGATATTTATTTTCACATGCGTTCATAATTAATAATATAATAGTTAGTTTTAATAGTGTTTTCATAAGTTTAAATTAATGTAATTGTTATACGTAAAGGTTGGTTGATTCCAATTTTCTTCCCATCTCCTTGATAACGGAAGCAAAGATAAGACGGAAAAATAAAACTAACCACCTCTTTTTCTCTCATTACAAGAATTCCTTCTCGCAATGCAGGTAAGATTTCTTGTTTATTTACTAGATATGATTGCGTTTGCAATTCCTCTTTAGAGTATAGTATTTCTCCTTTAAGGGTACTAATTTCATATGCGAATGAGACTTCTTGTCCATCTTCAATTTTCTTTCCTCGTGGATTGGGTTTAAGGTATGTATACCAAAATCCTTTTTCTGAGGGAAAATACTTTTTTGTAGAGTCTTTACGAATTACTTTTTTAAAGAGAAGTTGTTCTTGTTTTACTATGTTTTGATTTCTACTTACAGAGGATTTAAAAAACGTTTTAGGTTTTTCATTTAGGGGTTTTCTAGGAATATTCTTACATGAAAGTACTAGGGTGGAAATCCCTATGACTAAAAGATATATGGCTTTTATTGTGTACATAATTGTTTTTTATAAAGTGGCAATACTTCTTTGAATTTTTTCTCGGTTTCTTTGAGTGTTTCTTTTGATGAACCCCCAGCCGCATTCTTATGTCCTCCACCATTAAAATAGGTCTTTGCAAAAACATCCACTGAAAATTCTCCTTTTGACCTAAATGATATTTTAATAATCCCTTCCTTTTTATTCTCTATCATAATCACCGCAAATTTAATTCCTTTAAGTGACAACCCATAATTTACAAATCCTTCCGTATATCCTTTTTGGAAATTAGTACTGTCTAATTCTTCTTGTGTCAAAGTAATTAGCGTAGTATTATATTCATTTAAATATTGCATATTAGAAAGTGCTTTCCCTAAAAGTTTCATTCTTCCTACCGTAAACGAATCAAAAATCCTTTGGTGTATCTTATGACTTTCTATATCAAATTCTTTAAGCGTAGCTACTATTTTATGCGTTTTACTCGTCGTCGCTTCAAAACGAAATGAACCTGTATCCGTCATTATTCCTGCATATAAACACGTAGCAATATTCTTAGTCAAGCATTTTGCCTCTAAAGAAGTAATAACATCATAAACAATTTCGCAGGTAGAGGCTATTTTAGGATAGGAAAACATAATTTCCGCATAGTCGTCTGGTGACTCATGATGGTCTATCATAATCTTTGAAGCTGTACTTTCTTTTAAAATCTCTTTTAAATCTCCTGCTCTTCCTAAAGAGTTAAAATCTAAAGTAAAAATCAAATCCGTTTTTCTTAGAATCTCTTCTGCCTCTTTTGGCTTTTCATTATATTTTATAAGGGATATACTTTTATTGTCTTTCGCTATCCACGCTAAAAAATCTGGGAAATCGTTGGGTGAGATTATACTAACGTTATGATTTTTATTTTGTAAAAACAAAGCCAACCCCATACAACTTCCTAAGGCATCTCCATCAGGGTCTTTGTGAGGGATGATAGAAATGTTTTTAGGGGTGTTTAATTTATTGGAAAGTAACTCTATTGACTTTTGAAACGCTTCTCCCATTATTTATTGAAGGTAAAAATGCTTTTTCCAGCATAGTTAATTATATATAAGGTGTCATTAAATACTAAAGCATCTATAGGTTTATTCAGTCCTTCTTTGATTATTTGCAATAGCGTGCCTTCATAATTATAAACAAGCACTCTATCATTTTCAAAATCTGTAATAAATATTTCTTTTCCATTTGAGAAAAGTCCCGTAGCCGCATTCATCTTCTCCTCTTTTCCTATTACTTTTAAACTGTTTCCTTCTTTATCAAAAAGTTGCACTCGGTTATTATACGCATCTGCGACAACTATCTTCTTTTTTTCAATTTTTATATCTGTAGGATAAAACAACTCTCCTTTTTTGTTCCCTTTTTTTCCAATAATTTTCCAATCTTTTCCATTAAAATAAACAATGCGATGATTGTAAAAATCGGCAATGGCTATTTCTTCTTCATAAAAATCAATCGCAGCTGGTGCATCTAATTTTTCAGGTACCTTTAAAAAGGATTTTTTATTACCTTCAAATTTCACGATACTATCTGAACCGTATTCTGGGATATACAACACCCCATCTTTATTTGTTAAGTGCATTGGACGTTGAAACTCATCAAAAGTTTCTACTATTTTCCCTTGTAAATCTAACTTTACTAATCTGTTATTATCGCCATCTGATACCCATAAATAATTATCTTGGACGGTAATACCAATAGGTGAAATATTATCTAATTTTAAAATTGAGGTTTGTTTCCATTCTGTATTTCTAGAATTACAAGAAGATAGAAATAATAGACTAATAAATACTACAGTTATGTGTTTCATATTCTTAATATTCTATTCTTTCATAAAGACAACATACAGGTAGTTCGCTATACGTATCATCTTTTGCCTTTTCATTTTTAGTATCGTGCCCTGCAGTAGCAATTGCCTTTTCTATATCGTTTTGTAACACTTCTTTAAATGTTTTCACGGTAACTAATTTTGTTTTTTGATTCCAAGTTGCTTCCTGTACTCCCGCTACTTCTTTTGCTGCTTTTTCAATTCTACTTTTACACATACCACAGTTCCCAGCTACAAAAAACTTAATGGTTTTTAAATCTCCTACATCCGCTACTTTAGTATCCTGTTTTGACGTTTCCAAAGTTCCATCCATTCTCTTTATTTCAATATTGATTGGGGTATATCCAGCCTTATTGACTTGGGCTTCTATTTTCTCTATACTCAACATTTCACTAGAAGGAAAATTAAAGGTTAAAATTCCTGTTTCAATATCTATCTTCATTTTCTTAATTCCTTTAAATTCTTTCATTTTCTTTTCCAATCCATAGGCACAAAAGGGACATCCCAACCCATCTACTTTGGCTGTGATTTGGTCTACTCCTTTTTTTTGTGCGTTAATAGTAACGCTATTTAAAGTAAAAATAGACGCAATTAAAATTAAAAATATTTTGTTCATTTTTCTAAAGCTTAAATTTTTGTAAAAATATAGGATTATTGTTAAAAAACATATCTGCTTCCCAAAAAGATACTCATCTTTCTTTTTCTATTTTCTGAAATATCTTGAATTAATGGGAATTGTACAGCTGTTTCAATCGTAAATTGTCCTTTTGCATATTGTATCCCTTGTGCATAAAGCAACATATATTCATCCATTGATGGGAACCATCCATTGGTATATTCAAAATATAAGTTTATTTGATTTACGGGATAGATTGGTTTTAACAAAGGCAATCCAAAACCTAATTTATGTCTCAGTTCTCTTAATGATTTTTCTTTTGTAATATTATACCCCAACTCATTAGATATACCGTATTTAATACTTTCATACCCTGCCACTACTCCTACATAATTTTGATATATTCCTGTGCTAATTCCTTCAATTCCAATCGCTTCACCAGTAGGAAAAGTTTGCAATGATTTAGCGACCATACGAAAAGTTTTAGCCATGCCATCTTTTCTATAAAATTGATATTTAGCTAACAATTCTACATCACCAAGTCCTTGTCCCCTATTTCCTGAGTTAAAATCATAAGACATAAAAGGCAAATGAGCCGCTAATAATAGTTTGGAAGTGGGTAAATAATGTACCATTAGTGGCGTTCTTGAAAAAGCTCCTTCATTCGTCGTTCGTACTTCTACGAGTGTTCTAAAAACCCAATTATTTGCAGCGAGCATTATAGGCTTATCTGAAGTGATTGGGGGTCCTTGAGCAAGTGATTGCGCACTATATAAGAAAACAAATATTAGAATGATTTTTTTATACATTACTAGTTTGAAATAGCGTATAGTATGATTATTATTTTAGCAAAAATAAATTAATTAAAGTATTTTAGCAAAAAACGTTATACTTAATAATTAAACTTATGAAACAAACAATTTACTTACTTTTACTCTGTACTACTTTTAGTATTTATTCACAATCAGATTATTTAATTTCTTCCTATAAGGAGGAAGGATTTAAAGCCCTAACACCCATTATATAGGGGAAGCATGGCTAAATAGAATATTAGCTGCTGATGATGACATATCATACAATATTACCAAAGCAACCTTTAAGCAAATTCTACTCTAGATTGGCATAAACATGGCACTACACAAGTTTTAATTATAGTTGATGGAATTGGGTATTACCAAGAAAAAGGAAAGAATCCAATTATTATGAAAGCAGGAGATTTTATCAAATGTCAAAAAAATATTGAACACTGGCATGCATCTTCAAAAGATAGCGATGTGACATATCTTGCGCTCTATGGAGGAGAAACACCCCCTACTTGGACAGAAGTACTTACTCAAAAATATTACGATAAGGTTGCTGCGAAGTTAAAGGAATAAATTTTCTTTGCTTTTACTTTCCAAATAGTTTGATTAACGCTTGTTTTCTATAATCAAAAATCTCTTTGAGTTTTTGTTTGATCACTATCTTGTTAGCTATAGCTCCCAAAATACCGAAAGGCGGTTGATAACTAATAATGTCAGTCATGAGTGTTCCTCCCTCTTTTTCTTCTAAAAAGTGTTGATGATGCCATATTTTATAGGGTCCAATTCTTTGTTCATCTACAAAATATTTTTTGGGTTTCACATTCGTGATTTCTGTAACCCAAGTGGTTTTTATCCCAAGCAAAGGCGATACTTTATAACTTATAATCATTCCTTCGTACATCGCTCCCTTACTTTCTGAGGTAATGTCAAAACCCATATAATCTGGGGTAATCTTCTTTAAATTTTCTGGTTTTGAGATAAATTCCCAAAGCTCATCAATACTTACATCAAAAAACTGCGTTCTTTTAAATTGATAAAATCCCATTAATTGGACATGTTAAGTAACTCCTTCTTTAATGGACTGTTTTTAAACATATCTTTTGCGGTGATTTTTGCAGTACATTCCGTTAGGATATAATTAAAATGATTCACATCCTCGCTATTCACTTTTAATATTCCTGTCACAGTGATAATATCGTCCATTTTAAATGCGGTAGGTCTGGATTTAAAATATATTTCCATGGCAGTTTCTGGTCCTCCTGCTCCGCAAAAAAAACAAGATGACATTGGCCCTTTGGACAATACGTATATTTCCCCTTTCGGGTCCATATCTAGAAAATAGCCAGTGATGCTTATCTTTTTACCGTCTAAATCCTTAATCGCTTGAGAAAACGTGGGATACAGAAAATGCTCCTCAAAATCTCGATTAAATCTTCTTTCAAAGGTGACGTCCGCCAAATCTTCCCATGTAACTTCCTTTTGGGCAAAACTTGCAAAACATACTAAAAACGTTAGAATACTAATAATTTTATTTTTCATTGCTTAATATAGTTGAAATGTTCATTTTTATAATTGGATATATAGCCAGTGAAATGGATATTACTATCATCACAAAAACCAAGCCAATAATTTGTAATACATCGTACAAAGGTAAGGGTCTTAATACAATTTGTTGGTGTTCGTTTTCTAAAAATGTAAATAAGAAATGTAACCCAAATTTGGTAAA
>JAMJVX010000065.1 GCA_023558315.1 Flavobacteriaceae bacterium
AAAAGATATAAGAATGAAGATTGGAGTTATAACAATAATCTCAATATTCAATCCGTATCACTAAAAAATGACAAAGAGGCTATAGAGTTTACTGAAAATATAGATGTAACCATTGATAATTACGCTTCTGTTAATAATGATGAGTATATTTTTCGAGTAAATGTATTTAATAAATTTGATTTTATACCTAAAAGATATAGAGATAGAAAATTACCTCTTTATATTTCAAGAGGATACAATGATGTGGATGAATTTATTATTGAAGTTCCAAAAGGATTCTCAATTGATGTATTACCAAATCCTAAAACAACTTCATCACAATTTGGACATTACACTGCTACCTTTGAGAAAATTAACGAAACTACTTTAAAATATCGTAAAGAGTTTCTTTTGAAATCTGGCGTTTATAAAAAAGAAGATTATAAATTATATAGAGACTTTTGGAAAAGTGTTACAAAATATGAAAGCACGCGAATAGCATTAAAAAAAATATAACCATGAAAATAAATTTAATAATATTAATCACATTTATTACTATATCATCTTATGCTCAAGATTACAAGTTTGGAAAAGTATCTAAAGAAGAATTAGAAGAAAAATATTACCCCCTTGATTCCACGGAAAGTGCTGCTTACTTATATAAGTATAGAAAAACTTATTTCCAATTTAATAGTAATTTTGTGTTCAGATTAATTACAGACGTTCGTGAAAGAATTAAAATATATAATAAAGAAGGGTTTGATAAAGCTACTAAATTGATATCATATTACACACCTAAACATGGAACCAGAGAGAATATCCGAACCATTGAAGGCTATACATATTATCTTGAAAATGAAAAAATTGTAAAGAAAAAAATAGAGAAAACATCTATTTTTGATGAAAGAAAATCAGATATTTATAGCATTAAAAAAATTACTTTTCCAAATATTCAAGAAGGTGTTGTTATAGAATTAAAATACACATTAACTTCCGTTTATTATAATTATATAGATGATATAAATTATCAGTTTGAAATTCCTGTAAAATCATATAAATGTATTATTGAAATACCAAATATTTATACATATAACAAAAATCAAAAAGGATATTATACTGTTACACACATTCCATCTTCTGCTAGCTATAAATCTTTAGGAATTAAAAAATACATTGACACTTATGAGGCAAAAGATATACCTGCACTAAAAGAGAAAGAACCCTTTGTTGGGAATATTAACAACTATAGGGGTGGTATCACCTATGAATTAGCAAAAACAAATTTTATAAATTTTGGCGGAGGTATTAAATATTATACTTACAATTGGGAGGATGTAAGTAAAAATATATATAAATCATCAAAATTCGGTGAAGAACTAGAAAAATCAAATTACTATAAAAAAGATTTATCCCCAATATTAAAAGTTGCAACTACTGATTTGCAAAAAGTAGGTGTAATATTACAATTAATAAAAAGTAAAGTTAAATGGAATGGGAAATTAGGTAAATATACTGAAAAAGGTGTTAAAAAAGCCTATGAAGAAAGTGTAGGAAATGTAGCAGATATTAATTTGATGCTAACCTCTATGTTGCGTTTTGCTGGACTGAATGCGAATCCTGTTTTAGTGAGCACCAAAGATAATGGAATACCTAATTATCCTACATACAAAGGTTTTAACTATGTAGTTTCCATGGTAGAATTTCCTGATAACACTTACTTTCTATTAGATGCGACAGAACCCTATAGTATTCCTAATATATTGCCGTTTAGAGCTTTAAATTGGAAAGGAAGAAAAGTTACTAAAAATGGAGATTCGGAGTGGATTCGTATGATTACATCCAAAAAAATCGTTGAAAACGAATTGTTTGTTAAAATCACTAACGATTTAATTATGGAAGGATTTCATAGAACTTTATATAAAAGTAATGCTGCTTTAAATATTAGAAAAATTTATAATAATTTAAAAGAAGAAGATATAATATCTGAAATTGAGGACGATTATGAAATTGAAATTGATAAATTTAAAATAGGAAATCAATATGACGGTAATAAACCTGTTACAAGAAGTATACAATTTAGCAGTAATAATTTAATTGAAGAATTAAATGGGAAATTATATATAGAACCTTTACTCTTTTTAACAAAACATAAAAATCCTTTTAAATCAAAAGAACGAAATTTTCCTATTGATTTTACTACCCCTTGGCAAAGAAAAAATACTGTTTCTATCCAAATTCCTGAAGGATACAAAGTAGAGTCAATTCCTGAAACTTTAGCTATAGGATTACCTGACCAAATTGGTTTTTTCAAATATCAAATAACACAAAATAACAATACATTAAAGATTATTTATTTACTAGAATTTGACAAATATTTTATTGCACCTGAGTATTATAAATCGTTAAAAGATTTTTACAGCAAGGTTATTGATAAACAAACTGAAAAAATAGTACTTATTAAAGAATAAGATTATTATTTTTACCCCAATGAAAAAACAATACACTCGTATTACTACAAATTCGTTAGTAGAAATGAAAAAAGGAGGCGAGAAAATCTCAATGATTACCGCCTATGATTATACTCTTGCGCGAATTATCAACCAGACAAATATTGATATTGTTTTAGTGGGCGATTCTGCTTCTAATGTCATGGCTGGGCATGAAACGACACTCCCTATTACATTAGATCAAATGATTTATCACGCGAGTGCCGTAGTTCGTGCTATCAAAAGAAGCCTAATTGTCGTAGATTTGCCTTTTGGGACTTATCAATCTAACCCTGAAAAAGCGTTGGAATCTGCTATTCGTATTATGAAAGAATCTGGGGCTCACGCTGTAAAACTAGAAGGGGGTGAGGAAATCACTAAATCCATCACTAAAATTATAAAAGCGGGGATTCCAGTCATGGGGCATTTAGGTCTTACGCCTCAATCCATATACAAATTTGGTACTTATTCAGTGCGCGCTAAAGAAAAAATGGAAGCAGACAAACTACTTGAAGATGCTAAATTGCTTGAGGAATTAGGGTGTTTTGGAATTGTGTTGGAAAAAATTCCTACAAATCTAGCAGGTAAAGTTACCCAATCTCTAAATATTCCTGTTATTGGGATTGGCGCAGGAAAAAAAGTAGATGGGCAAGTGCTTGTATTACAAGATATGCTAGGTATGAATAAGGAGTTTAATCCACGTTTTTTACGTCGCTATTTAGATTTAGAAACCACAATTTCTGGAGCTGTGGAACAATATTCAAAAGATGTAAAGAATAATGATTTTCCTAATGAGGAAGAATCTTACTAACCAATAGTATGACTCTTTTAAGTGTAAATATTAATAAAGTAGCGACTTTACGTAATTCAAGAGGGGGTAATGTACCCAATGTTTTAGACGTTGCAAAAGATATAGAATCGTTTGGAGCGCAGGGAATCACTATTCATCCACGCCCTGATGAAAGACACATACGATATGAGGATGCAAGAGATTTGTCAAAAACAGTACAAGGTGAATTTAATATTGAAGGAAACCCAATTCCAAAATTTATTGATTTAGTTTTAGAGACAAAACCTACTCAAGTAACACTTGTGCCAGATGCTGAAGATGCCATAACTTCAAATGCAGGTTGGGACACTATCAAACACAAGGATTTTCTTCAAGAAACTATTAGACTATTTAAAAAGTCTGGTATCAGAACTTCTATTTTTGTAGACCCAGATTTGGAAATGGTTGAAGGCGCTTGTGCAGTTGAATCTGATAGAATAGAATTATATACCGAATCCTATGCTAACGAATTTTCTAATAACCCACAAAAAGCGATTAAGTCTTTTATTTCAGCTGCTAATAAAGCAAATGAATTAAGTATAGGAATAAATGCAGGACATGACTTAAATATAGAAAATATTGGATTTTTTGCAAAAAATATTCCAAACTTATTAGAAGTTTCCATAGGACATGCCATAATTTGTGAGTCATTATATATGGGACTAGAAAATGTAATCCCTATATATTTAAATAAATTAAATCAGACTAATTAATGAAGCCATTGTATTCTTTACTATTAGGAGAAGAGCACAAGCAAGAACTGGTAATTTTACACGGTTTTTTGGGTGCTGGGAGTAATTGGAAAACTTTTGCGAAAAAATGGGCTGACAAAGGATTAAAAGTGCATTTAGTAGACCAAAGGAATCATGGGCAAAGTTTTTGGGATGACGAATTTAATTACGAGGTACTTATAGAGGATTTAGCGAATTATTATAAAGAAAAAAAAATAGAATCTGCCTTTTTATTAGGACATTCTATGGGAGGTAAAACAGCGATGGGATTTGCATCAAAATTTCCAGAAAAAGTGGAAAAACTCATTATTGCAGATATGGCACCTAAACGAACCATGTCTCGTCATAAAGACATATTAAAAGCCCTTTATTGTTTAACCTTGCAACCGATAAGACGACGCTCAGAAGCCAAACAATATTTAGAAAAATATGTCCCCGCACCAAGCATGCAAAACTTTCTACTAAAAAGTCTTTATTACAAATCTAAAGATGAAATGGCGTTGCGTATAAACATTAAAGTTTTAAGAGAAAAAGCTGAAAATGTATATAAAAATATTGAGGGTTTAGAACCTGTAAACATTCCTAGTCTTTTCTTGAGAGGAGAACTTTCTGATTATGTCTTAGATGAAGATTTGCCAACTATTAAAAAATATTTTCCTAATTCTACTATTTGTACTATTGAAGATGCTGGTCATTGGTTACACGGAGATAATCCAAATGATTTTTTAGAACATGTAAACCCTTTTTTGTTTGAGAATTAAATATAAAGTTATATGAAAATAAAACCCTTCCAAAAAAAAGACTGCCAAAGTATCTTAACCCTTATTCAAGAGTTAGCTACTTTTGAAAAAGAACCAAACGCAGTAGAAATCAATGTAGAAGATTTGGAGCGAGACGGTTTTGGAGACAATCCAAAATTTCAAGGGTTTGTTGCTGAAGTAGAAAATAAAATAGTGGGTATAGCACTATTTTATGAGAGATATTCTACATGGAAGGGAACCACCTTACATTTAGAGGATTTGATAGTGACGCAATCCATGCGCAATAAAGGTATTGGGAGTGCTTTATACAAAGCTTTTCTATCCTACGCCTACGAAAAAAAAGTAAGACGTGTTGAGTGGGCAGTATTGGATTGGAATACCCACGCAATTGATTTTTATAAAAAAACAGGTGCTACTATATTGAAAGACTGGCGTGTTGCACAAATGACTTATGAACAACTAAAAAAATATTTTTTAAAATAAAATGGAAATTTTTAAATTTGGTGGCGCATCAATTAAAGATGCAAATAGTATAATTAATGTAAGTGAAATAATTAAAAAACTACAATCAAAAAAAATGGTTGTGGTTATTTCTGCCATTGGAAAAACAACCAATGAATTAGAGAATGTAGTAAATGATTATTTTAAAAAACCAGACTCATTTAATGAAACTTTAAAACAAATAGAAATTAAACACCTACAAGTTATTAGCGACTTATTTAAAGAAAATCATGATGCCACTACCCAAAAAGCAAAGGAATTATTTATTGAATTACGAAAATGGTTTAAACAAAATAAATCTACTAATTATAATTTTGTGTATGACCAAAGTATAAGTTTTGGAGAACTCCTCTCTACAACTATTATCTCTAATTACCTAAACCATGTTGGAGTAAAAAATCAATGGATAGATGCTAGAGAATGTATTAAAACAGATAATTATTATAGAGATGGAAATGTAGATTGGCAAAAAACAGAAGCAAGTATTTTACATACATGTTCTAAGAATCAGTTATATATAACACAAGGTTTTATTGGTAGTGATGATAATAATTTTACAACCACTTTAGGCAGAGAAGGTTCGGATTATACTGCCTCAATATTTGGGTATATTCTCAATGCAACATCTGTCACGATTTGGAAAGACGTTCAAGGAGTATTAAATGCGGACCCAAAACTCTTTAAAAAGACTACTTTATTAAAAGAATTGTCCTATAGAGAAACTATAGAATTGTCTTTTTATGGAGCGTCCGTTATCCATCCCAAAACACTTCAACCACTACAAAGAAAAAAAATTCCCCTATTCGTTAAGTCTTTTGTAAACCCTGAAGAGTTAGGCACAAAAGTGAGTGAAGGAAAAAAAATAAATCCTTTGACTACCTGTTTTATTGTTAAAAAAGAGAAGCAAGTACTTTTGAAAATATCAACTTTGGATTTTTCATTTATTGTAGAAAAAAACATTAAAGAAATCTTTGAACTTTTAGATAAATATAAGATGAGAGTGGATGTAATTCAAAACTCAGCGATAAGTTTTGCAGTATGTGTTTTTAATAAGTATGATTTGTTGCAACCATTGATTGAGGAGTTCAAGGTGCGGTTTAAAGTAGATGTGTATGAAGGAGTCACTCTTTATACGCTTAGACATTTTAGTGAAAAAGATATTCGTGAAATTTACAATTCTAATTCAGAAGTGTTACTAGAACAAAAGACTATGGATACTGCGCAATTAATTGTTAAATAATTCTTACAATTCAAATGCTATAGAAAAGCGAATACTATTTTCAAGAGGGTTTCTTATTCTAACTATAGATGCCAAATAAGAAAAATCCATTTGAATATTATTAATCGTTTTAAAGCCTAATCCAAAAGTGAAATATTTTCGGTTTCCCTTTTCGGTACTTTCATTAAAATATCCGCTTCTAACTTTTAAATTATCTTTAAAAATATATTCAAGTCCCATTGACCAAAAAACCTCTTGTAATTCCTCTTGAAATCCATCAGGTGCATCCGAAAAAGAGGTAACTATTCCTTCCAAAAAGTTAATATCAGGTTGAATATAACCGTCAATTGTACCGTCCGTATTTAAAACCTCCACATAACTAGTTGGAACTAATAATTTATTAACCTCCATATGAAAAGCGAGTGCACTATTACTATCAATAAAATAATCCAAAGCACCCCCTAAAGTGAATTTTGTAGGTAAAAAATCTTTTCTAGAATTATCGCTATACTGTAACCTAGGTCCTATGTTGGATATTGAGAGTCCAACTCTATATCTATAGGCATTGTTATTTAACTTATACATTCTTGAGCGATAAAAACTCCCTAAATCAAAAGCAACTGAATTAGCAGAACTTAAATCTGGATCAACTGATAATTTTAAATCTGATCTGATATATCTTACACTCACACTTGAAGAAAAATACTCATTTAATTTTAAAGAATAAGAAATATCTAAAGCAAGTTCGTTGGGTCTTTCTACTCCATTTTCTATAATATTTCCCCCCACAAAATCATTAAACTGAATATCTCCTAAACTAAAATATTTAATACTTGCCCCTACGGCACTTCTGTCGTCTAATTTTTTGAAATAACTCAAATTTGCTAAAAAAATATCATTTACTAAACTACTGAGGTAAGGTGTATAATTTAGAGATACCGCTGAGTTTTCTAATGCAAAAACATATTTAGAGGGATTCCATAATTGAGAATAACTATCTGGTGTAGAGGCTACTCCAATATCTCCTAATCCTGCGGCTCTTGCATCTGCGGTTATTAATAGAAATGGAACACCTGTTAGCACATTTCTTTTTTTAGATTGAGCCCCTAGTCTTAAACTTATAAATAAAATTAATAAATAAAAAAAAATATTTTTCATTAAGACAAAATCTTTATACTTTAATATATAACGCCAAATATAGTGTTTTCTTATATGATTTCATTAATTTTTTTAATGATAAACTCTGGTGAAATAGAGAACATAGCCTTTTCATATCCCCTAGGGATAATATTTCCATACACAGAGGTTGGTATCTTTGGATATTTTATTCTGTCTAAAAGTATATTGTTTTCGGCGGGTTGTAAATAGGGATTAAATCCTATATTGGGATGAGTCATCCCCCAAATAACAACAACAGGAACATTATAATTAGCTGCAAAATGTGCATTTGCTGAGTCCATAGACAGCATTAAATCTAGATGAGAAATAAGACTCAATTGTTCCTTTAATGATAGAAAATTAGATACATTACTTACATTTGAGTTATTTTTCTCTAAACCTTCAAAATAAGCCATTTCTTTTTTTCCACTTCCAAATAAAAGAATTTCATATTTCTTTGATAACGTTTCAATCACTTGTTGCATCAACTCCAAGGGGTATGTTTTCCCTGCAAAGGAAGCGAAAGGCGCTACGCCTATCCTCTTTTTATTAGATTTTGATAAAAATAAAAGTGTATCTTTTTTTAATAAGGAAGATTTCTTTGGGAATTTATGAACTGACAAGTCCAAAGGGAATCCCGCTTTTTCAAAAACATCTATATATCTATAAATAGTTGGGCGTAATTCAGGTAGATTTCCACCTTCTAAATTAATTATCTCCTTTTTTTCTTTTCTTCCTTTGTTAATTTTATAAACGGGAATATTAAAAATAAAAAATAAAATGGCTAAAAATTGGGTTCGTATTACTTGATGTAAATCAACTATTTTAGTTGGATTTAATGATGTGATTTCTGAAAATAATCGCCAAAGACCTCTTAACCCTTTATGTCTGTTTTTTTTATCAAAAGGCAAAATTTCTAACTGAGAAAATTCATACAAAATATCTTTTGCGAATTCTTGAGTTACAAAAGTGACTTTTACATTAGGATATTGTAAAAAGAAACAACGCAACACAGGAACGCTAATCGCAATATCCCCCAAAGAAGAAAATCTTAAAATAACGATGTGTGTCTTTTTCTGCATTACGTTTTATTTAAGGAATATCTATATACTTATGAGATTGCAAGGACAAATTCCATTTATTGTTAGCTAAAATATAATTGACAATTTGCGGTGCCATTTTTGATACTCTACTCCATTCTGGTTGCAGGTATAATTTACAGTTTTCACTAACTTTGGATGCAATTTTTTCGGCAAATAAAAAATCGTCTTTATTATAAATAATCATTTTAAGTTCATCTGCCTTCTTATATATGTTATCTGTAGGTAATTTATTTTTTTTGGGAGAAAGACAAATCCAATCCCACTCACCCGTAAGAGGATACGCACCAGAAGTTTCTAAATGAACTGCTATACCTTTTTCTCTAATCATTTGTGTCAAAGGCGTTAAATTCCACAGTAAGGGTTCCCCTCCTGTTATCACCACTTTATTTGCTTTTGAATCTATACCATCAACTATCTTTTCTATAGGAAGAATAGTATGCTTTCCTGCGTCCCAACTCTCTTTTACATCACACCAATGACATCCAACGTCACATCCTCCCAATCTAATAAAATACGCTGCAACTCCTGTGAAGTTCCCTTCTCCTTGTAAGGTATAAAAAGATTCCATTAATGGTAATACCTCTCCTTTTTTTAGTGCTAAATTCATTTTTTTATTGAAAGACAAATATAAAAGTATTTTTAAAGTTATTTTTGATTTTCAGAATATATAGGTTTCATTTAATGAAAAAAAAAAGAGTTGTTGTTGCCTTATCTGGGGGTGTTGATTCAAGTGTTGCTGCGTATCTATTGACACAGCAAAATTATGATGTGGTTGCTATTTTTATGAAAAACTGGCATGATGAAACGCTTACCAAAAATGAAGAATGTCCATGGGTTGAAGATAGTACAGACGCTATGCTCGTTGCTCAAAAATTAGGCATTCCCTTTCAAACCGTTGATTTAAGCAAAGAATATAAAGAAAAAATTGTTGAGTACATGTTTGAGGAATACAAACAAGGAAAAACTCCCAATCCCGATGTACTCTGTAATAAGGAAATAAAATTTGATGTTTTTTTAAAGACTGCCCTATCTCTAAATGCCGATTACATTGCGACAGGACATTATTGCCAAAAAAAAAGTTTGAAAACTCCTCAAGGAGAAGAAATATTTCAACTAATTGCTGGATCAGATACTAATAAAGACCAATCCTATTTTTTGTGTCAAATCTCTCAAGAACAACTTAAAAAAGCATTGTTCCCTATTGGAGCGCTCAAAAAAAGTGAAGTGCGGAAAATTGCAGAGGAGCAAGGACTAATCACTGCACATAAAAAAGATTCGCAAGGACTTTGTTTT
The DNA here is from genome assembly GCA_023558315.1 of Flavobacteriaceae bacterium. Lineage (GTDB taxonomy): Bacteria > Bacteroidota > Bacteroidia > Flavobacteriales > Flavobacteriaceae > JAMJVX01. Next base: position 10,061 of record JAMJVX010000065.1, read on the forward strand.
GTCGGCAAGATTAAACTTCCCGATTTCTTAAAACAAAAATTACGTGCTAAAAAAGGAGATATT
>JAMJVX010000066.1 GCA_023558315.1 Flavobacteriaceae bacterium
ATTTATATCTACATTTAAACGAACAGAGAGCGGAAAGATAAAAAGGCAGGAGACGTTAAAAACGTATTTTCCCTAAATACGCACCAACCTATCCTGCGAGTCGTGTTCAAAGACTTCGTTTCTGATCGTCCCGTCACTAAACTTGCGAACTCTTTGAGTTAATAATCCTCGTTGGGTATTGTATGAATAGGTGTTTTTCAAAATTGTTTTCCCGTATCTATGGTCGTTTATCTCGGTTAAGAAACCAAATTTATCATATTTTCTCTATTTTTCGGCATTACTTCCCAACAATATTTTTGTACTCTGCCCTCTGGCGTTTATATCTTTGAGATACCACAAGCGATTGTCAAAATCATCCTGTATCTCCCGCAATATCCCCGTCTTTGCGTCATATATGTTCTTAATGGATAGCGTTTTTAGAAAACTCTTACTTGCCCTCTGCGAAGTGCGTGTCTCTTTGACCACTGCACCATATTGATTATATGCCAATACCTGTATAAACTCCACCCCGTCGTTATCCTCCCCTTGCCTAAAACCATCCTAAAAATCATCAATAGTAATACTAATCATGAATCCAAACAATTACTACAATGCTATCTTTTATACTATATTCTATCGCATAATTCCCTGATGATGCAAAAGGAGGTGTATAAAGATGAGTAAAAGAAGTGCCATCCTCATCTAATTCTTTTTTAAAAGGTTTATTTCTCATTATTTTTTGAACTTCTTGAAAACTCATTCCTTTTTTAATTTTGTGTATATCCTCAAAATTTTCTTTTGCTTTTTTAGTATTACAAGAACTAAATACTATAATTAGTATTGTAAAATATATTATTTTTTTAAACACGATTATTCTCTCCAACAATATATAGTAAAATTAACTTTATCTACGAATACATATAATGGTTTAATAGATATATCATCCTTTATATCAAATACATAAGTGTCGGTCACATCTATTTTTTTCGCCCACCAATGAGGTAAATAAATACCGTGTGGCTTTTTAAAAGTAATCTTTTTAGGTTGAACTTTCAATAAAAGATTTTTAAAATCTAATTCATTCAATGAGAATTTAATTATGTAGGTATTGACATCTAAATTTCCTCTAATTTTTATATCGTAAAGACTATGATAAATAAAATCGCTTGGAAACCATCCACGACCGTTATAGTCGTGTTTTAATTCTTCAAAACTTTTATACGAAAGATTTGATTGTTCAATAAGAGTACAATTAAAAAATAATAAAGAAACAAAAATAGTATACAATATTCTCATTAGTAATCACTTTGAATTAATAAACGATTAGTTCTATATAATGGGATAGCCAAACTATAATCAATTTGTCCAGTCCAGTTTCTATATTGTAATCCTTGGGTACGCCCATAAATATTTGCTTTTTGGTCTTGCATTGACTGAAAATAAGAATCTCCCTTAATATACATGTCGTATGATTCTCTTAAGTTACTAAAATATTTGGCAAAAAACTCTCCAGCAGGTCCTCTTCGGGTAGCATTAAAATTAGCTTTACTGTGAAAGTATTTGTCGGAGTTAGCAAAATTAGTTTCTATCATTTCAATATATGATTTAGCAAAATCAACTCCAGCCCCAATAAAATCAACAGGTGTTTCATAGGTATAATCAGGAATACTTTTTATTGCTTTTTGAAAATCTTTACGCCATTTTTTTAGCATTTTTTTGAACCTTTTAACATGAGGTGGCTCTGATAACCCATCCGCAGTTGCATGCGCCAAATGATTCAACCCCGAAGTAATCACCCCTTGTCTAAACCCATCCCAGAAGTTTCCGCCAGCTAGTTCGCTACTTAAATACATAATTTATTAACTACTTTTCTATACTTGGTAATTTTAATTTTTTAGAGACTCCCAGTTCTTGTTTCTTTTTTAAATACTCTTCTTTAGAAAAAGGGCCAAATATTTCATCTGTTTCTTTATTAATTATCCAATAATTAAATTCATTCGCAAATATTTTTTTATATTTTAAATCTGTTTTAACAATACTATCACCTAAATTCCAAAAAAAACGCTGTTCCTCAATCGTATTTCTCGGAGTAATTTTTAAGCCTATTTTACGATAAAATAATGAATCTTTAATATGCTGTAAATATTTTTCTTGTATCTCTTTTTCTGATTTTTCAAAACTCAAAGAATCTACATATTTAAAAACTCTTGCTATTCCATTTAATTCACTTCCTACTAAATAGCCAACTTCTTCTAAAGAAGGCTTTTGTAAAACCAAAATAAATGTATCGTCATAACCAAATGCTTCAACATTTGGATAAATTATTTCTTTATCAATACTAGTACCCCTGCGGTCTTTTATTCCATAAAATATATAATTACTGGGACTTCCTTCTCCATAATAATGATAATTATTACCCATATCAAGTAATAAATCGCTCCAACCAGCTCCACAAGAATAAAGGACGAAAAAAAAGTAAAGTATAATTTGTTTTTGTAGTTTCATAATGCTTAATTTATCTTGGTATATTTCTTCTATAATTAGGAGTATTTTCTCCCTTAAAATATATCTTATATGGAGTTCCTTTTCCAGCGTTCAAAGCACCTATTTTTGTAGCGAAGTTTCTGAATTTAGTTTTAAAACTAGACCCTTCATGCATTTCAAAATCATATCTATCTGCTTTTATTTCTAATTGACCATTCCCTAAATTCTTAACTGACACCTCTCCATATACAAGCCCATCTCTAGACCTTCCTAACGTTTGCACTCCTTCAAATTTTATTTTAGAATAATCATCTGGATTTACAAAATCCAAATCCACTTTAGATGCATCTACGGTCAAAGACTCTCCATTTCCATACCTATACCATTTATTCGCTTCTCTAAGAGTAAGCATACCGTCTTTTAAAATTCTTTTTTTAAGATTTTTTAGAAAGAAGTCGCCAGTATGGTCATGGTTATATGGACTCATAGCTCCCTCCAAATCTTTTATATGTTGCAACGCCTCTTTCTCTGCCTTTGTTAAAATAGGTTCCGTCAACTGCTGTGCCTCCCCCTCATGCTTCGCCTTGGTGACCTTATCCGCAATGGATGCCCCCAGTACATAAGCCCTGCTTGTAGGTCACAACTTAAATACATAATTTATTAACTACTTTTTTATATTAGGTAATTTTAATTTTTTAGATACGCCGAGTTCTTGTTTCTTTTTTAAATACTCTTCTTTAGAATAAGGTCCAAACAATTTAGCTGTTTCTTTATTAATTATCCAATAATTTATTTCATTCGCAAATATTTTTTTATACTTCAAGTCTGTTTTAATTATACTATCTGTTTCTATTAAAATTTCTTTACGCAGTTTATTATACTCTTTTACATCCATTTTTTTTTCACTTAATCTTGTATCATTATATAATATATGGTGTTTTATAGCTAGTCTGCTTGGTTTTTGTATTACTAAGATATATTTTTTATTGTAATTATATCCTAAAACACTTGGTAATATATATACTTTATCAAAGGCATTTTTTTTCTTACTATAAAAAATATAATTAGCTCCTCTACCCTCTCCATTGTAAAAAAAATTATTTCCTAAACTTAAAATCAAATCACTATCGCCACAAGAAATAATAAAGAAAAATACAAAAAAAAATGTTTTATTTATCATGAGAATTTTAATTAGTTGGTGGTATAACAGAACGTCCTAAACTATAGGGTTGATTAATAATACCGTTTCCGTCAAAATATATATAATAAGGAGTCCCTTGCCCTGGATCTCCTAATTTAGTAAATGTATTCCGAAAGAAAGTATTAACTTTTTGATAAAAATTTCCTTTATATTCATGCATATCAAAATCATATTTATCTGGTTTTATAATAACAGTGTTTTTATCAATCATTTTTAAACCTAAATTCCCATAAACACTACCATCATCAGAAGCATATAATGTCTGTACATTGTTATACCCTTTCCTTGGTAGCATATGTGGTCTAACAAAATCTAAATCTACTTTAGAAGCATCTACACTCAAAGGCTCTCCATTTCCATACCTATACCATTTATTTGCTTCACTTCTTGTTAGTTTTCCGTCTTTTAAAATTCTTTTTTTAAGATTTTCAGGATTGACTTTTGCTATTTGATGCGCCAAATGATTCAATCCCGAAGTAATCACCCCTTGTCTAAACCCATCCCAGAAGTTTCCGCCAGCAATTTCGCTACCTATCCCTGCTGCAACCCCTGCAAAGGAAACCGTTCCTAAAGTTTTTACGACCACATTTGCTTTATCAAACGCCGCCATACTCAATCCTCCAATCATAGAGCCAATGGCTCCACTAAGCATCGCTGCTCCAACATTCGCACCCCCACTAACAATTTCCGTTATCGCTGCCGTATACGAATGTAGAAAGGTCTTAACGACAAACTCTTCAATGCCATAAAGGAATTGTGATGCCTGAACTATTTCTCCTACGCCAAAACTCAACGCACCACTCAATGCGCCTATTGCTGCTGCCCTAAGCCATCCCTTAAAGAAATGCTCTCCATTAATCGTATTTTGTATCCCGTTGGTTAATACACTCACGCTTGCCCCAATGATTACAGCGGTTGTAAACGCAAACTCCCCACTCGGATCCGTCATCATCAGTGGGTTGTTCCACACGTAGCCGTAGCGGTCGTAACTCTTCGTACTATACGGGTCTTGGATATAATTGTCTGGCGAGAGGAAACGATGAATATCCACATCGTACATCCGCCCGTTCATATGTATCAGCCGTATTTCTTCAAAATGCTCGTGACCTGTCCAGCCTCTACCGACCAAACTCTCGGCGATATTTTTTGTGCCCCACGCACTTTTATATACATCTACAGACCCCCACGCATCAAAGTGCCGCTCCTCTACCAAGCCCCATCTCCAACCCACCGCCAAAATACTGCCTAAATAATCGCGGTGTAAATAGTTAAATTGCTCATCAGTACCTCGTTTAACAAACGCCACGGGCGCACTATAGGCATCGCCACCGATAAAATGGACAAGTTTGGTTTGGTTCTTTTGCCTGTCGTAGGTAATCTCCGCAGGAAAGATGGTCGCATAACGTTTCTCATAGCGTCGTTGCGTTTTGATAGCGGCATCGCCTCCATAATACGCCTCTATCCGTTGCATACTCGCATTATAGGTATAACTCGCACGACCGCCACCCTCTTGATACACTTCTACAGCTTTTCTGTCAATATTATACTTCACCTCGTGAGTGCTTCGGTTTTCACTAAAAAGTTTTGAACCATTGGCGTTGAGTCCTAATGATTCTAATACATATCTTTCGTTTTCGCTATAGTGATATTTTCCAACATTTAGGTTATTCGCTATCCGCCCATAGTTGTCGTATTCTTGGATGTAGTTCTTTTT
>JAMJVX010000067.1 GCA_023558315.1 Flavobacteriaceae bacterium
AGTGGTACCGTCGCCACCTGTGTTGGTGATGTTTCCAGAAAGAGTGATGCTATTTAGGGCAGAGACGGCATTTCCAATTGAAACACTCGGTTTGCCCACTGGAGTTTTAAAAGTGAGTTGCGTACCGTAAGCCGTACCTGCTTCGTTGGTCACATACGGACGGATGTAGTAAGTCGTAAAGGCACTTAGTCCAGTTAAGGTACTGGTAAACGCAGCGGCATTGGCTAATGTTCCCAATTGAGATGCAGAGACATTGTCTGCGCCTAAGACTAAGGCGTCGTTTTGTACGGAAGTGCTATAGATGTGTCCGTGTTGGGTAATGCTCCCAGAGCCAACGTTAGCAACGGAGGAGGTCGCTTTTACCACAAGGACTGACCCACTTTCGCTAGTGGCAATACTCACTTGGTTTGTTCCAGAAACACCAGCAAACCCAGCCAACGCTTTTAGGGTAAAAGCCACTTTGTAGATTTTCATATCCCCATTTTCGGCAGTAACTACTATGTCGTCCCCCCCAGCTTGAAGCACTCTTCCGACATTTGTATCCGCTTCTGCTTTTGGAGAAACTTCTAGGGTTTTGATAGTCACTTGCGTAGTGTTATAGGGAAAACTCTCGGCAAAGGTGACGTTGGTCCCTGCGATAGTTGCGGTATAGTCTTTGTCGGCAGTAACGACTAATTTGGTCAAGGCGTTTTCGCCAGACTTGGGTTTTTCACATTGGAAAATGCTAAAGGTAATAATAGTAATCGTTAGAACAAATAATGAAAGTTTTTTGAGTAATGTTGTCATAATAATTTTTTTAATAAGGAGCAAAGATAAATATTTTTAAAGTAGTTCAATCAAAAATATATATTTTTGCTTTTTTAAGAATAATAGTGAAACAACTCATACAAAATATAAAGAGTGGAGAAACCACTTTAGAAGAAGTTCCTGTACCTATGGTAAGAGAAGGGTGTGTGCTGATTCAAACAGCACAATCATTAGTTTCATTGGGAACAGAGCGAATGCTTGTTCGCTTTGGAAAATCTAATTATCTTCAAAAAGCGCGCCAACAACCAGAGAAAGTAAAAGAAGTTTTAAATAAAGTTAAAACAGATGGAGTTAAAGCCACTTCTAAAGCGGTATTTAATAAACTAAACCAACCGTTACCCCTAGGCTATTGTAATGTGGGGAAAGTTGTTGCTGTTGGAAAAGGGGTAGAGGACTTTAAAATTGGAGATAGAGTGGCTTCAAACGGACCTCATGCTGAAGTGGTTTGTGTGCCTAAAAATTTGGCAGCAAAAATCCCAGAAAATGTATCATATGATGAGGCGTGTTTTACAGTTATTGGCGCCATTGGTCTTCAAGGGATTAGATTATTAAATCCTACGTTAGGAGAAACAATAGTGGTTTATGGGTTAGGACTTATAGGACTTATAGCCTGTGACTTATTACTTGCGAATGGGTGTCGCGTGATAGGGATAGAATTTGATGAGGAAAAATGTAAAATTGCACAAAAAAAGGGGGTTACAATCATAAATCCTAAAAAAGGGACAGACCCGATACATTTTGTAGAAGAATATACCCAAGGAATTGGAGTAGATGGAGTTCTTATTACCGCTTCTAGCGAAAGCAATGATATTATTCATCAGGCTGCACAAATAACGAGAAAAAGAGGAAAAGTCGTGCTTGTCGGTGTAATTGGCCTCCAACTAAATCGCTCAGATTTTTATAAAAAGGAAATCACATTTCAGGTGTCTTGTTCCTATGGTCCAGGCAGATATGATGAAAACTATGAAATTAAAGGAAATGATTATCCTATTGAATATGTCCGTTGGACAGAAAAAAGAAATTTTGAATGTGTTTTAGAAGCCTTAGGGACAAAGAAATTAGAAGTGAGTGCGCTTATAACAGAGAAAGTAAGTTTTACAGAATATGACAAAATATATACAAATATTGAAAACTCTAAATCCATTGCGTCTATCTTGACTTATGATGACGCGAAACCTTCATTACAAAATGATATTCTCATTTCGGATACGACACTAAAAGCACAAAAAGGAGTAGTAGGGATTATAGGCGCTGGAAACTTCACAAATGCCGTTATTTTACCACATTTAAAAAAATTAAAGATACCCTTAAAATATATTGCTAGTAGTAGTGGATTATCAGCAACATTATCCGCCAAAAGATTTAAAATTCAAAAGGCAACTACAGATTATAAGAAAATACTTGAAGATAAAGAGATTGATGCTGTATTTATAACGACTCGACATAATAGTCACGCCTCTATGGTTTTAAAAGCGTTAGAGGCTGAAAAAAATGTATTTGTAGAAAAACCCTTAGCAGTAACAGCAGATGAATTAGCGAAAATCATTAAAAAATATAATGAAAAAAAGAACATTGTTTGTGTAGGGTTTAATAGAAGATTTGCTCCATTTTCACAAAAAGTAAAAAGTTTATTGGGAGATACAAGCACAGTCCCTTTAAATATATCAATTACTGTCAATGCGGGATATATTCCTTCAGATGTTTGGGTTCAAAGTATGGAACAAGGAGGCAGAATTATTGGAGAAGCCTGTCACTTCATTGATTTGGCTACTTTTTTTACTGGAAGCAAAATAAAAGCTGTTTTTATGAACGGTCTTGGAGAAAATCCAAAAGTAAATACGGATAATGCCTCTATAAGTTTATCGTATGCAAATGGTTCTAATGTGGTCATCAATTACTTTTCAAATGGAAGCAAATTATACTCTAAGGAACGAATAGAAATTTTTACGCAGCAAAAAACAATACTAATTGATAATTGGAGAACCTTATCCACCTTTGGGTTTTCAAATAATATAAGAAAAAAAACAGCGCAAAACAAAGGACATTTTGAATTGTTGTCAGCGTGGATATCTAATTATAAACAAGGAAAACCGATTATTTCCTTTGAGGAAATCGTTAACACAACAAACGCTACTTTTGCAGCATTAAAATCCTTAGAAAAGGGAAATAAAATAGCGTTATAATCTATTGAAAAAAGTATTTTTATATTATCATTCTTTACGTTATTTAAAGCCCATTCAAATAGGGTATAGAGTCTATTATTCTTTTTTTAAAAAACACACATTACCTCGTGTAAATAAGCGAGGAAATCTGGAAATAAATTTTTTAAAAACAACACACGCTATTCCTGCCTATTCTACATATACAGACAAAAACACTTTTTGTTTTTTAAATAAAAAAAAGGAATTTAAAGGGGACATAGATTGGTTGTATAATGAATTTGGAAAATTATGGACATATAATTTGAATTATTTTGATTTTTTACATCAAAAAAATCTTAAAAAAGAAGAGGGTTTAACTCTTATAAACCAATTTATTGAAAAAACGCCTATCAATAATGTAGGCTTAGAAGCCTATCCAATCTCTTTACGGGGGATAAATTGGATTTTGTTTTTAAGTAAATATGAAATTTCAACACAAAGTATAAATACCTCTCTTTACCAACAATATGAATTGCTTTTTAAAAAACTAGAATATCACTTATTGGGGAATCATTTGTTAGAAAATGCGTATTCATTGTTGATAGCTAGTTATTATTTTAAAGACTCCAAATTTTATGCTAAGGCGTATAAGATTTTAAAGAGAGAATTATCACGCCAACTACTAGGCGATGGAGCGCATTTTGAGCTAAGTCCGATGTATCATCAAATCTTATTAAATAAACTTTTAATTTGCATTGAAATTATTCAATTAAATCCATGGCAAAATGACGATTTACAATCTTTTTTACAACAAAAAGCGGTAAAGATGTTAGACTGGTTAGAAGCAATTACTTTTGAAAATGGAGACATTCCATTAGTGAATGATAGCGCAAAGGGAATTGTCCCAACTACGAATCAAATAAGAGAATACGCTAAAAACATTCAAATAAATTCAAACAAGAAAATTGAATTAAATGAGTCTGGATATAGAAAAATAAAAAAAGGGAATTACGAAATAGTAATAGATATAGGAAAAATTCAGGCAAATTATATACCTGGACATACACATAGTGACCTTTTTAGTTTTGTGCTTTATATAAACAAAAATCCATTTATAATTGATACGGGAATATCAACATATTCAATAAATAAAAGAAGAGAATTTGAGCGAAGTACAGAGGCTCATAATACCGTTAAAATAAAGGGGTTAAATTCGTTTCAAACGTGGTCATCCTTTAGAGTAGGAAAAAGGGTAATTCCAATAATAATAAAGGATAACGAAAATGAAGTTGTAGCAGAAATAAATTATAAAAAACCTAAGGCAAGTCACCGCCGTCACTTTAAGTTCAATGACAATAGTATTATAATTGAAGACACCGTCTCTTCAAAACACAAAGCCGTTGCCCACTTCCATTTTGCGCCAACTAGCATATCAAAATTAAAAAAAAATAGTATTATTGCAAATGAAAAAAAAATAACCTTTTCTACAAATAAATGTATTGAAAATAAAAGATTTAAATATGCCGAAGAATATAATATTCTTAAAGCATCTGAAAAAATTGAAGTGTCATTTGACAGTATTTTAAAAACAGAAATTACTATATGAAGTTATTGTTTCTAACAGACAATTTTCCCCCTGAAACAAATGCGCCTGCAAGACGAACTCATGAACACTGTAGAGAGTGGGTGAAAAAGGGAGTTGAAGTTACAGTAATCACTACTGCCCCAAATTTCCCTTTTGGAAAAGTTTACAAAGGGTATAAAAATAAATTTTATCAAACAGAAATTATTGACGGCATTAAGGTCATCAGAGTATGGTCTTATATGACTCAAAATCAAGGAGTTTTTCTTCGAGTATTAGATTTTTTAAGCTTTTCAATCACATCTTTTTGGGTAGGGCTTTTTGTTAAAACAGATTTAATTGTAGCGACTTCCCCACAATTTTTTACTGCGATTTCTGGATACTTTTTATCTGTGTTTAAGAGAAGACCATGGGTAATGGAAATTAGAGATTTATGGCCTGTGTTTATTGATGCACTTGGGATTATTTCTAAAAAGGCAATTTTATACAAAATGTTAGAATCTGCAGAAATGCTTTTGTATAAAAAGAGTACAAGTATTATTGTTGTTACAGATTCATTCAAGAAAAACTTAGTAGAAAGGAATATTCCCTCGGAGAAAATAGCGGTATTTAAAAATGGTGTAGTTTCAGATTTTTTCACCCCTCAAGAAAAAAACATTGAATTAATAAAAAAATTAAAATTAGAAAATAAGTTTATTGTAGGATATATTGGAACTTTTGGCTTAGCTCATCAGCTAGATTTCATTTTAGACTGTGCTAAAAAAATAAAAGAGGATATTTATTTTGTTTTTGTAGGGTCAGGAGCGGAGCAAGTTAATCTATACAATAAAAAAGAAAACGAGAAGATTGATAACGTAATATTTTTACCTCCCGTTGAGAAAAGCGAAATAAAAAAATATATTTCTATTATAGATGTTGCCTTAGTAAATCTAAAAAAAACAGATACTTTTAAAACAGTTATTCCTTCTAAAATTTTTGAAAATGCAGCGATGCAAAAACCTATACTTTTAGGTTTAGAAGGAGAATCAAAGGAAATTATTGAGAAATATAAATGTGGACTTTGCTTTGAACCAGAGAATGAAAAAGATTTTATTGAGAAATTATATTTAATAAAAGAAAAGACGCAAAAAAATGAATATCAAGAAGGGTGTAAAAAGTTAGCGCAAGAATTTGATAGAAAAAAAATTGCCTTAGAAATGCTCTCTTTTTTAAGAGAATACAGAAAGAAACTAAATGTCACCGTTATTTCAAATTATTATTACCCAGAGATTGGAGCCGCTGCAAATAGAATTCAAAGAATGGCAGAGAACCTTAAGGCTAAAGGGAATAATGTAAAAATAATTTGCCCTCTTCCAAACTATCCTAAAGGAAAAATATTTGATGACTATAAGGGAAAGTTAAGAGTAAGAGAGAAAATTAATGATATAAAAATATTAAGACATTGGATATATCCTTCCGCTTCAAAAAACGCCTTACTAAGGTTTTTAAGTATGCTTTCTTTTGCGTTTTCAATGTGGATTTCCTATTTTAGATTGGTGTTTAGAACAGATGTAATTATCGTTCAATCTCCTCCATTATTTGTAGCATTATCTGGTCTATTATTAAGTAAGTGTTTAGGAGTAAGAAACGTGTTAAACGTATCTGATTTACACCCTTTGTTTTTGGTAGAGTCAGGATATATCAAGAAAGGATTATTTTATCAATTATTAAAAAGAGTAGAAAAGTTAAACTATCTTCTCGCGGATAAAATAATGGGGCAATCACAAGAGATAGTTGATTATATTAAAAAAGTAAAACCAAAGAAGCCAGTTCTATTATATAGAAATGTTCCTAACTATAATGCCTTCCCAAATAGAGAGAAAAGCGATAACTTTAGAATTGTATATGCGGGCTTATTAGGATATGGTCAAGGAGTGTTAGATATTTGTAAGAATGTTGACTTTAAAGAATTAGGTACAGAGTTACATATTTATGGCTCTGGAATGGAAGAGGTGGAGTTAAGAAAATACTTAGATACCGTTGACAAAAATATATTTTTTCATGGAGAAGTTTCTTCAACAGAGGTAAGAGATTATATATTAAAATATGATATTGCTTTTGTAACTTTAAAAACTAAAATATATGGGATGTTTCCTTCAAAAACGTATGAGTTAATGCAACTAGGAATGCCAATTATTTATGTTGGAAAAGGGGAAGAAGCGATTGAAGTGATTAAAAAACATGATATTGGGTTTTATGTATATCCAGAAGATTATGAGAACATGAAAGAGAAAATAGTTGCCTATAAAAATATGGATAAAAAGACTTTTAAATCCATATCTAAAAATACGCTTAATGCACATAAAGAATTGTTTAATTTAGGATTACAAATAGATAATCTTAATAAATTCATTCAATAAATATGAAAAATAAGATAGTAATTATCGGAGGTTCAGGATTTATAGGTTCACATTTGATAGAAATTTTGAATAAAGAAAACTGTATGAATTTCGATAAAAATCAAAGTCCTTTTTTCCCTGAAATTACAGTTATTGGGAATATATTAGATAAACCTTTACTAGAGAAAAAATTAAAAGGGGCGAAAACAATTGTTCTTTTAGCTGCAGAACATAGAGACAATGTATCTCCTATATCTTTATATTATGATATTAATGTTGACGGCACTAAAAATGTGTTGGAAGCAATGAATAAAAATCAGATTAATCATTTAATTTTTACAAGTTCTGTGGCAGTATATGGGTTAAATAAAAACAACCCTACAGAAGAAAATCCTACAGATCCATTTAATGACTACGGAAAAAGCAAGTTATTAGCTGAAAGAGAAATTGAAAAATGGTTTAATCATAATCCGACAGAAAAAGAAGTTACTATAATAAGGCCAACTGTTGTATTTGGAGAAAGAAATAGAGGAAATGTATATAATTTATTAAAACAAATAACCTCTAATAAATTTGTAATGATTGGAAACGGAAACAATAAAAAGTCCATGGCTTATGTTAAAAATATAGTTTCCTACATTGCCTCAAAAATAAATACCCCTGAAAAAGGATTAAATGTTTATAACTATGCTGATAAGCCTGATTTTAGCATGAATGAGCTAGTTAAAAATATTTATAAAATCATGAAGTTTAAAAGATCGATAGTTAAAATTCCCTATATAATAGGAATGTCTATAGGTTTTTGTTTTGACATCTTAGGCTTTTTAATAAGAAAAAAATTGGTTATAAGTTCAGTCAGAGTTAAGAAATTTTGTGCAACAACTCAGTTCGACTCTTCAAAAGTTTTTGATGATTTCAAACCCCCTTTTGCATTGAAGAAAGGGTTAGAAAATACACTAAAACATGAATTTTTAAATAAAAACAAAGTATAACAATTAATAACACTGCAAAATGAAAACACTATTTAAGACCTATATATTTTTAATTCTATTATTAATGTCTTGTAATTTTACACAATCAAAGCCCATAAATAATAATACGCCTGTTTGGACTCCAACAGGGAAAGTAGTACAGGATAATCAGCAAAAGGCATACTTTGCCTCTGGATGCTTTTGGTGTGTAGAAGCAATTTTTGAGAGTGTTAAAGGCGTAACAGAAGTATATTCAGGATATTCAGGAGGGGAAACCATTAATCCTAATTATAATCAAATTGGTACGGGAAAAACGGGTCATGCGGAAGCCGTTGAAATTATCTATAATCCTGAAATTATTTCGTTTAGCACGTTAGTTGAAATATTTTTTAATTCACATGATCCTACTACTTTAAATAGACAAGGACCCGATAAAGGCACACAATATAGATCCATTGCATTTTATCAAAATGAGGATGAGAAAAAAATCATTAATCAGTATATTGATACTCTTAAAGAAAAGAAAGTATTCAATTCCCCAATTGTGACGGAAGTAAAGAATTTTGAGAAATTTTACTATGCAGAGAAACACCATCAGGATTTTGAAAAAAGAAATCCAACACATCCTTATGTAAAGGCGGTTTCAATTCCTAGACTGAGGAAATTTCAAAAAAAATATACTGAGTTATTAAAAGAAGAAGTACACTAAAAAATAATCTTATGAAAAAGAAAAATCTAAACTTTTGGCAAATTCTTACAATGAATTTTGGCTTTTTTGGAGTGCAATTTAGTTTTGGACTTCAACAAAGTAATATGAGTGCAATCTATAAGTATTTAGGCGCTGAAGAATCTGAATTACCTATGCTATGGCTTGCTGGACCTATCACTGGATTAGTGGTTCAACCTATTATTGGTGCAATAAGTGATGGCACATGGTCTCCAAAATTTGGAAGAAGGAAACCCTTTTTTCTTGTTGGGGCTATTGCGGCGAGTGTTGCTTTAGTACTTATGCCCTATTCTAGTACAATATGGATGGCAGCAAGTTTACTTTGGATATTAGACGCTGCAAATAATATTGCTTTAGAACCCTATAGAGCTTTTATTTCTGACAAGCTTCCCTCAAAGCAATATTCTGTAGGATTTTTAGTACAAAGTTTTTTTACTGGCTTTGGAAGTATTTTAGCAAATTTAACTCCAGCCATTTTGATTTCAATTGGTATTCTAACCATGTCAGACAAAATGGATAATGGGATACCCGTAGCTACCTATTGGGCTTTTAGTATAGGTGCAGTTGCATCTATTGTTACCATTTTATTTAGTGTATTAACTACTAGTGAATATCCACCTTCTTCAAAAGAGTTAGAAGTAATTAAAAAGAATAATAAGAAGGGAGTATTATTTCTAATTAAGAATACTTTTATAGAAATTAAAGAAGCCTTTGTGCTTATGCCTAAGACTATGAAACAATTAATTCCAGTGATGTTCTTTCCTTGGTATGCGATGTTTTGTTATTGGCAATATTTAACATCAGCACTGTCTCTTTCTTTATATAATACCACAGATGATAAGAGTGAATTATTTGCAAGCGCTCAATTACTTACTGGAAATCTAAATGCTACCTATAATTTTATCTGTTTAATTATAGCTTTTCCTCTTATCCCAATTGCAAAAAAATTAGGAGCAAAAAATCTTCATTTTGTTAGCTTGTTTTTAGGAGGTACAGCATTAGTTATTATGCCTTTTTTAAATGAGAGTTTACTATTCTCAATCCCAAACCCTTTTGGTGAAGGTAGTATAGTGATAACTCAAATATATTTATTTGCTTTATTCCTAGGGATAACTTGGGCATCAATGATGTCTATGCCTTATCAGATGTTAGCATCTTCTATTCCTAGTAATAAGACAGGTGTTTATATGGGAATTTTTAATATGTTTATTGTAATTCCAATGATTATTCAGATATTTACAATGCAATACATAGTTTATCCAATTTTAGATAATCCAATAAGCGTTATAACTTTAGCGGGGGTATTTTTAATAATTGGAGGCGTCTTTTCTTTGTTTGTAAAGACTTCTGAAGAGGTGTAATTATTTATAATTACTAAGAGTAATAGAAAGAGAGAAATTATTTATTTTTCTCTTTTTCACTTTGTTTGCTACCTCCGAATAAGAGATTTAATCCAAAAGAAGCAGATACATTATTTATATATTCCACTTTAGCAATTTCTGCTCTGATATTTGTATTTAAAAGTGTATATAATTGTACAGGACCCAAACGAGTTGCCATACTAACTCCAATTATACCAATTTGTTTATTAGAATAAGTACCAACAAGAGAGATTAAATGATCTTTATGTTGTAAGGTATAAGAGGCCCCATAAAATAAAGGAGAAATAAATGATAAATTATTTTTATAAAGTAAAGCAGAAAAAGTATGCAATTCTTTAACTTTTGCAGAGGTACTAAAAAAGAACGTTGACCCAATTCCTTGGCTATATGTTTGATTTTTTTCTTCCTCAAAAGAGAACAAATCAAGCACATCATCAAATATTAAATAACTATTAAAATCATTATTGTTCAATGAAAACGACTCTGTTTTAATAATCCCAGGATAATTTACATCCACGTCGTTTAAGGTATATTTAGTTGTAGAATCGTTCCAGAATATCATACCTAAGTCATTTAATGATATTTCTGAATAAAGCCAATCATTAATTTCATATTTTAATCCCAAGTCAATACCAAAACCTATATTATTGCTTAGAAGTAAATTTGTGATATTATCAGGATTTTCAATAATATCAAATCCAGAAGTATAAATAACAGGTGCATTTAATACTGAAATTGAGATGTCATTTCTATCAATTGTTAGTGAAGAATTGGCATTTGCTGAAGAATACATATTAGCATTCAACATACCATTTAAATATTTTACTCTAAATCCAAAAGTTACGTTCTTTAAATTTTGAGAATACCCTAATCCTGCCTCCCAAAAAACATTTAAAAAAGCTGCATTTCTAGAAAAATTTATGACGTCTCCAAACCCTATTCCATCATCTAAAATTCCAACAATGCTTTTATCAATATTGATAGCGCTTTTACTTCTAAAATTTGCAAAAATGGAATAATAGGTATTAGAATTATTTTTTGGTTTAAATCCTATATTAAGTATATTGACAAACCCTTCTGTATTAATATCTACAGATTGTCTATTAATTTTTGATAAAAAATTATTAAAATCATAGGAATAATTATTTGTGCCATCATTTTTTTTTGAAAAAATGTCTTCCACTGCAAAATCAGATTGAAAAGAACCTCCAACATTTGCAAATGGGACAGAAATTGATAACGTATGGTTTTCAGGAACAAAAGCGGCTTGAACATTTTGAGCTTGAGGAACTACAGACCTTAGACTGTATAGCTCTAATAGGTGTTGTGATTTTACTCCTATAGAAGTAATTAAAAAAATAACTATAAAAAATAACTTTGTTTTCATTTGTGTTAAATCCTATTTAGATTAAAAATCTTCATCAATAGCTGTTTCAGCTTCTACATTTAATTTTATCGTTAAATCTTGATCTCTAAAAAATCTAACTGGATTTCCTGTTGTAGATTGGGCATTAGTTGAATTTAATATAACTACATATTCTAACTTACTAGCATTTTTTATTTGTTCAATGTTTTCAGTATTAAATACAATGTCTGTTTGACTAAGTACACTACCTGAAGTAGTAATTCCATCAGAACTGATTGCCGCAGCATTCAAAAAAGTTTGAGAATCTGTAGTATACAAAGATTCATTAGTCTCAGATAAAAAGGTCAAAACAAATGAACCCCCTAAGGGTAGCCTGTTATTAATATCAATATTTAAAAGTAAACTTTTTGTATTCCTGATTTGATTAGTTACATTATCATTTAATTTTATAGTGTCTCTAACTTCAGTATTGTATAAAGTAGCATATGCGGGTAATGTAACTCTCATAAATGCATCCAATTTACTGTCATTTTTAATAAAAAATTCACCACTTAAAGTTGTTAGATTAGCGCGTATGTCAAAAAATAACTCTGTTGGTTTAAAAAGTAATAGATTACTTACATTTGAGTTAGTTGAATTAATTGAAATTACAGAATTTGCTGATGCATTAGCGGTATTTAATTGGCTAATATTTATTCCACTTATAGTTTGAGTTTCCTGGACAATGCTTCCTTTTAATGGTAAACTTTGGTTTTCTTTATTGAAAACCTTTACTCTATCTAAAAGTACGGTTGCATTAGTACCTATGCTATTATTAAAGATTAAATCTATCTTAGGTTCAGCAAAATAAATGTCTCCTCTTCTTAAAATCTCTGTCAAACTTAATTCTACTTTTTGAGAATTAATAACTACCTCTTTATTTACAATAGTCCCAAAAGCATTATCGTAACTAATGTTATTTGCGTCTAATGCTAAACTCAATTTTCTTCCAGCAGGTACAGATGAGTGAGAATCAATAATTATAGAATAATCTAATTTAAAATAAATTGTATTTGTAACCTTATTTCCATTTTCATCTAAATGAAAGTACCCATTATAATTAGATAAGTCTACAACAAATGAGGTAGAAGAATTAGGAGATAATACTCCTTGGCTTGCTATTATTGGAATTGTACCATTAGTTTTATTTTTAAGGAAAGGAGCTGAAATGGTAAAAACAATAGTCGAATTAATATTTGAACTAAGTTTTAAATTTAATCTGCCATTTGAAAAACGGATACTATCTAAGTAGATATTATTAACATTATGTACTTTAAAATTAAAAAATGAGCTTCCTGTAACTGTTATTTCAGAAGAGAAAGGATTAACTATGGCAGTTGAAATTATAAAATCTTTATTTATTGATTGATTAGGAAATCCAGCTAAGTCATTGCTATTAATAGAAACAAGAGTGTCAAATGTTTCCATAGTAATTAAATCATCTTCATTTATATCAAAAGAACCGCCAGATAATTCTTTTAATACTTCATCTAAAGTAACATTTATTTCCCCTAAAGGAATTGCTACTTTTCCATCAAATTTTACCCCATTTAACTCTCCATCAAAATAAGAAGTATCACATTGATAAAAAAACAAAGAGATTGCTAATAATACAAATAATTTGTATGGTTTCATATAAAAATTAAATGCGAAAATAACTATTTTTTTAATATATTTGAAAATATATTTTAAAGATTTAATGAAGAATGACCAAATAAAGATTTTATTAGTTGATGATGAACCTGATATTTTAGAAGTAATTGGGTATAATCTTTCACAGGAAGGATATAAAATACATAAAGCCTTTGACGGGAAAGAAGCCATCAAGGTTGCTAAAAAAACTATCCCCCATTTAATAATTATTGATATTATGATGCCTAATATGGACGGTATTGAGACTTGTGAATTGCTCAGAGAAAACAAGAAGTTAGAAAATACAATAATAGTTTTTTTAACCGCAAGAAATGAGGAATATAGTTACATTGCTGGCTTCAATGCAGGCGCAGATGATTATATTACTAAACCCATAAAGCCTAAAATTTTATCTTCTAAAGTTAAAGGGCTCTTACGTAGAATACAAAACAAAAATAATACTGAGTCGATTCTTACTTTCGGAGACTTAGTGATTAATGTAAATGAACATAAAATTATCTTAGATGGAGAAGAAATATTTCTCCCGAAAAAAGAGTTTGAACTATTATGTCTTTTGACTTCAGATACAACACGTGTATTTAAAAGACAGGAAATTATTGATAGCGTATGGGGGAGTGATGTTTTAGTCACTACAAGAACCATTGACGTTCACATTAGGTTACTTCGAAAGAAAATTGGCAAAAAATATTTTAAAACAATTAAAGGAGTTGGGTATAAATTTACTACATGAGAATCAACTTTTTTACCTCTTTAATCCTAGAATGGGTCTCTGTTTTATCATTAATAGAAATTTTATTTAACAATAATAAACAATGTATTATATAATCTTAATTGTTATCATTGTCCAATTTATATGTTCATATTTTCTCATGAAACTTTGGATAAAAAAACGAGTTTCTAAAAGGATAAAAAACATCTATAATGATTTAGATTTTATTAAAAAAGATACGGATAATTTAATTTTCAATGATATCAACGAAATGGAAAGTAGTATAAGAAAATATGCTAAGGACACAAAATTGGAAATTGAACAATTAAAAACTGAAGAGAATTATAGAAAGGAGTTTATAGGTAATATTTCGCATGAATTAAAAACCCCCTTATTTATTTTACAAAATACCATACTTACTCTTTTAGAGACTCCTGTCAAAAAAAAAGTACGAAAGAAATATCTTTCAATCGCTAATAAATCAATTGAAAGATTAACATATGTTATAAAAGATTTAGATATTATTTCTCAAGTAGAAAAAGATTCTGAAACCCTTAATTTAAAAGTTTTTGATATTATTGATTTGATTAATAGTGTTTTTGAGATGTATGAAATTGAATCAAAACAAAAAGAAATTTCTTTAGTATTTGATAAAAAATATGCTCCTATAAATGTGTATGCAGACAAGGAGCGAATTGAACAAGTTGTAACAAATCTTGTAGGTAATACTATCAAATATGGAATAAAAAAGGGGACAACAGAAATATCAATTGAACCCTTTATTAAAAATAAAATTTTGGTTAGAGTTACAGATAATGGTATTGGAATTGAAAATTCAAATTTGCCAAGATTATTTGAACGATTTTATAGGATTGAAAAAAGTGGAAATAGGGACACAGGAGGATCTGGATTAGGGCTTGCAATTGTGAAGCATATTATAGAAGCGCATAAAGAGAAAATATATGTGGAGAGTCAGTTAAATATTGGCTCTGAGTTTTCTTTTACTTTAGAAAAAAGCGAATAAATTTAAAGGAATATCCTTTTTATGAAAAATAATTCTTTTCCTTTTTGGGAGGTTCAAACAGATAAGCAATTCAAAGAGTTAGCGTTAGATACATTTTTATTTCAGTATAAAAAGAATAGTATCTACAAAATATTTTGTGAGAAACTAAAGGTTGATATTGGGAAGGTAGATACTATAGAAAAAATACCTTTTCTACCCATTCGATTTTTCAAAACACACAAAGTAGTTTCTTTTCAAGGAATGGAAGAAATTACTTTTTATTCTAGCTCTACTACTCAGCAAACTCCGTCTAGACACTATATTAAATCCCTTAAATACTATCGGAAGAGTTTTAAAAATTCGTTTGAGAGGTTATATGGCCCTATTTCAGAGTATACTATTGTTGCATTACTACCCTCTTATTTTGAACAAAAGGAATCCTCGTTGCTCTATATGATAAATACTTTTATTGAAGAAAGTAATCAACCTTTTAGCGGAACTTATTTGAACGAGTGGGACAAATTAATACATGTGCTTGAGAAGCTGTCAAATGAAAATAAAAAAATAATCCTTTGGGGAGTATCCTATGCCTTATTGGATTTAATAGAAAAAAAAAAACTTAAGTTACATAATGTTATTGTAATGGAAACAGGTGGAATGAAAGGGCGCAGAAAGGAAATGATTAGGGCAGAACTTCATGAAAAACTAAGAAAAGGATTAGGCGTACAAAATATTCATTCTGAATATGGAATGACAGAGTTGCTGTCACAATCCTATTCTCAAAAAGCGGGAATATTTATTTCTCCACCATGGAAAAAAGTACTATGTAGAGATATTAAAGACCCCTATGAGTTTGTTCCAAATGGGTATTCTGGCGCACTTAATATTATAGATTTAGCAAATAAATATTCCTGTGCTTTTATAGCTACTGATGATGTAGGAAAAGTATATGAAAATGGCACTTTTGAAGTACTTGGCAGGGCTGATAATGCAGAAATAAGAGGGTGTAACTTGTTAGTTTAAGGGAAACTTAGTTATTCACTCAAATTCCAGAAGTCAAGGCTTGTATTATTTTATTTTTTGGAAAGAATTCTTTACAAACAACTTTTAGACAGGTATAGATGGGAATTGCTACAATTAAACCAATAGTACCAAAAAGGGTACCTGCTATTAGAATAATTAAAAATATTTCTAAAGGATGAGATTTTACACTATTGGAGAAAATGATGGGCTGGCTAAAGAAGTTGTCAATCATCTGGGCAACGAGATATCCAATAGTTAAATAGGTAATTTTAGAAACTATTATCGTATTAAAATCATCCGTATTTAGATAGGTAGTTACTCCCAGAAAAATCATTAGCGCAAAACCAATTATAGGGCCAATGTATGGAATAATATTTGCGATAGCGCATAAAATGGCGATGATTAACGCATTTTCTATTCCTAGAATAAGTAATAACACAGCATAAAAGATAAATAAAATCGTAATTTGAAGTAATAGCCCTATAAAATATCTGGAAAGGAGCCTCTCAATTTTGTCTAATGATTTTATCCACCTGTCTTTGTTATCTATTTTTGTAAATACAAAAAATGTATTTTTAAGGATAGTGGAATCTTTAAGAAGAAAAAAGGTTATAAATAGTACAGCAAATAGCCCAATAGTAAAATTGCTAAAAGCAGAAAAAAGCCCAAGAAAAAAATCTGTAAAAATGGATAAATCTATGTTTTGAATAAAATGACTATCCATGAATTTTTGAAACCATTCAAATTGAGAAAGATTAAAGTGCGAGTTGATTTGGAGAAGTATGGTGAGAAATATTTCTTCAATATGTGCTGTGTTTAATAGAATTAAGTTTTTACCTTGCTGATTAATTATTGGTATAAATAAGAGAAAAATAGTAAAAAGTATAGTTAGAAAGAAAAGTAAGGTAGTGAAAACAGCCAAAAGGTTTGGGAACCTAAGTCTTTTTTTAAGAAAAAGTATGATGGGTTTTCCAAATAAGGACAAAACTACAGAAATAAAGATATAAATGAGAATTGCTTTTAGAAGATAAAGTAGGTAAATAATAAGCAGAATAACAACAAGTCGTTGTATCGTTTTTAAAATCCCCTGACTAATAATATTTGGATTCATAATGAAGTCAAATATACTTACTTTTTTTAGTATTCGAGAATAAAAAAAGCGGATTTAAATTTTAAACAGATATTTTTGTAGCGATGTCAGAAAAAATTCATGATTTCATTCCAGAAAAAGCAGTCTATACGATAGATACATATTTATCAAACCTAGATGTAGTTGTCAAGATAGTACCTGTGCGAATGACAAAGCATGGGGATTATAGGAAATTAGCAAATAATAAGCATTTAATTACCCTAAATAGTGTAGAGAACCCCTATCGTTTTTTAATTACCTTAGTTCATGAATTGGCACATTTTGTCGCTTTCCAAGAGTTTGGAACACGTATTAAACCGCATGGAAAGGAATGGAAATCTATATTTAGGGAGATGATGATGCCCCTTTTGAATGAAGAGGTATTTCCTCAGAATCTTTTAAGCGTTTTGAAAACACATTTTAAAAATCCAAAGGCAAGTAGTGATACAGACACGTCATTGGCAATGGCGCTTTTAAAGTATGATAGTTTTACACATAAAAAGCCTATTTTGGAATTGACAGAAGGAAGTTTTTTTAGGATTAATAATAGAAAGAATAGTGTTTTTATAAAAGGGAAGAGAAATAGAAAACGATTTTTATGTAAGGAAAAAAATACAGGGAGACTCTATTTATTTAGCCCACACGCCTTGGTTGAGTTAGTAGAAAATTAACCAATTTTAAAAAAAGAGGAAGCAATTCCATCGCTCATAAAGAGTCCTTTTTTTGTAAGCGATAGTGTAGAATTTGAAATTGAAATTATTTTTTGTTCAATATATTTCTGTGCATTTTTCTCCGTTTCCAATCTAAATTTTTCTCCAAACTTTTGCTCAATAAGTTCTAATGAAACCCCTTGTTTTGTTCTCAAGCCAGTCATCATATATTCATTATATCTATCATTGAGGCTTAATTTTTCTTTTTTTATAGGAAGTATATTTTTCTTTATTTGATTGATGTATAAAATATTATTTGAAATATTCCAACTTCTTTCTATCCCATTATAACTATGTGCAGAAGGTCCTATTCCTAAATAATGAGTTCCTGTCCAGTATCCAATATTATTTTGAGAAAAATATCCTTTCAACCCAAAATTAGAAATTTCATAGTGAACATAATTTTTTTCTTCGAGGAGTTCAATTGTACTATCAAACTGTTCTTTTGTTAACTCATCTGAAAGTGGAATGACTTTTTGCTTTTTTACGTCATTCATTAGCGCTGTTTTCTCTTCTACCGTAAGCGCATAACACGAAAGGTGAGGAGGATTGTACGTTAGCGCTGTTTTAATATTTTTTTTCCAATCGGCGTTAGTGCTATTTGGCAAGCCATAAATGAGGTCTAACGAAAAATTGTGAAAATATTTTTGAACTAACGTAATGGCTGTGTGGCTTTGCTTAGCTGTATGTATTCTATTCATAAATTTTAGGTCGTTATCATTAAATGATTGAATCCCCAAACTGATTCTATTTATCCCTATTTTTTTTAATTCTTTAAGGTAAGAATCTTTGATGTTTTCAGGGTTGCATTCAAAAGTGATTTCCACAGAAGGGAGAACTCTATAGTGCTTAGATATAGTGTTTAAAATTTGTGTTATTTCATTTATGGATAATAATGAAGGCGTTCCACCTCCAAAATAAATATTTTGGATAGGCGTTTTATGCAATTCTTCTTTTCTGATTTCTAATTCTTTGACGATTGCAGAAACAAGGTCTGATACATGTTTTAAGGAAGTAGAAAAATGAAAATTACAATAGGAACACGCTTTTTTGCAAAAAGGAATATGAATGTAAATACTTGCCATTTTTCTAAGAAACTATTTTCTTAGGATTTTGTGAGACAAAACTTTTCCAACTAGAATAATTAGAAGTATTGTTGCTTTGATTTTTTGCATTATAAAAATGACAAACGGCTACTGCTAATCCATCAGTCGCATCAAGATTTTTGGGAATAGTTTTAAATTTCAATAGACTCTGAAGCATTTTTGCTAATTGCTCTTTAGAGGCATTTCCATTTCCAGTAATAGCCATTTTTACTTTTTTAGGAGAATATTCTGTAATAGGGATTTCTCTATATAATCCCGCAGCCATAGCCACTCCTTGAGCGCGTCCTAATTTTAGCATGGATTGTACATTTTTTCCAAAAAAAGGAGCTTCTATAGCTATTTCATCTGGTGAAAAAGTATCAATAAGACTTAGGGTTTTTTCAAAGATATATTTTAGTTTAATATAATGGTCGTTGTATTTAGAAAGGTTTAGTTCATTCATTTGAACAAAAGTCATGGTATTATTTTGAATAGAGATAATACCAAATCCCATTATCGTAGTTCCCGGATCTATTCCTAAGATAATCCGTTCTCCCATATTTATATTTTATAATGATGAAGACTCCTCAGTAGTGATTCGAATAGGTACTTGAAAAGTAACAGAAACAGGAGTTTTTACATTTGATTTTAATGCAGGAATAGCATTAGGTAGTGTACGAATAGCATTGTCTATATGTACTTTCATTTTTGGAACTGCCTCATTTAGCCCTCTTGATATTTGAGCATCTAGCATCGTAATACGTCCTTTTGTATCTACTTCTATGGTTACTAATGCCGTCTCATTATCTACAGGCATATCAAACACGATACCTTCTAAGGTTAAGGCTTCTTTAACTTTTGAAGTAAAAGCCTTTTTAAAACAATTTTGGATGTCAAATCCATTTTCACATTCTGGGAAAGAAGGAAATTTATCTTTGTTTGTCCATTTAATACTTTTTTCAACAACTACAGTATCAGCAACCGTAGGTTTAAATAATTCTTCACATGATGTGAGACTTGTAACAAAAATTAGAAGTAAAGAAAAGTATTTAATTGTTCCCATAGATTAAAAAAAAACAAATATAGTAAAAAAACAATGACAAATGAAAATCAACTAAAAAAATGTAAAAAAGTTACACTATTCCACTTTGCTTTTGCCATATTTTATAATATTCTTTTTTGTTTTTTAAGAGTTCTTTATGCGTGCCTTGTTCTGTTATTTTTCCTTTATTTAATACAATTATATTATCTGCATTAACAATTGTACTCAATCTATGCGCAATAATAATAGTTGTTTTATTATCACTTTTAAAAGTATCAAGGGCTTTTTTTACTACTTCTTCTGATTGGGAATCTAAAGAGGAAGTCGCTTCATCTAAAAGTAAAATATCTGGATTTTTGTATAAAGCTCTTGCGATAGCGAGTCGTTGTTTTTGTCCTCCAGAGAGTTGTGCTCCGTTTTCACCGACACTTGTTTCAAAATTATTTGGGAGTTTTTCCACAAATTCTGTTATACCTAATTCATTGGATAAATTTACAATTCTTTGTAAGTCTGGAGTGTCTTCTCCTAAAGCGATATTTTCTATGATATTCCCAGAAAAAAGGTTAAGTTCTTGAGGTACTACTCCTACAATCTTTCTCAAGCTGGTATAATTTATATTATTAATGTCGTATTCTCCTATGCTTATTTTCCCACTTTGGATAGGGTATAACTTTTGGAGTAAAGCGATTAGAGTGGTTTTTCCGCTACCGCTTTCGCCGACGATGGCAGTTGTTTTATTTTTTGGAATGGTTAGATTGAGGTTTTCAAAAACATCTACTCTAGTGCCATAGCGAAAGAACACGTCTTGGAAATGTATGTCTCCAATTTGTTCTGAAGTGATTGTAAAGGTATTTGTCGTTTTTTCTCTTTCTAAATCCATAATATCAAAAAGCCTATCTGCGGCGATAAGTGCATTTTGAATGGTTTTGTTTGCTTCTATGAGACTGGCAATAGGTCCATTAAAGTATCCGATTAAGGCATAAAAAGAAAATAATTCTCCTGGCGATATTTCTCTTTCCATAACATATCCAGCACCAATCCAAAGGGTGATAACCGTAAAGCAAGAAGCCAAAAATTTGGTAGAGGTTCCAGAGAAGATGCTATTTCTTCCAGATTTATAGATAGTAAAAAGTAATTTGACAAAGCGATTTTCAGTCTTAGTATTTGAAAATTCTTCCAATCCAAATTCTTTCACTGTACGAACATGCGTTAAACTTTCCACTAATTGCGTTTCTAAATTTGCGGCATCTTCCATTATTTTTCGCTCCACTTTTTTATTAAATCTATTCATAAGGAAGTAAACGAGTAGATAAAAAGGAATTACGAGTAATACGGTAAGGGCTAATTTCCAATGATA
Organism: Flavobacteriaceae bacterium; assembly: GCA_023558315.1. Classification (GTDB taxonomy): domain Bacteria; phylum Bacteroidota; class Bacteroidia; order Flavobacteriales; family Flavobacteriaceae; genus JAMJVX01. Next base: position 21,105 of record JAMJVX010000067.1, read on the forward strand.
GATAAACATTAAACTAAATGAAAATAGCACGATTAAAACATTTACAATTAAGCTGATTGCCACGTCATTAATAAAGGTTCTAATCTTAACGGCATCATTAATTCTAGAGGTAATCTCTCCAATTTGCATCGTATCAAAAAAACGCTGCGGCAGTTTGAGTAAGTGTTTGTAATACCCTAAAATGAGTTTAGCGTCTATCAGTTGTCCCGTCTTTAAGACGAAAAAACTTTGCTTACTTCCTATATATGCTTGTAACAGTATAATGAATAGCATCACTATACTCATTAGATTTAGGAGATTTTTATTGTTGTTTGTCAATACATAGTCTGTGATTTTTTGGACATAGATAGAGGTAGACAAACCCAACACTGTAAATACGATGGCTCCAAAAAGCGCTTGTAACAATACTGTTTTATGCGGTTGTACCAAATTCCAAAATCGCTTAAAGGGGCTTACTTTTTCATTTTTTTCAACAAACGTTTCTTGTTTGGCAAACAATACCAACACCCCAGACCATATTTTTTGAAACTCCTCATGGCTATATTTTACCATTTTTCCAAAGGCTGGGTCCATGGCTTCTATTCCATTTTTATGTACTTTATAAATCACCACGTAATGATGAAGCTGTTCTTTGACCACGACATGTGCAATAGCTGGAAGTGGAATTTTTGGTAAAGCATCCGCGCCTCCTTTTACCCCTTTGGCAACAAAGCCCATTTCTTCAGCCGCTTCAACCACGCCTAATACATTTGTGCCGCGCTTGTCTGTACTTGCCATTTGGCGAATTTTAGCAATCGGAATATTTATTTTGTAGAAAGCACCAATTGAGGCTAAACATGCGGCTCCGCAATCTCTGATATCGTGCTGTTTTACAGTTAATTTAGCCATAATATTATTCTGTCTTTATTTTAGGATTTAACCAATTATCTACCTTGTCAAAAAGAAGCTGATAGAGGCTGCGATTAGCGATATAATAACGAGAGGTAAGCGTCATTCCTTTTGACAGCTCAGTCGCATAACCGTTTTTTAAACGTAATTTTTTAGTGTATAAACTGCAACGAACTTTAAAGAAAGCATTGTCCTCTAATAGTGTCACATTTCTATCTATATCTACGACTACCCCATCTACCATTCCCCATTGATTGTAATTAAAGGCATCTAATTGCATCTTTACAGGTTGACCTATGTAAATCAGTCCAATATCTTGGGGGTCAACGTTATTTTCCACGATGAGGTTTTGTTGTGGAGATAGTAATGCAATAGTTTGTGCGGCATAAACAAACGCCCCTTTTTGTAATCCTATAAACTGCTCAATCGTACCAGAGAAGGGCGCTTTAATGACGTAATTATTCAAGTCTTCTATTAAATCTTTTTGTCTATTTTCGGCCCGAATGAGTTGCTCTTCATAGTCATAAAGTTGATTTTCCCAAAGCGCTTTTTGTTGATTTTTAAACGAACTTAACAGCTGGCGTGCAGATTGAAACTCAAAGCGATATTTTTCAAACTCTACTGAAGAAATAACTCCTTTTTTATGTAAGGGTCTGTGCCTATTGAATTGCTTTCGTGCAAATGCCAGTTTTGCTTCCAATTCTTTTTTGCGCGCATTGTATTCTTTATAGGTTTGACGAAATTGTCGCGTACGTAGGTTTTTCTTTTTTTGTGAGGAGAGCAATGTCTTTAAATCTATTAAAAACAGTTTTGTGTTGGATAGCAGGGTGTCGTTTAGTTTTTTCTGTATGGCTACTTTGTCGCTATTTATGACTAATAAGGTATCGCCTTTTGCCACAACGCTATTGTTTTTTATATGGATTTCATCAACTCGTCCGTTGACAATACTTATCAGTGGAATATTATCTACCTCACTACGGATAATCCCGCGACTTTGACTGGAGATATCAATCGTAATATAGGGCAAGGACACCAGTACACCGAT
>JAMJVX010000068.1 GCA_023558315.1 Flavobacteriaceae bacterium
AACTTAATGAGAAACTAATTGCTGTTACCTTTAATCAAAAAAATAATGAAGCGCTTGCTGAGTATGGAATTGATGAGATTATAAATATTGAAGGAATAGTAAACTTTGTAGTAAAGCAATATGCAGAGGCAATCGTTTCTGTAATAAATGAAAATAATAGTACAAAGATTCTCTTTAGTAATTCTATTGACACACAGTGTTTAGCACCCTATGTTTCTTCGTTAATTTCAGCGTCATACATACCTAATATCGTGGAACTTCCAACATCTCTTAATCCACTGTTTGTAAAGCAAAAATGTTTTAGTAACAAAGCATTTGCTTACGTAAAGACAGCTGAAGAGAAGCAAGTATTGATGCTAGCAAAGAATGCGTATCAAATAACTACAAATCCCAATACGCCAGTTTCTAAAAATCAAACCCTTTCAGTTGAGACAGATGCTTCCTTTGAAATTAAAAATATTGAAGAGCGAAAAGAAACAATAAATCTTTCAGATGCTGAAGTGGTAGTGTCAGGAGGAAGGGGACTAAAAGCGGCAGAAAACTGGGGTATAGTAGAGGAGTTAGCAAAAGTGTTGGGTGGAGCTACTGCTTGTTCAAAGCCCGTTTCTGATATGGGATGGCGTCCACATAGCGAACACGTAGGGCAAACAGGAAAACAGATTGCGCCCAATCTATACATTGCGATTGGTATTTCAGGAGCGATTCAACATATTGCAGGGGTGAATAGTTCTAAAGTAAAAGTAGTGATAAATTCAGACCCTGAAGCACTTTTTTTTAAAGATGCTGATTATGGAATTGTTGGAGATGCTTTTGAAGTGGTTCCCAAACTTATAGATAAATTAAAAACTCACTTTGGAAAGTAAGTTTACAACTTCCACAGAATAGCTATTTTTCAAATAATGATGTATAGATTTTAAGCCATTTTTTGTACTTATAACAAATGCTTCTTCTGCTTTTTGCACCTCAAATAATGTGACCGAAGTTTCCTCTATCGTATAACCTAATTCTCGTATTTTATCAATAAAATATTCCCTAAAAGCATTTTTTATTCCTCCTTCAGCAAAAGAGGGCGTTTTTATCACTTTACCCTCTCTTATAAACAAATTTCCTAACACGGCTCTTGCTACATTTTTATCGGAATTTAAAAGCAAACAATCGTCATAATTATTTTCAAACATAAACGTCTTTGCTATACTAGTCAAGTCATGTGAGGAAGAGGAGATGGCGAAAAATGGATTTTGAACAGGGATGATATTTTCTGGATATAGTCCCAAAGTATATTCCCTCTCTTGTGAAAAGAAAGAGGACCCCGATTCTATTTTTATACAAAAGGAAACGTTAGAAGTAGTGTTTTGAGAATGAATAGCCCTTGTTTTATAAATATAAATTGTCGCTATCGCAGACGATTCTTTAGGAGTAGCATTATATGTGTCAAGTATTTGAGTGGAGAGATATTCTAAGGAAAAATGGTCTGGAATATCCATTCGTAGCAAACGCATATTCCCCATAATTTGAAAATAATGTGCTTCCCAAAGAAGAATTTTTCCTTGCTCTATACGTATGCATTCTTGTATCGGCGGATTGTCAAAAACAGGGAAATAATTCTCTGTAGGAGTGAGTGTAATTTCAGATACTAATTTGCCATTGTGATTGAACATAAACCAATTTTTAAACGGCAAAAGTAACGCTTTTTGATTAGTTGAACGACAAATAATAAAATTGCATAAAAAGCTTTAATAAGGCATATTTTGAATTGAGAGTTTATGAGATAAAAAAAGAGGAATACAACGTATTCCTCTTAAGACACTTTTAATTTTATAGTTAATTTTTTTTCCTTTTCTTTCTTTTTTCAATAAAATAAATGATTAAAAAAGATAACTGTGATGAAGCAAAACAATAAATTATTAACTCAATATTTAATTCTTTATCATTAATTAAAATATTAAATAATATAAGTACAATAGTAACAGTTATAGTAAAAATAAGATATTTTAGTTTAGGCATAATATTTTACTTTTCAACAATGTCATAAGAAACTAAACTTGTACCATAACGGACAAATAAAATACTATTATTGACAAATATTCTTTTGGGATATTCGTCTTCATTATAAATTGGAATTGAAATACTTTCAAGATAACTTCCATCTTCAATATTATATAAATCCATACTTACTATATCATCGTCTAAAACATTAGATAACACATATACAATATTATCATATAAACTAATAGACCTATTTACATATCTATCTGGATTTAAATCACAAGTTTCGCCTCCAAGAAATTTTCTTTGGGTTGCTTTTGAAACGGGATAATTAAATAAAGTATTTCCAGTATATAAAAATTCTGCATTACTATTAAAAACGAAAAACTTAGATAATTTATCACAGATGTAAATCGTATATTTTGCGTTTGAATAAAACTTACCTTCTAATTGAAAACCTGCACATTCTTCGGTATAATGTTCATCTCCTTGAAAAAAATCCTTAAATAAATACGTTTTGATTTCTTTATCCTTTTTAGTATTATATACTGTAAATTGAAAATTCCAGTTATCTTTTCCATTTTCTCTATATTGGGTAATAATATAATTATCATTTCCCATATAAACCCCATCACTTAACCTTATATAGGGCTTTAAATTAGAAATTGTTTCAAAGTTCTTAGTATCGTATTTTAATAGTTTGCGATTTACTTTATCTACTACAAAAAGGGTATCATTTTCGTACACGATACTACTGACATACCCAATCTCTTTTTTAAACCAACTTTTATCAGTTTCTATTTTTTCTAATTCCCCTTTTACTAGGTTTAGAGAAAAAATATCCAATGCACCCATTATTAATTTTGAATTAGGTAATAAAGCCATTGCATTTACATCAATATTAACTGTATATTGCTTCTTTTCTATGAGTTTTTTATTATAAATCCTTTCTGACTCTTGAGAAAAAGCACTAACAATAGTAAGAAATGATAGGAATATTAAGTATAATCCTTTTTTAGTCATAATATTATAGGTTTAAGATTATTTAAATCTATTTCTTAACCCTTCTATTTAGCAATGCAACAAAAGATATTGTAAATATTGCCAACCCAGAAATCATCAATGAATTGGATAGCATTTTGTCAAAATGTAGAATTTTAAACAACGCTCCTAAAATTGTACAAACGTTAGAGACAATTATTAAAGTTAAAAAGTATTTGTATTTAGTATTCATAATTTTTTTTGTGTAAATATAAGTAAAAAACAAAAACATTCACCCAAACACTTATTTTTAGTAAAAGATGTATCTTTGCATTCTTTAAAAAAATGGCGAGGTAGCTCAGGTGGTTAGAGCGTCGGATTCATAACCCGGAGGTCGGGAGTTCAAGTCTCCCTCTCGCTACTTTTTTTATTCCTTTACTTTTTTCGCTAAAATTACATATACAGGAAAGTGGTCTGAATAGCCACTCAACGCATCTCCAAGCACTTGTGTTCTATAGGGATAGTTCTTATATTTTCCAGAGGGGGTGCGTAAATAATTGGGATTAAATATTTTTGATTTGTAGAAAAAATATCCCTTTTGTTCTTTGAATGGTTTGGATAATATAATTTGGTCAAAAAGAAACCAGTTGTCCCTATATGCTAAACTCCCCAATCCTTTTTCTTTCATAAAGAGATACGGATTAAAAAAAGGGTCTTTAGTAATTACTCCTAGACTTTCATTTTTAGGTCCATCATTGTAGTCACCCATTGAGATAATTTTAGCCTCTGGGTATTTTCTTAGTATAGAATCTGTAATTTTTTTGTGTAGATAAGCCGCCTTTACTCTATTAGGAGTACTTCGTTTTTGTCCACCTCTTCTGGAAGGCCAATGGTTTACTAAAACAAATATAGGTTCTCCCTCTAAATACCCACCAACGACTAAAATATCTCGCGAGGGATAATATCGTCCATTCTCTCTACTAACTATCCTTAGCGCATATTTCTTTTGATGCATCAGCGTAAAAAAATTCTTTTGATATAGCAAGGCGACATCTATTCCCCTAAAATCTTTTGAATCAAAATGTACAATCTCATACTGTCCTTTTCTTAAGTAATCAGAATGAATTAGGGCTTCTAATACCTTCACGTTTTCAATTTCTGCAACGCCCACAAGTACAGGGCTTTTTAAGGTTTCCTTTTTTCCTACTTCAGCGATGACACTTGCGATGTTATTTATCTTTTGTGTATAAATCGTATCTGTCCATTTTTTTCTCCCCTCTGGAGTATATTCTTCATCGCGAATTAGGGTATCTCTATCTGGGTGAAATAAGTTTTCTACATTGTAGAACGCTACAGTTTGTAAATAAACTTTTTCTTGTGATAATGCAATATTAAAAATAGCAAGGAAAGATAAAAAGAGAATTTTCCTCATACGAGCTATGGGTAAAGCAAATATAATTTGCGTTTTTGTTTAAATATCTTTAAGTCTTTTTGCCATGTATCTCTAATTTGCTCTTCACTTAACCCCTCTTTTATTTGCTCTTGCAAAGTTGCATTTCCAGCCAATCGATTAAAACTCTTTTTGAAAAATGTTTCTTTGTTGGGAAACTTATTATAGGCATCAATCAACCATTTTAGATGTAATTTTTTCGGTCGTTCTTCATTTCTTAAATCTATACCATAACATTTTTCTCCGTTGAGTTTAGGAAATTTTGCGCCAAAGTTGGGTTGAGGCGTAAAACTAAAATCATTTTCTAAAAAGTGAGGACTGCCATAGATTTGAAATTGCATATCGGTGCCTCGTCCTACGCTTATTGGGGTCTGCTCTAATAAACAAAGACTAGGGTAAAGTGCGATGGATTGGCTATTGGGCAAATTGGGAGAAGGGCGTATGGGCAATTCATAAGGGGTTTGGTGTGTGTAGTTTTTCATTTTAATCACAGAAAGGTCACATTTCAGCGTATCTCCTAACCAATTTTCCCCATTTATCATTTGTGCTAATTCTCCTAAGGTCATGCCGTGTACAATGGGAATAGGCACGATTCCTATAAAACTTTTAAATTGTTTTAGTTCTAAGACAGGACCATCTACATAATGCCCATTTGGATTGGGTCTATCTAGGACAATCAAGGAAATATTATTTTCTGCACAACTCTGCATGATGTAGTATAACGTGCTCAGATAGGTATAAAAACGCACGCCTACATCTTGAATATCAAAAACAATGGTTTCAATACCATCTAGCATTTCTTTCGTAGGTTTTTTATTTTTTCCATACAGTGATTGAATAGGAATCCCAGTCTTTATATCAATGGTATCAACCACCTTTTCGCCATTGTCTGCTTTTCCTCTAAAACCATGCTCTGGAGATAAAATTTTGACAATAGTAAAATTGTTATTTAAACTATCAACGATATGAACAAACCCATTTGAGGTAGAAAATACACTGGTTGGATTAGCAACGATTGCAATATTTTTATTTTTCAACATAGGAAAATACGACTCAGTTTGATGAGCACCGACTCCTATTTTTTGTCCATAAATTACGGAGCAAATAAAGTTAATTGTGATTAATAATGTAATTTTGGCAATTAGTAAAAAGGTATTTTTCATTGAATTTAGAATATTTTATCGCGCAACGAATTCAGAATAAACGCGACTACAAAAATAGTATTTCTGCAAGAATAATAAAAATTGCTATAATATCTATTTCTTTAGCCCTCATCATGATGCTTATAGCCATAACTACTGGCAAGGGTTTACAAAAAGAAATCAGAGAAAAAATCGCTACTTTTAATGGGCATGTCACCATTATCCCTTTTGAAAATGCAGATTCTGAGGTGTCTGTCTTTCCCTTTAAAAAAACAGATAGTTTGTTTTCTATGCTAACAAATATTAAAGGGGTTTCGCACATCCAAGAAGTCGCTCATAAGGCAGCGATATTGAAAACATCTGAGGATTTTGAAGGGGTATTGCTAAAAGGCATTGCGCCAAACTATCATTTTGAAAAACTAAAAGAATATTTGACAGAAGGGAGGCTTCCA
>JAMJVX010000069.1 GCA_023558315.1 Flavobacteriaceae bacterium
TAATTTTGGCGTTTTGAAACTATCACACTCCATGGAAGTACAATATACAGAAGAAAATATTAGGTCCTTAGACTGGAAAGCGCACATTCGTATGCGTCCAGGGATGTACATCGGAAAATTAGGAGACGGTTCTTCTCCAGATGATGGGATTTATATTTTAATCAAAGAGGTTATTGATAATAGTATTGACGAGTATGTGATGGGCGCTGGAAATACTATTGAGATTACGATAAACGAAGAAAATTACGTATCCATTAGAGATTATGGGCGTGGGATACCGCTTGGAAAAATTATTGATGTGGTTTCTAAAATGAACACAGGAGGGAAGTACGACTCCAAAGCCTTTAAGAAATCCGTAGGACTAAATGGAGTAGGAACCAAAGCCGTGAATGCTTTGTCTTCTTATTTTAAAGTGGAATCTATCAGAGATAAAACGTCAAAGTATGCGGTGTTTGAATACGGAGAACTCAAAGAAGAGTCAGAAGAAATAAAGACAACAGAAGCGAATGGAACAAAAATTACTTTTTTGCCAGATGCGGAACTTTTTAAAAACTTCAAGTTTCAAAGAGAATATTTAGAGAAGCTTTTTAAGAACTATATCTTTTTAAATACAGGACTAACGATTGATTTTAATGGAGAGAAGTTTTTTTCTAAAGAAGGGTTAAAAGATTTATTGATGGACCAGATAATGGATGTCTCCACCCTTTTGTATCCCGTAATTCATTTTAAGGGCGATGATATTGAAATTGCGCTTACGCATAGTAGGAATAGGTACAACGAAGAATACTATTCGTTTGTCAATGGGCAACATACTACGCAAGGAGGGACTCATGAGTTGGCATTTAGAGAGGTGTTTATCAAAACCATACGCGATTTTTATAAGAAAAACTACGACGCTTCGGATATTAAAAAATCCATCGTTGCTGCGATAAGTATTAAAGTGATGGAACCTGTATTTGAATCACAAACCAAAACGCGCTTAGGTTCTACGGATATGGGTGGCGACAAACCCAGTATTAGAGCTTATATAAATGAGTTTATAGGAAAAGAGCTCAATAATTATTTACATAGAAATAGTGCGGTAGCGGAAGAAATACAAAAAAAGATACAACAATCGGAAAAAGAGCGCAAAGAATTATCAGGAATACGGAAACTCGCCAGAGAACGCGCAAAAAAAGCCAACTTGCACAACAAAAAATTGAGAGATTGTAGGGTGCATTTAGGAGATATGAAAAAAGAAAACAGATTGAACTCAACGATATTTATCACTGAGGGAGATTCTGCGAGTGGCTCCATCACAAAATCAAGAGACGTAAATACACAAGCGGTATTTAGCCTACGAGGAAAACCCTTAAATAGTTATGGGATGGCGAAAAAAATCGTCTATGAAAATGAAGAGTTTAATTTGCTTCAAGCGGCTTTGAATATAGAGGAGGGCTTAGATAATTTAAGATATAACAATATAGTCATCGCTACAGATGCGGATGTTGACGGTATGCATATTCGTTTGCTACTTCTCACCTTCTTTTTGCAATTTTTTCCAGAACTGATTAAAAAAGGACATCTTTATATCTTGCAAACGCCTTTATTTAGAGTAAGAGATAAAAAGAATACGCATTATTGCTACGACGATGCAGAAAAAGAAAAAGTAGTTGCAACCTTTAAGACTAACCCAGAAATTACACGATTTAAAGGATTGGGAGAAATATCCCCTGATGAGTTTAAACATTTTATTGGGAAAAATATACGCTTAGACCCAGTACTATTTGATAAAAACGTAAGTATAGAAACCTTTTTGAATTTTTATATGGGAAAAAATACTCCCGATCGTCAAGGGTTTATCATAGATAATTTAAAAGTAGAATTAGACACTGTATAACACATAATGGCAGAACAATCACTTTTTGACGAAGAAGAAGAAAAAAATATAGAGGAGCCACAAAAGGAACACTCTATTTTCCCTGAAGACGATTCTAGTTATAAAATAACGGGAATGTATAAGCATTGGTTTTTAGACTATGCCTCCTATGTTATTTTAGAGCGTGCCGTACCCGCACTTTTTGATGGATTAAAACCTGTACAGCGTAGAATCATGCATTCTATGAAGGATTTAGACGATGGTAGGTATAATAAAGTGGCGAACATCATAGGGCATACGATGCAGTACCATCCACACGGAGATGCGAGTATCGCTGATGCGATGGTACAGTTGGGACAAAAAGAGCTTCTTATTGATATGCAAGGAAACTGGGGGAATATATTCACTGGTGATAATGCCGCAGCAGCGCGTTATATTGAAGCAAGGCTTTCCAAATTTTCATTAGAAGTATTGTTTAGTCCTAAAATTACTGAATGGCAACTTTCCTATGATGGGAGAAAAAAGGAACCTGTACATCTTCCGATTAAATTTCCTTTATTATTAGCTCAAGGAGCTGAGGGAATAGCAGTGGGCTTATCTACTAAAATTTTGCCCCATAATTTTAATGAACTCATCCAAGCAAGTATTAGCTATTTAAGAGGTAGAAGTTTTACTTTATATCCAGACTTTCAAACCGCTGGAATTGCAGATGTTAGCAATTACAATGATGGGAATAGAGGAGGGAAAGTAAGAGTACGAGCAAGAATAGAAAGTTTTAGTAAAAATACACTTACAATTACTGAAATTCCCTTTTCAACGAATACGTCTTCTTTGATAGAATCTATACTAAAGGCGAATGAAAAAGGGAAAATAAAGATTAAGAAAATAGAAGACAATACGGCTGATAAGGTAGAAATACTTATTTATTTGCATCCCAATAGTTCTGTAGAAAAGACCATAGACGCCTTGTATGCCTTTACCTCGTGTGAAGTTTCCATTTCTCCATTGTCTTGTTGTATCATTGATGAAAAACCTTCTTTCATTAGTGTTTCAGAAATTTTAAAGCTATCTACGGATAACACTGTCAACTTATTAAAGAAAGAACTTCAAGTAAAACTTGACGAATTGAACGAGGCATGGCACAACACCTGCTTAGAGCGTATTTTTATAGAAAATAAGATTTATCGACACATTGAAAATCAGAGTACTTGGGAAGGTGTACTTAATGTAATAGATAAAGAGTTAAAGCCTTTTACTACAAAACTAAAAAGAGAAGTTACAAAAGAAGATATTTTGAGATTAACGGAGATTCGTATTAAAAAAATCTCAAAATTTGATATTGACAAAATAATACATAGAATAGAGGAGCTAGACGCAGAGATCAAACAAGTAAAAAGTGATTTAGATAATATCATAACTTTTACAATAGAGTATTTTAAAGACTTAAAAAAGAAGTACGGACAAGACAAAAAGCGAAAAACGGAAATAAAGACGTTTGATAAAATAGACGTTAAAAAAGTAATCATCCAGAATAAGAAACTATTTGTCAATAAGAAAGAAGGCTTTATAGGCACTTCTTTAAAAGAAGGAGAGGAGGTAGGAGCTTGTTCAGATATAGATGATGTGATAGTCTTTACCAAAACAGGAATTATGAAAATAATTAAAGTTAGTAGTAAAGTTTTCGTTGGGAAAGATATTGTATATACTAATATATTCAAGCATAAAGATAAAAGCATTATATACAATATAGTATATAGAGATGGTAAACCCGGTGTGTCGTATGCCAAAAGGTTTTATTTAGATGGAATCACTAGGGATAAGGAATATGATTTAACTCAAGGAAAGAGAGATTCAGAAATACTATATTTTTCTGTAACTTCCGTAGAACAGAAAGAGAGCATCTCTATTAGTTTAAGAAATAACGGGAGACTAAAAAAGCTGAAGTTTGACTTTAACTTTAACGAACTAACTATTAAAGGGAGAGGCGTTAAGGGGAATATAGTTAGCAAGCATCCAATCCGAAACATCAGTAAAACTAAAAACTAAAGCTTTATATTTACAAATGTATATTTTATGATTTACAATTGTATATTTTGAAAGAATCATCAGTATAAAAGAATACAATTTTATCAATCTTTTTTTTACTTGATTCAATAGATTTTGAAATGGTTTTAACACTAGGCTCTTTATTATCTATATTCTCTGTACTTACTTCGCTTTTTATTGGCTCAATAACTGAATTTACCCCTTCAATTAGCCAATTATAACTAATATCTTTAAAAACACTACAAATTTTAACTATTACTGACAAACTAGGTAAGTTTCTACCGGAAAGAATATGTGACAGCGTAGACCTTTGTATACCTACTTTAGTTGAAAATTGAATAGGTGTCAGATTATTATCATCCATTATTTTCTTTATCCTGTTTGTAATACCCACGTGATCCATATAGCTATGATTTTTTACAAATGTAATATATTTATGTGAATTTATGTTTGCATTATATATTTACAAGTGTGAATATATATTTTTCACATATGTAAATACTAATAAATTCATATAAAATATGCGTAAACTACCTGTATAGTATCTCTATCATATTATATTTGTATAATTATTTAGAATAAATGGATTTTGAAATAGATAAAATTGATAGAATAGACGAACAAATTTTAAATCATTTAATTAGTGATGCGAGAATGTCTTATACAAGTATCGCCAAGAAAATAAATGTCTCTGCAGGTACTGTTAATATTAGGTTGACTAAAATGGAGAAGTTAGGTATTATTAAAGGGGCTACATTGAACTTAGATTACAGAAAATTAGGCTATGCTTTTATTAGTTACGTAGGAATAGTGCTTAGTTCTTCTAGTAAAGTGGATTCCGTAGTAAAGGATATTAGATTAATACCAAATATTACCGTTGCTCATATAGTCAGTGGAAAATTTGATATATTTTGTAAGGTAAGAGCCAAGAATGTTAACCACGCAAAAAAGATAGTTTTAGATTTAAGTAAGATATCAGGAATTAAAAAAACGCGAATGATGCTTTCATTAGAAGAAAGTATTAATGATAAAAAAAGGTTAATGCATATGATTTTTAACGAAAAAACAGGTTTTAAGAAAGATGGCAAGACTAACTAAAAAAGAACGGTTTAATAAGGTAATTCGTTCAAAATACGAGATTTACAATAATTTATTTCTGAATTTACCCTTCAGCAAAATTCATAAAACTTCAATATTATTATCATTATTTACTGATTTATGTATTGAGTATTACAAAGACGACAAAGATGCGGTATCTATTGTTTCTGATTTTTATAAAAAATATTCCTTTGATTTAAATGAAGGAGACCTAAATAATTTACTTTTTAAATTTATTCAATTCATAGAAAGACAAGTCGTCTTATTTGATTCCATAGAAGATGCAGGGTTTTCATTTGTAAACAACATGCATGGGCAAGGAACCCTTAGAAGTATTAAAGAAGAAGCGGAAAATTTTGATAAAATTGAAGAATTAAAAGAATTCTTAAAGAAAATAAATGTCCGTATTGTACTTACGGCACATCCAACACAATTTTATCCAGGTTCTGTATTGGGTATAATTACGGATTTAGCAGAAGCAATACATAATGATAATACGCAAGAAATAAGAACTTTATTAAATCAATTAGGCAAAACTTCTTTTATAAAAAAAGAAAAACCCACGCCTTTTGATGAAGCAACTAATCTAATTTGGTATTTAGAAAATGTTTTTTACCATTCCACAAGTGCTATATATAATTACATTTACAACCATATATTTCAAGGAAAAGAAGAAATAGAGAATACTATTTTCAATTTTGGATTTTGGCCCGGTGGAGATAGAGATGGAAATCCTTATGTAACTCCTGAAATTACACTTAAGACTGCAGAAGCGTTAAAAACTTCTATTATTAAAAACTATTATAGAGATTTAAGAATATTGAAAAGAAGACTAACCTTTGAAGGAGTAAAAGAAAAAATTGCTCTTTTAGAAGATAGTTTTTATAATTATGTGCTAAACCCACAATCTATCTCAGCAGCTTATTTAGACGATTTATTAGATGAACTTAAAAGTATAAAAAGTTATATTATCACGCATCACGATAGTATTTATTTAGATTTAATAGATGATTTTATTAATAAAATAAAATTATTTGGGTTTCATTTTGCGAGTTTAGATATTAGACAAGATTCTAGGGTACACAATGATGTATTTATGGAAATCCTTTCAAATCCAAAATCAAAAGAATTCATAGATTCTATTCCTGAAAATTATTCCGAATTAAATCAAACTGAAAGATATAAAGTTTTATTAAATATCAAAGGATCTATTTCCCCAGATATTTTTGAAGAAGGAATTACTAAAAAAACATTAGAAAGTATTTATGCGATAAAAAAAATACAGAAATCAAACGGAGAGTTAGCATGCCATAGATACATTATTAGCAATTGTCAAAGTGTGGAAAATATTCTACAACTTCTAGCACTAATTCGTATCTGTGGATGGGATAATCCTACTATAGATATCGTTCCTCTTTTTGAAACTATATCTGATTTAGAAAGCTCTGAAGAAATAATGGATACCATCTATTCATTAGACTTTTACAAAGCACAATTAAAAAGTAGGGGGAATAAGCAAACAATCATGCTAGGATTTTCTGACGGTACAAAAGATGGCGGTTACTTTATGGCAAATTGGGGAATATATAAGGCGAAAGAGTCTTTAAGTAAACTCTCAAGTAAATACGATATAGATGTTGCTTTTTTTGATGGAAGAGGAGGTCCCCCCGCAAGAGGAGGCGGAAATACGCATAAATTTTATATGTCCTTAGGAGAAGAAATCAAAACAGACGATATAGAATTAACTATTCAAGGACAAACAATTAGTTCAAATTTTGGCACTTTTGATTCATGTCAATTCAACTTAGAACAGTTGTTAAGTGCAGGGGTAAATAATCAAGTGTTTAAATACAAAAGACACGCTTTGAATATTGAGAATAGAAAAACAATAGAAGAATTAGCTTCTATAAGTTACCAAACCTATAAATCATTTAAAGAACATCCTAAATTTATTCCTTATTTAGAGAAAATGACGACGCTAAAATATTATTCTAAAACAAATATTGGGAGTCGTCCTTCAAAAAGAAATACTACTAAAGAACTGCAATTCTCTGATTTACGAGCGATTCCATTTGTGAGTAGTTGGAGTACTATAAAACAAAATGTGCCCGGTTTTTTTGGCGTGGGGACAGCGATACAAAGTTTTGTTGAAAATGGTAAATTCAATGATGTAGTAAATCTTTATAAAAACTCTTCATTCTTTAGGTCACTAATTGCAAATAGTGTTATGAGTCTTAAAAAATCCTACTTTAAATTGACAAAATATTTAAAAGAGGATAAAGAATTTGGTGAGTTTTGGACATTAATTTATGATGAGTATAAACTTACAAAAAGTTTATTGCTCAAAATAACTGGGCAAAGTGAATTAATGGAAAATGAACCCGCGGGTAAAGAATCCATTGAGATTAGAGAACAAATAGT
>JAMJVX010000070.1 GCA_023558315.1 Flavobacteriaceae bacterium
TGAAAGACGCTAAAGGTAATAATAGAAATCGTTAGAACAGATAATGAAAGTTTTTTGAGTAATGTTGACATAATAATTTTTTAATAAGGGGCAAAGATAGTTTTTTTTTTTTTTTAGTTTAATTTTAAAATATTCCTGTATTTTTCATCCCCTACTTTATTCAAATTCCAATAAGGGATTTGGAGTGTTTTTAATTGCGTTGCTTTTTCCAATAGTATTTCTTTGTTATCATGAACTTTCACTTTTTCCCAGCCGATAATTTGATATGGGGCTGAGGTAAAAAATTCTACTTTCCATTTTCTATTTAACTTGGGGATATTTACTGAATATTGAGAAGTACTATCTGTTTTTTTTTGCAACTCTCCTTCAGCATCATTGGGTTGAAGTTGAATTTTTAGGAGGTGGTAAGATTCTAAACTGGGAATTATTTTAATATTTCCTAAAGGCAGTTTAGATGGAGATAAGCGAATTAGGTTAAAAATACTCTCTTCTGTGTAGGTAGGAGAAATTGTAAATTCCCTATCGCTTTTTCCTTCAAAATAGGTATGAGAAGTGATTAGAAAATTCTCTTTGTGGTTTAGTTGGGTATAGGATTGTCCACACCATTCTTGAATAGATAAGGTAGATTTTATGGGGAGTGCTGTTTTTAGAGGAGTAAAAGTACTATTCATAATAGCATATGGATAAATCCCCGTAACAAAGTTTTTTAGTAGATTGTGTTTTAAAACGATAGTTGATTTATCGCTTTTGAAGTCCGTTTTTACTTGTTCATTTTTCAAAAAATCTTCTGTTACAAAGATGCTAACGGCTTTCCCCTTTCTGAGTGAGCCATATCTTCTTTGAGTTAATTCAAATGAGGAGACCTCTGCAACCCCTTTAAACCAATAATTTTTAAAGTCTTGAGTGACTTTAATTCTATATGTATTTTGGGGTTTGTTTTGTGGGAAAGCCATAAAAAGGGCTAAAAAGAATAAATATTTCATCTATACTAAAGTTAAAAAGGGTTATGTTTATTCAGGATTAATTTTTTTGGAAACAATATTTTTGTTTACTATGTTATTTGCTACATTATTAATAATCCCATTTATAAATGAAGCACTTTTAGGGGTGGAATAATCTTTAGCAATTTCTAAATATTCATTTAGTGTTACTTTTATTGGAATGTCTTCAAAAAACAAAAATTCAGCGATTGCCATTTTTATTAAAATGGTATCAATGATTGTGACCCTTTCTAAATCCCAATTTTGCAAGGTGTCTTCAAATTGTTTCTGTAGAAAATCATTATTAATAATTGTTTTTTCAAAAAGTTCTAATCCAAAAAGTATCTCTATCTCATATTTTTGCATTTCTGGAATTTCAAAAGAATTTTCCTCTAACCCTTTTAATTGTTTTGAAATAAAGGTGTTTATAAAAGGCAAATCAGTAGCCCCATTTATATAAGTATCTTGAATTAAATCTCCAAAAAAAGAATTAGGAGCGATTATTTTTTTAAAAAAGAAATTTAGAAAAGACAAATGCTGCTCTTCGTCATTTGCAGGGTCATCTAAATATTTTTGAAACGTTGTGTTTTCCTTTAATGATGTATCTATTTTTTTAGCTAAACTAAATTGCCCCTCCCAATATATTTTGTTTTGTTTTTTAATATATTTCTCTATTCTTTCAGATTTGATTATAGATTGTAGGTAGGGATTTTGAGTAATATATAAATAGGTTTTTTTATCCTCACTCTTTAAATACGTTTTTTTTTCAATGGTCTCTAATTGCTCTAAGCAATGGTCATAAAAATATTTAAAAAAACTTAGTACAAGAAAACACGAGTCAAAAATATCTAAAATAGATTTTTTAAACACTTTTTTTTCTTCTATAAGGTTAATATTTGGCTCAAAAGTAATCGCATAAATCTGTTGCATTACTTTAATTCTAATGTATCTTCTGTTTAACATTTGGCGTTTGTTGTACTTATGTTTTTATAATGTAATATCTGGGGGTCTTCTTTGCTCATATTTTAAATCACTAAGGATAGAGGCTCTAACACCAATAAAAAAGTGCCATGAACTTCTAGCGCTAAAAGGCACCCAACTAAAATTCATTCGCCAACTTTTTAAATCTCTTTCAAAACGCATTTGCGTATAGGTAAAATCATTTCTTTTAAGGTCATAGCCAGATGAGGCTCCAATTTTCCAACTTGGAGTAAGGCTAATGTCTCCAGAAAACATAAGAGAGTGATTTGTAATTTCACTTTGTTGTGAGGTATTGTTATAAGTTAGGGCGTAGGAGACTCTTAAGCTCCAAGGAATATTAGTATAATACTTTCCTCTATTTGGTTCATCATTAGAGGGTTCGTTTTTAGTATTAAAGGAACTATTTTGTCTATTCGTGAAATCTTCGGACACACCAAATAAGTCGTCTGTTCTTCCCCCACCTAATGGGTCGTTTAAATAACTATCCTCTAAATTGCCTTCTTCTTCCTCTTCTTCATCCTCTTCGTCCTCTGAATTTTTTGTATTTTTTTTTCTTTTAAGGAAGGCAAAACTTTCGTTGTTAAAGGAATACCCAGTATTGATATTAGCAGTGGTAAGTCTCGCTAATCCTTGTCCAGCAGAAATGGCATAGGTGTCAATCCTTGAATTATTTCCGTCTAAGGCATAAGGGTCTAAAACGCCAGCCATGTTTACGTTTAATTTTCCTTTGAAAAGTGAAACACCTGTATTAACTCTGATAGGGGCTAATTTAAAAGATTCTGCTTCAAAATTATAACTTGTGCTTAGGTTCACATTATTTAGGAGTTTTATCTTTTTTAGTCCTTTGGCGGTATCGCGTTGTTTTACTTTCGCTTCAAATAGATTGCTTACAGCAATTCCTAGATTTCTAGATCTATTATTGGAGGGTCTCCCAAATAGACTGTTTTCAAAAGGATTATACTCTCTCACATTTCCATTTTCATCGATAACTTGGTCGAAATATTGCTGAAAACTCGGTCTTTCTCCATAGGTTAGGGAGGGTCTCAAAACGTGCCGAATGGATTGTACTACAGAAGTTCGCCAAAAATTAAAGGTTCCATATAAGGTAGTACCTAAACTAACTCCCCAATTGTATTGCCTAAAGGCCCCAAATTCGCGTAATTCATCTTTTACTACTTTATTTTCTTCTTTATCTAATCTATATCTGACCATATTTCCAGTCCATACTTCCTCAAAATTTCCATTGATAGAAAAACTAAGGTATTTCATCACTTTTAAATTTGTGGAAAAGGGGAGGTTGTGTCTAGCCCCTGTTCTAGAATTTTCAAACATTCTATCGTCAAAAAGAAGTGAGTCCTTGAAAGTCATCCTATTCTCAGCGCGGACACTATATTGAAAATTAATATTTTGCAAAACCCCTTTTTTAGAGCCTGTTTTTGGAGCAAAAGGAAATACACGGTCCATATTTACTTGCATGGTCGGTAGGGAAAGGTTGACATCTTGCGTTCGTGTATTTTGATTCATATTGGAGGTAAAGGACATATTTATACGAGGTCGGGTAGGAAAAGACCTAGAATAAGACATAGATGAACTCAAGGTATTGTTCAGAAAGTTAGAGCTGTTAAATTGATTAAGAGAATTTTGATAATACGTACTACTTCCAAAGTTGGCGGAAACAGAAAACCTTGAATTTGGACTGGATTTGATATCAGGACTATGCGACCACCTAAAATTATAAATTCTTCTTTGATTATATCCATTAATTCCTCGCTCCCCATTGACTAAATTTTCAAAGCGAAAGTTGAAATTTCCCCCAAATCTATACCTAAAGAGATACCTTGAACTAATATTCACACCGTAACTCCCATTGGTATAATAATCCCCAAGGATGTTCACATCAATATTGTCTGAAATGGCTAAATAGTATCCCCCGTTTTGAATGAAATACCCGATGTTTCTATTTTCACCAAATACAGGAAAAATAATCCCTGAGCGTTTTTTTTGAGAAGAAGGAAAATAGCCAAAAGGAACAAAAAGTGGGGTAGGGACGTTTTCTATATAAAGATGACTAGGCCCTGCAATAATTTTTTTTCCTGGGATAAGCTTCCCTTTATTTACTTTGATATGATACTCTGGGTTTTCAACATCTTCTGCGGTAGTAAGTATCGCTTCCTTTATATAATATACAGAATCGTTATACCTTTTGGTAAATTCTGTTTTTATATTCATTTCGCTTTGCTTTGTTCTAGAATTCCAAATCAACGCTTTTTTAGTTTTCATATTTAGAATGACTGAGTCTGGAAATACTTCATTTTCTTTTTGTTTAAACACAGGGGGCTGAATTAAATTCCCTTTTTCATCTTTTATTCTACCTGCATAGACTAAATCATTTTTATAATCCATTACAATGATACCAGATTTTAAGCTGACATCTTGATAATCTAAGGTGGCGTTGTTATATAAATATATTTTACTCTCTTTGGTATCAATTTTAGTATAATCTTTTGAACTGTATTTTACTTTAGAAAGAAGAAGAGGTTTCTTTTTATTAGAAAGAGAGTCATTATATGTTGAATCTTTTTCAACAGAAGTGTTTTCACCGCTTGTAGTTTGATAGTTTAGAAAATTTCTTTTTACTATTACTAAATCGCCACTTAATCCTGTTCCAGAAATAGCTTGTGTATTATTTCCAGTAAGGGTTTGGGCGGATAGTATTTCTAGAAAACTAAAAAAAAAGATTATGTAAAAATATTTTGAATACAATAGATGAATATGTCTAAATTTGTAGCAATTTTTTAAAGAATACAAAATTACATAATAATATGATAAAATGATTAGAATTTTTAGCAACCAGTACATTTTTTCATCACAAAAAGCTAAATTTTTAGTTTATATTTTTCTTTTTTTCTTTTGCACACAGAATTTTGCACAGAACAAAGAAGATAAATTTACAATAGTATTGGATGCGGGTCATGGAGGAAAAGACCCGGGAAATAGAGGGAATAATTATTATGAAAAAAAAGTGGCTCTATCTATAGTTCTAAAAGTAGGGAGACAATTAGAAAAAGACAATAATTTAAAAGTAATTTATACGCGAAAGAAAGATGTTTTTGTTGATTTAATAGAAAGAGCAAACATTGCAAATGAATCAAATGCCGATTTATTTATATCAGTTCATTGCGACTATAATCCAAATGCTAAAGCCTTTGGAGCAGGCACTTTTGTCTTGGGACTACATGCTAACGAAAGAAATTTTGAAGTAGCTCAAAAAGAAAATTCTGTAATTTTTTATGAAGAGAACTATCAAGATACGTATGATGGATTTGACCCTAATAATCCAGAATCAGTGATAGGTCTTATCTTAATGCAAGAGACATATTTAGAGCAAAGTATAAAAGCCGCAAATGCCATTCAAAAAAGTTTTACCATTAATCTAAGAAGGAAAGACAGAAAAGTTAAACAAGCAGGATTTATCGTGTTAAAATATACGTATATGCCAAGTGTTTTAATTGAAGTAGGTTTTTTAAGTAATAAAAAGGAAGGCGCATATTTGAATACGGAAAAAGGGCAAAACCAAATTGCCAATGCTATAGTAAAAGCAATATTAAATTATAAAAAAGAGATTCAGACGAATACACTGGATGCTATACAAGAAAATTCTTTTGGAGAAAAGACAGATGTATATTCATTCAAAGTGCAAATTTTGGCAGGTAAAAACAAATTGGGATTAAATTCAAAAAATTTCAAAGGGCTGTCGGAAATATCTAGAGAAAAACACAATAGTATCTATCGTTATTATTATGGAAAAACATTCTCTTTTGAAAAAGCAAAAGATTTAAGAAAAATCGCAATAGAGAAGGGATATAAATCTGCTTTTATAGTTGCGTTTGATACTAATAATAAAAGAGTTAGTGTAAAAAAAGCCTTAGAAAATTAAAATAATTATTAGTTTTGCCGAAAATTAAAATTAAATGAAAATTTCAACAGAGATAAAAATAGGATTAATAGTTTTACTTGGAGTAATATGTCTAATTATAGGAATCAACTTTTTGAAAGGAGGAGATTTTTTAAATAGAAGAATTACTGTATTTACTATCTACGATGATGTAGATGGAATTGCTGTAGGAACAACGGTTACTTACAAAGGATTATCCATTGGAACAGTTCAAGGAGTTGATTATTTCAAAGAAAAAAATATAGTAGTAATGGCAATAAGAAAAGACATAGGATTTTCGTCAAATATTATTGCAGAAATATATGAGAGTAGTTTGATTAGCGGAAAAGCAATTAGGTTTATTAATAATGATTATTCAAATGCAAGCATTAAACTTAAGAAAGGAGACACAATTAGATCAAAAATGGATAAAGGTTTTCTAGATAAATTTTCTGAAAAATCTGAACCCTTAGAAACGAAAGTTACTAATATACTATCAAATGTTGATACAATTTCTACAACGTTTTCAAAAGTATTGCATCCTAAGAAAGAAAGTGATTTTAATGAGACAATTGAATACCTAACTGAAACGATTAAAAATTTGTATTCAATTACGAGCACTTTAGAAAAAAGTATTAAGAAAAATGAAAAAAATCTTAACTCAATATTGGAAGGGACAAATTCTTCTATTTCAAATTTAAAGAGTATTACTGATTCATTATCAGATAGTAATTTGAAACAAGCTGTCGCAAATTTTGAAAAAATATTGAGTGAAACATCCTTATTATTAGATACTATAAATAACTCAAATGGGAGTGTAAATAAACTTATTAAAGACCCTGATTTATATAATAATATTACAAGTTCTACTGAAGAGTTAAAACTATTATTGGAAGACCTAAGAGAGAATCCTAAAAGATACGTTCATTTCTCATTGTTTGGAAAAAAACAAAAGCCCTATAAAGAAGAAAAAAAATAATTAAAGTGTATATATGCAATATTTATCAAATATTTTATTTGGTATTCTATTTGGGATAACACTTTTTTATTTCATTTATAATCTTCAAAAATTAAGAAAAAAAATACTTACGGGCAGACCACTATCAGAGGGGAACTATAAAAAAAATATTTTTAACGTCCTTAGAGTTGCATTTGGGCAACCAAAAATGGGGAGACACCCCATTGCAGGGATTCTACACACGGTTGTATATATATCATTTATACTACTGAATATTGAGTTAGTTGAAATTATAATAGATGGCTTTTTTGGGACTCATCGATTTTTTCAACCCTTTTTGGGTAAAACATATATTTATCTAATTTCATTTCTTGAAATATTAGGTGTATTAGTATTTGCAGCTGTCACTTTGTTTTGGATAAGAAGAAATATCCACTCTATAAATAGATTTAGTAAAAATAAATTAAATAGCGGAGCAAGGAAAGATGCCAATTTGATTCTATACTTTGAAGCGATTATTATGTTTTGTTTCTTAATGATGAATGCGACAGATTATCAAATAATAGAAGTCACTAAACCACATTTAGTATCAGAATCTACTTTTTTAGTGAGCCAGCATCTTGCCTTTTTTCTAAAATCTATAAATGTTGAAATGCTTATTTTCTTGGAACGTTTTTTTTGGTGGGGACATATTATTGGGATTTTCACTTTTTTAAATTATTTATTTGTTTCAAAACACTTACATATTTTTTTAGCATTCCCAAACGCATATTATAGTAGTTCTCAACCTCTAGGAAAAATGCCAAATATAAAAGCGATTATGCAGGAAGTAAAAAGTATGGTTTTTCCAACGGAGCAAGTAGAACAAACTACCCCCCCTATACAAACTTTAGGTGCTTCCGATGTGAATGAACTTAATAGGATAGAATTATTAAATGCTTATACCTGTACAGAATGTGGCAGATGTGATGAAGTGTGTCCAGCTCATCAAACAGGAAAAAAACTCTCTCCTAGACAAATAATGATGAAGACGCGTAAGCGGACCAATGAATTTGAAAAACACCCTAATAGTGAACTAAAACTATTAGATGGATATATAAGCAGAGAGGCTCTTTGGGCTTGTACCACTTGCAATGCTTGTGTGGAGGAATGTCCTTTGTCTATTAACCCCTTGTCAATCATTTTAAAAATGAGGCAATACATTTCGATGGAAGAAGCAAAAGCACCCTCTCAATTAACAACTATGATGGATACTATAGAAAATAGT
>JAMJVX010000071.1 GCA_023558315.1 Flavobacteriaceae bacterium
CAAAATTAAATCAAATAGTTATGAATAATCAAAATGAAGAGAAAATTTATTTAGCAGGTGGATGTTTTTGGTGTACCGAAGCCATTTTTAGTAAAATAAAAGGGATTTCCAATATAATGCCCGGATATATTGGAGGGACAATAAAAAACCCAGCGTATAGAGAGGTATGTACAGGTAGAACTGGACATGCTGAAGCGGTTGCAATTACATTTGATTCTAATAGTATTTCTACAAAATTGCTTTTAACGGTGTTTTTTACTACACACGACCCCACTACATTAAATAGACAAGGGGCAGATGTGGGGACTCAATATAGGTCAGAGGTATTTTACACAACTGAAGAACAAAAACAAACTACAGAATTAGTTATTAAGGAATTAGAGAAAGAAAAAGTTTTTGATGCTCCTATTGTAACTAAAGTTAGTAAAGCCACTGACTTTTATCCAGCTGAGGAAGAGCATTTAGATTATTACGAGCAAAACTCTGAACAACAATATTGCCAATTGGTAATAAGTCCTAAAGTGAAAAAGTTTAAGGACGCCTATGCACATTTATTAAAGTAGATATTTTTAAATCTTTAAAACAAAAAAACCGCCTAAAAGGCGGTTTTTTCATGTTGTCACAATTGGTTAAAGAAAAAAAGTTACATTTTTGAACTCAGATATTCTTTTTTAAGTTTTTTAGCGCGCTGCCAATTGTATTTTATAGGGACAACTTCTTTTCCTGTTTTGTCTATAAAACCAAAGGAATTATTCAAAAATACACCAACTAATCCTTGGTTAAAACTTTCTTCAGTCCAATCATATTTTGCTGGAATAACAACCTTTCCTGTTTCATCTATAAATCCAAATCTTCCGTTTAATTTTATAGCTGCTAATCCTTCGCTAAATCCCCAAGTCATTTCATAGGTAGCAGGAATTACCATTTCTCCATCTGCATTCTCATATCCCCATTTATTCTCCATTTTCACTGGAGTTAATTGCGCAAATGCTTTATTAGTAAAGCCTAAAAGTAAAATACTTAAAAGTATCGTCGTTTTCATAAAGTGTAAAATAGTTTTGTTCATACGTTAATATTAGTTTAAAATGTTATACTTAATTTGATGTTTATTTAAGTAGTAAATATACAAAAAATTATTGAAATAATTATAATTTTCAGAGTATTTATTATATTTGGAATATCAAAATTACTAGGTTAATAAACTATGAACAAAAAAATAATTTCCATATTTTTACTGTATTTAGTACAATTAGTCGCTTCCTCTTGTATTAAATGTGATTGCCCTTCACCTAAAACATCCAATATAACTTTTACTGGCTTAGAATTAAAAACATGGGACACTGCAGGATTTCAAGATGTTGAAGTTACTAATGATTCCATTTATAAAAACGCTTTTGGGTTATCTATTAAGATGTATTATGATGAAGAGGTAGTTGCTATGTTTCAACCTAAAAAAAATACATTTAACTCTCTTGGATTTATGGCAGCGTATGCATGTAGTTGTGCTGATGATGAATATAATATTAAAGACCCGATAAGTTCAATAGTTATTTCAGCTACTAACACCAAAAATCAGCAAGTAACGGATGTGAGTTCTAATTTCACTGTTAGTTATGGATTAAAAAATTTATCTATTAGTGAATATATAGAAATTAAATTAAATGGTTCTTATTATAGATGGCATGAATGGTTTTATAATGTAAGGAGGTTTGAATTGGATTTAGCAGAATACGAAACTATCCCAGATAATGCTACGTTTACGGTAAAAATCATATTAAAATCTGGAAAAGAATTAACTAGCAAAACACAACAAATAAATTTTAAATAAAATGAATCCAAAAAAATTAGTCAAGTTAAGCAACATCATAGGTGTAATTTCTATCGTCCTTTTAATGTATTGGATATTTGTATTTATAACAATCGAAGTCTTTGGATTAAAAGTATTTAAGGAGAATTTAACGGATACTTTTTATATGAGTATTTTAGGAATTTTAGCGCTTATGGTAGGGGCTTTAATTATGAATATCATGTTTAACTTAACCATAATTGCCAAAAAAAGTGATGCGAAAGAATCAACTCCAAAGACTACAAACAAAAAAGTGAGTTGGCTTCTAATCGCTACATTTCCATTATTACTCATTCTTCTCTTCGG
>JAMJVX010000072.1 GCA_023558315.1 Flavobacteriaceae bacterium
GGACAGCCAAAAAGGAGAAAATAAATGGGGTAAAAATCCAAAAGGACAAAACGAGAAGGAATATTTTTCTGGAGAATAAATTTATCAATACGAAACCAACGAAGTAAAAGAAACGTCAGCAAATCTGTCTTTTCCTTTAGAGTTTAACGTTTTCATCACTTTAATAATCTCCTTTGCTGCATGGTTTCTCTTATCTTTGTCCTCTATGGACAATGCATGGTCTATCATGTTTTGAACGTGTCTTCCGTATTCTGGAATGGCTAACGATTTCTTATCGGTATTATATTGTAAATCCATTTATTTTAATTAAGGTGCGAAATAACTATTTATTTTAAAAGGAGTACATTATGCGTTTTTTATTATATTTGTGAAATTTTAATTTTAAACC
This sequence comes from Flavobacteriaceae bacterium, assembly GCA_023558315.1. GTDB lineage: Bacteria > Bacteroidota > Bacteroidia > Flavobacteriales > Flavobacteriaceae > JAMJVX01. Next base: position 389 of record JAMJVX010000072.1, read on the forward strand.
CATGGGAGAAATTATTGAACAATTTGGTGGAATTAAAGACGTACTATTGTTTTTAATACTATTCGGAATTCTTTTCTTTATAAATTCATTTATCAAAAATAAAATTATTCGTATTCCTCTTTCTATTTTATCATCTGTCTATATCATTGCACAAGGAACTTCATTATATTTTACGCAATCATTTATTGGTTATCGATTCTATGTACATACAAATATGAGAGGTGTTGTTGGCATGGAAGGCCTTTTCATTACTCAAATAATAATCGCTAGTTGTGCTTTCATAGTTCTTTTTTTTATTTACTACACCTCGCCTAAAATCTTTAAAAATCTAACCTTAAATAAACTTAATAGTTTTCAAATTAAAGTAGTATCTCTTATTTCATTAAACTTATTATTTATAAGTCTTGGGAGTAAAGGATATGTAATTCATGATACAAAAACATTGTTGCCTTTGTTGAAAACTAATAATTCAAATGATTTTAAAAGTACTCTAGCCAAATATGGAATGAGCGATTACGTTTCTCCAAATGAACTTAAAGCATCTTCTTCTGGGAAAAATATTATTATCATTTCTATGGAATCTTTGGAAAAAGGATACCTAAATGGTGAATTTAAATCAGTTACTCCCAATTTGAATAAATTAAAAAATCAATGGACGTATATAGATTTAGAAGAAAATCCTGGAAGTAATTGGACCAGTGGATCTCTCTATACTCTCTTAACAGGATTTCCAGGGTTCTTTGGGACGTTTCATAACGGTATATTTAAAGATGTTTATTATTCCCATATAACAAGTATAAGTCATGTGTTCCAAAAATTAAATTACAAAACTTTGTTTTTGAATGGTAATACAGACTTTTCTGGAGTTAAAGAAATGCTGAGTACTTTAGAATTTGATAAAATTATTGATTATAAAAATAGTCAGAAAACTGGTCATGAGAGTTTTTATGGTTTAAGAGATAAAGATTTATTTAAAATCGCAAAATCTCAAATAGATAATTACGAAAAATCTAATGATAATTTTGCTTTATTTATTAGTACAACTGATACTCATTTTCCTGCTGGTATTTATGACGAAAGAATGGAAGGCGTTATCTCACCTCAAAAAACACAATTAGAATTTTGTGTAGCATCTCTTGACTACCTAATAGGTGATTTAATTTCGTATTTAGAATATAAAAACTTGTTAGAAAACACATCCATTTACTTATTCCCAGATCATTTAAAAATGGGAGATCCTTCTGTTTTCAAAAATTCTGGAAAAAGAGGGCTTTTTTGCATTACTAACAGTAATACATTAAAAATTGATTCTACAAAACTATATCAAATTGATTTGCCAAAAATAATCCTTAATGGAGCAAACATAAATCATAATCTTAAATTCTTTACTGACTACATTAAAGGGGATAAGATTGAATATATTAATAATAACATCCTAGGTATAACTGAAATAAATACAAGTGGTATTGTTAACCCTTATAAAAAAGCATTTAAGTCTGATAATGTGTCTAAAAATTACTATACTTACAGAAAAGATACCTTGCGATATATTGCTCATGCGGGCGGAACAATTAATGGAAATATTTACACGAATTCATTAGAAGCATTGAACCTAAGTTACAGTAAAGGCTTTAGGTTATTTGAACTAGATATAATTAAAACTAAAGATAATCATTTTGTTGCTGCTCATGACTGGAAAAAATGGGCTATGATGACAGAATATAAAGGAAAACTACCTGTAACAAAAGAGGAATTCTTATCTAGAAAAATTTATAATGAATATACTCCTATGGATATAGATTCAATAAATAAATGGTTTAAAGATCATCATGATGCTATTCTCGTTACAGACAAAGTTAATAATCCTATTGAGTTTTCAAACATATTTATAGATAAAAGTAGATTGATGATGGAGTTATTTAATGAATCATCTCTTAGAGATGGATTAAAATGTGGAATTTTATCAGCTATGCCATCTCGGAATATTGTTAGAGGGTTATCTATATCTGATATTAAAAAACTTGCTCAAGATGGGGTTAAACACGTTGCAATATCAAGGCATTTTATTAAAAACAATAAACCAATATTGCAAGTATTTAAAGATAATAACATAAAAGCATATGCATTTCATATTAATGATCGTGGAATTGATGAAGAATTTGTTGTAAAATATGAAATGGACTATATTTACGGAATATATGCAGATAATTGGTCTTTTTAATTAAATTTCAATAATTGTGCTCAACGCACTAAAAGAAACGTCAGCAAATCTATCTTTTCCTTTTAAATCTGCTAATTCAATTACACATCCTATTTTTGAGACTGTAGATTGCGCTTTTTCTACAAGGGTAATGGAGGCGGCCAATGTCCCTCCCGTTGCGATTAAATCATCAATAAGATACACGTTGCTTCCTTTCTTCATCGCGTCTTTGTGCATATAGATAGCATCTGTGCCGTATTCTAAATCGTATTCTTCCTTTAAGGTATCAAAAGGCAATTTCCCTTTTTTACGAATAGGGACAAAAGGAACTCCTAACTTTATCGCTACAGCTACGGCAAATAAAAATCCTCGTGCCTCTATGGCTGCTACGTGTGTTATGCCTTTGGGAGCGGCTTGCACTAAGGCTTCTATTACTTCGTTCATCAAAGACGCCTCCGCAAGTAATGGGGTAATATCCCTAAATAAAATTCCCTCTTTAGGAAAGTCTGGAACATTACGAATGACCGCTCGTAGTTTTTTTTCTAAAGACATTATGGAAATGGGTAATTTTCTACAACGTATTGTTTACATCCCTTACGAGCGTGGCACTCTTTGCAAATAGCGCTTTTTCCTCATCATTTAGATTGACATCTACGATTTCTTCCCATCCATTTTTTCCAATAATACAAGGGACTCCTAAACAAATATCTTTTTGATCGTATTCTCCCTCTAAAAGCACAGAACATGGAATAATTTTCTTTTGGTCATTTAAAATGCTATCCACAAGATATCCAATAGATGCCCCAGGAGCATACCAAGCAGAGGTGCCTAATAATTTTGTTAAGGTCGCGCCCCCTACCATCGTATCTGCCACTACTTTTTCTAGTTTCTCTTTTGCAAGAAAATTAGTTACTGGCACACCGTTATAAGATGCTAATCTAGCTAATGGAATCATTGTCGTGTCTCCATGACCGCCAATTACCATGCCATGTATATCATTTGCAGGCTTATTTAACGCTAAAGAAAGATAGGTTTTAAAACGCGAACTATCTAACGCTCCACCCATCCCAATAATGCGATTTTTTGGCAATCCTGTCGCTTTTAACGCTAAATAGGTCATTGTGTCCATAGGATTAGATACCATTACTATCACAGCATTTGGAGAGTATTTTAAAACGTTTTCGCTCACCCCTTTTACAATACTTGCATTAATACCTATCAATTCTTCCCTTGTCATCCCTGGTTTTCTCGGTATTCCAGAGGTAATCACTACCACATCACTTTCTGCCGTTTGTGCATAGTCGTTGGTCACACCTGTAACGACTGTATTAAACCCTAAGGTTGTCGCCGTTTGCATAATATCTAAGGCTTTCCCTTCTGCGACTCCTTCTTTAATATCTAAAAGGACTACTTGACTTGCTATTTTTTGTGAAGCGATGACGTTTGCGGCAGTTGCTCCAACATTCCCTGCCCCTATAATTGTTACTTTCATATATAATACTTGTTTTTACTTTTTGTTATGCGTCTATGTTTGCATATACCGCGTTTTCTTCAATAAAGGCTCTTCGTGGAGGCACTTCTTCTCCCATAAGCATAGAAAAGACTCTATCCGCTTCTCCGTTGCTATTTATGGTTACTTGTCTAAGCGTTCTGGCTTCTGGATTCATCGTGGTATCCCAAAGTTGCTCTGCGTTCATTTCTCCAAGTCCTTTATATCTTTGTATACTCGCTCCTTGTCCAAATTCTTGCATTATTTCATCGCGTTGCGCTTCGTTCCAAGCGTATCTTTTCTTTTGCCCTTTTTTGACTAAATACAAGGGTGGTGTAGCTATATAGATATACCCTTTTTCTACCAGTTCTTTCATATAGCGGAAGAAAAACGTCAATATTAACGTAGAAATATGGCTGCCGTCAATATCGGCATCACACATTATCACAATTTTATGATATCTCAATTTCTCTAAATTCAATGCCTTTTCATCTTCTTCAGTCCCTACAGTAATTCCTAAAGCGGTATAGATGTTTCGTATCTCTTCGTTTTCAAAAACCTTATATTGCATTGCTTTTTCTACGTTAAGAATTTTTCCTCTTAGGGGTAAAATGGCTTGGAAATTTCTATCTCTACCTTGTTTGGCTGTTCCCCCTGCAGAATCTCCCTCAACTAAAAAAACTTCGCACATCGCTGGGTCTTGCATAGAACAATCAGATAATTTTCCTGGAAGTCCTCCACCGCTCATCACGGTTTTTCGTTGAATCATCTCGCGCGCCTTACGGGCCGCGTGTCGCGCTTGTGCCGCTAAAATCACTTTTTGTACGATTTGTTTTGCGTCGTTTGGATTTTCTTCCAAATAGTTTTCAAGCATCTCTGACACTGCCTGAGAAACTGCTGAAGTCACCTCTCTATTTCCGAGTTTTGTTTTGGTCTGTCCTTCAAATTGTGGCTCTGCAATTTTTACAGAAATAACTGCCGTTAGTCCTTCTCTAAAATCGTCTCCTGCAATTTCTATTTTTAATTTGTCTAACATCCCAGAGTTGTCCGCATACTTTTTAAGCGTATTGGTCAGTCCTCTTCTAAATCCAGAAAGGTGCGTCCCTCCCTCATGGGTGTTGATATTGTTTACATACGAATAAATATTTTCATTAAAGGAGCTGTTGTAAATCATCGCTACCTCTATAGGAATGTCTTTTTTCTCTCCCTCTATAAAAATTACCTTTTCTATAATTGGTGTTTTCGTTTCATCTAAAAACGTAATAAATTCCTTTAGTCCCTCTTTCGAGTAAAACTCCTCAGAAACAAATTCTCCTTTATCGTCTTTTTGTCTTTTGTCTGTTAGTGTTATTCTGATTCCTTTATTCAAATACGCCAACTCACGCATTCTATTAGCAAAGGTGCTATAGCTAAATTCTAAGGTTTCCTTAAATATTTGAGGATCTGGCTTAAACACTACAATCGTTCCTGTAATGTCGGTGGTTCCTACTTCTTTTACAGGATACAACGGCTTCCCTCTCTCGTATTCTTGCTCCCATATTTTTCCATCTCTATGAATGGTCGCCTTTAAGGATTCCGATAACGCATTTACACACGATACCCCCACTCCATGCAATCCACCAGATACTTTATAAGAGTCTTTATCAAACTTTCCACCAGCCCCTATTTTTGTCATTACCACCTCCAAGGCAGAGACCCCTTCTTTTTTGTGCATATCCACAGGGATACCACGTCCGTTGTCCTGTGTAGTGATTGAATTGTCTTCGTTTATGGTTACTTCTATTTTGTCACAATGTCCTGCTAAAGATTCGTCTATAGAGTTGTCCACTACCTCATACAAAAGGTGATGCAATCCTCGTGTGCCGACATCCCCTATGTACATAGAAGGGCGCATGCGTACGTGCTCCATTCCCTCCAGCGCCTGAATATTATCCGCAGAATAATTATTGTTTTGTTTCTTATCCATAAGTGTATTTTTTTAAAAAAATTAAGGGCAAATGTAAGAAAAAAAAGTGGGTTTTTTTAGGAAAAACTAGGGTTGTTTTTAGGGGGGGTTGTTAACAATTAAAATGTTTTTATTTCCTTTCTTCCCCATACCCTTCATTATGTACTTTGCTCATCGCTCTTCCGCTGGGGTCGTTGACGTTTTGAAAGGCTTTGTCCCATTTTAGAGCGGTCGGCGTACTACAAGCGATAGACGGCACTGACGGAACGGTCTCTGCTGCGGTCTCACTGTGAAAATGCGATTCAAATATCGTGCGGTAATAATATTCCTCTTTGTTCTGTGGCGGGTTTATTGGAAATCGGGTTGCCACTTCTTTCATCAGTGCGTCTGTGACTTCTTTTTCTACGAGTTCCTTGAGCGTACCTATCCAACTATATCCTACCCCATCTGAAAATTGCTCTTTTTGTCGCCACACAATTTCTTTGGGCAAATAGTCTTCAAAGGCTTTGCGAACCGCCCATTTTTCTATTCTCTCGTCTGTAATCATCTTGTCTTGTGGGTTAATCTGCATCGCGATATCAATAAATTTTTTATCCAAAAACGGTACTCTCCCTTCTACGCCCCATGCCGCTAACGCTTTATTCGCTCTTAGGCAATCGTACTGATGGAGTTTGTGTAGTTTCCTTACGGTCTCTTTGTGAAACTCCTCTGCGGATGGCGCTTTGTGAAAATAGAGATACCCACCAAATAGTTCATCGGCGCCCTCGCCAGACAACACCATTTTTATGCCTAAAGATTTTATGATACGCGCCATCAGATACATCGGTGTAGACGCTCTTACCGTAGTAATGTCATAGGTTTCTAAAAAATATATCACATCTCTTACGGCGTCCAGTCCCTCTTGTATCGTGAAAACCACCTCGTGATGGATGGTGCCTATATGGTCTGCCACTTTTTTTGCAGCCGCCAAATCTGGAGAACCCTCCAGTCCTACTGAAAAAGAGTGTATCTCTGGCCACCAAGCCTTTTCTTTGTTTTGTGATTCTATTCTTTTTTTAGAAAATTTCTTAACCAAAGCAGAAATTACTGACGAGTCTAATCCCCCAGACAACAAAACACCAAAAGGCACGTCACTCATTAGTTGTCTATGCACCGCCTCAGATAATCCATCATGGATATCTTGAATTTTTGTGTTATTCTCTTTTACGTTTTCAAAATCCTCCCAATCTCTCTGATACCACTTTTTGGGTTCTTTCAAATTTGACGTTAAATAGTGCCCTGGAGGAAATAGTTCTATTTTTTCGCATACGCCTTCTAATGCTTTTAATTCTGAAGCGACATAAAAACTTCCTTGTGCATCCCATCCCATATATAAGGGAATAATTCCCATGTGGTCTCGTGCAATAAAATAGGTATCCTTCTCTATATCATACAGCGCAATCGCAAAAATACCGTTGAGCTCGTCTAAAAAATCTATGCCTTTTTCTTTATACAGCGCAATGATAACTTCACAATCAGATTTGGTCTGAAAAGGATAAGGGTTGGCTAAATTTTCTTTGAGTTCTTTATGGTTGTATATTTCACCATTTACGGCTAAAACGATATTCTTGTCTTCGCTATATAAGGGTTGTCCTCCAGAAATGGGGTCTACAATGGCAAGGCGTTCATGCGCCATTACAGCTTTTTCATTAGCAAAAACGCCGCTCCAATCAGGACCGCGATGGCGGACCCTCTTCCCCATATCAATTACCTTGTCTCTATAATTTTTACCCGATTCTTTTAAATCAAAAGCACATACAATTCCGCACATAAATTTTTTTTCTGCAAAAATAGTATTTATCTTTTATTAAACCCTCTATTGTTTTTTGTTCCTCTGTATTTTTGTGCCCTAATTCAATTTATGAAAAAAATACGCGTCATTATTCCTGCTTATAACGAAGAGAAGTCGGTCAATGAAGTGATTAATGCGATTCCCTCCGTTGTGGAAGAAATTATCGTGGCAAATAACGGCTCCACAGATTCTACAGCAAAAGTAGCAAAGAATGCGGGTGCTACAGTGGTTTCCGAACCTCGTATGGGATATGGATATGCTTGTTTAAAGGGGATAGACTATATTTCATCAATAAAAGAGCGTACAGATATTGTTGTATTTCTTGATGCCGATTTTTCAGACGAGCCTGAGTGTCTTACAGAAATTGTACAACCCATTCTTAATGGAGAGGTTCCTTTCGTATTAGGAACAAGAATAAAAAAACTCCGAGATAAAGGATCTATGACTCCGCCACAAATATTTGGAAACGACCTCGCTTGTTTTCTTATGAAGCTTTTCTATCGTTCTACTTTTACGGATTTAGGTCCATTTCGTGCCATTGAGTGGGAGGTCTTAAAAGAATTAAATATGAAAGATACTACGTATGGCTGGACGATTGAAATGCAGTTGAAAGTGATTAAACAAAAAATTCCATATAAGGAAGTGCCCGTTCCATATAAAAAAAGAATTGGTGTCTCAAAAGTCTCAGGCACTATAAAAGGTGTTATATTTGCAGGATTTAAAATACTATTTTGGATATTTAAATTCTCTTTTAAAAAATAATTCTCCTGCCAGATGGAAAATTCCCTATTACTTATTTTATCTAAAATTTCCCTATATATTTATATTGCATGTCTATGCTTTATCTCAATATATATGCTCTCTCATTTGATATTATTAATCAATGTGTTTAGGGCTAAAAAAAGAACCATTCAAGAACAAAAAGAGGCTTCTACGCTTAAAAGCCTTTATACTAGTGGTAAAAAGAAACTTCCTTTTGTAACCATTCAGTTACCTATTTATAATGAATATTATGTTGTAAAGCGTTTGCTAAAATCAATAAGCAGTTTTAAATATCCCATTGATAAATATGAAATACAGGTCCTTGATGATTCTACAGATGAAACTTCTGATATCGTCAAAAAAGAACTTATTAAAATTCGTGAAAAAGGTATTATAACGCATCATATTCAAAGAAAAAATAGAGTGGACTTTAAAGCTGGCGCGCTTAAAGAAGGTTTAAAAACAGCTAAAGGAGAATATATCGCCATCTTTGATGCTGATTTTATTCCCAAACCTGATTGGCTAATAAACACTATGTCTCATTTCTCTGAGGATAATATTGGATTAGTCCAAACAAAATGGGACTATATTAATAGAAATAATTCCCTTCTCACTAAAATTCAATCGTTTGCATTAAACATTCACTTTTACCTAGAGCATATTGGGCGTCACTATAGAAATTATTTTATCAATTTTAACGGTACTGCAGGGATATGGAGAAAGAAATGTATTACTAGTTCTGGAAATTGGAATGGAGATTCATTAGCAGAAGATTTAAATTTAAGTTATCGTTGTCAGTTAAACGATTGGAAATTTAAATATGTAGAAAGCATAAAAACACCCTCTGAACTCCCAATTACCATTAAAGACTTGAAAACGCAACAATTTAGATGGAACAAAGGAGGCGCTGAAAATTTAAGACAATTAGGTTCTTCGCTTTTAAAAGCTGATAACATCCCCGCTGACAAAAAATTATTCGGAATATTACATCTTTTTGCAAGCCATCTTTTCTTTTTTATTTTTGTCTCCTCTATTCTAAGCGTTCCTTTATTATATGTCAAAAATCAGTGGGGACACTTAGCGTTATATTTCAGTACTTTACAATTATTTAGTATCAATACAATCATTTTTTTTGCGTGTTATTGGTTTGTTTATAAAAACGGAAAAGGAAAGAGTTTCTTGGAATACATGAAATTATTTTTTTCTTTCTCCGCCCTCTTTTTAGGACTTTCTTTTAGCAATACCATCGCAGTTTTCCAAGGGTTATTTGGCATTAAAAGTGAATTTATAAGAACACCCAAATATAATGTTAGCAATCGTAAACGAAAAAAAAGACGAAAAAAATATCTTAAAAAAAGTATCTCAAAAACTTTTATTTTTGAAATCATTATTTGCCTTTATTTTTTCTTTGGAATGTATAGCGCTTTTGTAGTTGGAGAAAGTGGTGACTTTGGGTTATTCCCCTTTCATTTACTCGCTTTCTTAGGGTATATTTTTATGCTAATAGAAGCTATCATTTTGCGCTATAAAAAAGCAGAATGAAAAACATACCGTTTTTTTTACTTCTCCTCCCTTTTTGTGTTCTCTATTATTTCCTTGGATATATAATCCCAAGAGAAGACACCATTCCTATTTTTCTTTGTTTTTTTACGCTATATTTTTTAAGTTACTTTCTATTTAAGCGTCTCTCTACTCGACAAATTTTATACGCGGGTATTTTATTTAGACTCCTATTATTCTTTACGCTCCCGTGGCTTTCACAAGATTTCTATCGCTTTATTTGGGACGGAGAAGTACAAGTGTTAGGGTACTCTCCTTATGAATTTACGCCAAACGAATTTATAGAAGGTGGGCTTTCTAAAAGTTTTCCAGAAGCCTTTTTGCTTAGAGAAAAAATGGGAAGTTTAAGCGCAAAGCATTACACTGTATATCCCCCATTTAATCAATGGCTTTTTTTTGTTGCGGCCTGGGTAGGCAAATCTCTCTTTAGTACAGCTTTGGTACTTCGTCTTTTCATCCTCCTTGGAGAAATAGCACTTTTTTTTATCGCCGTGAAGCTTTTAAAAAAGATAAAATCGCCAGTTAAAAATATAGGGTTTTATTTTCTAAATCCCTTAGTTATTATAGAGCTCACTGGAAATTTGCACTTTGAAGGAATCATGCTTTTATTCTTTGGAGGCTCGCTTTTATTTTTATATTCTAAAAGAAATAGTTTTCTCGCTAGTGTGTTATTTAGCTTGTCTGTAGGCTCAAAGTTGGTTACACTTTTGTTTTTGCCCTTATTCTGGCGCTACCTAAATAGACAAAAGCGTTTTATATTTTTTGGCTCTTCTTTTCTAATAATTTTCAGTTTGTTCTTTTTTTATTTTAAAAATCACGACTTGCTGCATTTCTTTAATTCTCTATCGCTGTGGTTTAATAATTTTGAATTTAACGCTAGTTTTTTCTATCTTATACGTTATCTGGGCTTCCAGGGGGTTGGGTTTAATATAATTAGAATTTGGGGGTTGTTTTCGCCCTTTCTGATAGTTTTGATAGTGCTTGTGTTTTCTCTTTCTAAAAAGAATACTTCTTTTATCCCTTTGATAAAAAACCTCCTTATGATGGCAACTTGTTACTTTTTTATTTCAACGACTATTCATCCTTGGTATATTATTACGCTGATTTTTATAGGAATATTTACAAAATATAAATTTCCTTATATATGGGGTGGACTTATTTTCTTGAGTTATGCTACATACGGGAATCCTGAATTTCGGGAATCTTCACTGCTATTATGGATAGAATACCTTATTGTTTATAGCGTGTTTCTCCTAGAGGTCTTTCCTGTATTACGAAAGGTTAGATTTAATCGCTTCCGCAATAGATAAGAACTCCTTCTCTGATAGCGTTTCTTTTTTTATAAATCGCATATCATCCATCGTATTAAGGGGAATTAAATGTATATGGGTATGAGGAACTTCAAGTCCAACTACTGAAATTCCTACGCGTTTACAGGGGACAGCTTTCTCCATAGCCGCAGCTATTTTCTTTGCAAATGCAAATAGATTTAGATATGCCTCATCACTCATATCAAAGACTTTATCCGCTTCCTGTTTAGGAACGCATAATGTATGTCCTTTGGCGTTGGGGTTTATGTCTAAAAAAGCGATGTGATTATCGTCTTCTGCAATCTTATAGCAGGGAATTTCTCCTTGTATTATCTTCGTAAAGAGGGTAGGCATTAGTTGTTGTCTATCTTTATAATTTCTAAATCAATAGATCCATTAGGTATTTCTATTTTGGCAACTTCGCCTATTTTCTTACCCAACAATCCTTTTCCTATAGGTGATTCAATAGAAATTTTTCCTTCTGCTAAATTTACTTCGCTTGGAGCAACCAAAGTATAAGACATCTCCGTATTGTTTTGCTTGTTTTTTAAAAGTATCTTAGATAAGATAGATACTTTATCTGAATCCAAAGTTGTTTTATCTAAGACTCTAGCGTTTGCTAACACCTCTTGTTTCTTGGCTATTTTTGCTTCTAAATGGCCTTGTGCTTCTTTTGCAGCATCGTATTCTGCATTTTCGCTCAAGTCTCCCTTGTCTCTTGCTTCTGCAATCGCTTGTGAGGCTTTTAAGCGTTCTACATTCTTTAAATGGTCTAGCTCTTTTTTAAGTTTTTCTAAACCTTCTTTGGTATAATATGTTATTTTCGTCATCTTAAAATACTGAATGCAAAGATAAATATCTACGATTTGTTAACTCTTTATTTTGAATCTTTTTTTATGAACAATAATACTAGAATCACCTTTTTAATTTTCACAAAATCAAAAATTCTTATTCTGTTCTTTTATATTACTATTCTTTTTGCTTGTTCGACTAAAACCCCCACAAATCAAAATCCCTATATTACAACTCTCCCCAATGTTTCTATACAAATAAATCTGAATCTACCAGAATATGCAAACATAACCTTTACTGGAGGCACTTTTTTGTTTGAAAATCAAGGTATTAACGGAATCTTAGTTTCAAATCTTAATGATGTATTCTACGCTTGGGAAGCTACTTGTAGTAATCACAATGTTGAGAAATGCTCAAAACTAAAAATAAGCAATACTTCGGGCACTTGTTCATGTAGCGATGAATATAAGTATAGCTTTCTAACGGGTCAACTATTAAATCCTAAAGAAGGACCAGAAAACTCTTTCCCTCTTTTATCCTATAAAACAATATATGATAGCAATTTAAATACATTAAGAATTCATAATTAAAGTAATATCTTTTTACTTTTGCACCATGACTTTTTCTATTAAGGAATCCCAGAAGGAATTATGCTGTTTTCTTAAAACTCAAAAAAATGTCCCCCATAGCCAAGCTTTTATAGGAGATTATGGGAGGGGTGGATTTCTATTAGGGCTGTATCAAGCGCAACTACTATTACATGGCGATGAAGAAATGAATTTGGAAAAATTGTTTTTTCACCCAGATTTAAACATTATTTTTCCTGAAATTAAAAACCCTACTTCAAAATCAGAAATCAACCTCGCTCTTTTTCAGACATTTATTAAGAAAAATTATTATCAGAACACTAACGATTGGTTGTTGTTCTTAAACGAAAAAAAAGAGGGGCTAATTAATGTTGAAACTACTAAAAGAATTTTTGCTTCTTCTTCTTTGAAAGCTTTTAAAACAAATAAAGTATATATTATTTGGGGAGCTGAAACTATAAATAATACTGCCTCGAACAAACTACTAAAATTAATTGAAGAACCTCCAAGCAACACCTATTTTATTTTTATTGTTGACAAAGAAAGCGCATTAAAACAAACGATAAATTCGCGTATGCAAAAGGTATATGTGAGACCTATTGATTCTAATGTTATCTTAAATTCTCTTCTGCAAAAAAATATTGATAAAAACAGAGCGTTAATTTTGTCAAAAATAAGTAATGGTAGCGTTGGAAAAAGTGAATCTTTAGTTTCAAACCAAGAACTTCTTGTTTTTTATGAAAACCTAATTATAGAAGGTCTTAGACATTCTTTTCTAGCTTCTAGAAAATCCGATGCTTGGGAAAGTTTAATCACATGGAGCGAAGAGGTTGCTAAATTATCAAATGATAAGATAAAGGGCTGTTTTAATTATTTTATTTTATTCCTGCGACACGTTTTTCTAAGTCATTACAAAGAGGATATTAGCCTTTCTTACTTTATGATTTATTCTGACTTTAATATTAATAAGCTTGCGCCATATATAAATAACGAAAATATTATTGAGTTAATTTTATTGTTAGAAAAAAACATCTATAACGTTGAAAGAAACGCCAACAAAAGAATTTTATGTCAGAACCTTGCAATTTCTATTGCAACCCTGCTTAACCAAAAGGTTTAGTTTGTGTTCCACGTGAAACTTTAGTTGCTTTTAAACAACAAAACTAGTGATGATGGGCGATTGCTAAAAATATTTCTCAATGTAAACCACAAACTTTTGATAATTCCAACTATAAAAAACAATTTGTTTCCTTTATATTTCTCAGATAAAATAGATATATAAAAAACGTCTAATGGCAATTGTGTTGTTTTAATTAATGAGAATCCAAAATTAGATGCTAAATCTATTGCGCCCTCTTTAGTAAAGTGCCAAAGATGTCTCGGAGCATCAAGTGCTGCCCAATATTTTTTATAGTGTTTAGCGTCATGAGACTTTAAGTTAGGTACAGCAATCAGGAGGGTTCCGTGCTTTTTTAGCTTAGACTTAAAGGTTATAAGCGTTTCCTCAAGATTATTAACGTGTTCTAAGACATGCCATGCGGTAATAATATCTAAAGAGTTGTCATCAATCTTGTTAAAATTAGCAGATATATCTTTATGAGAGTTTATATCTCTATTTTTTTCTACCCCATAAGCTTTGCTTACGTATCTAATTATATAACGAAGAAAATTTCCTGAGCCTGCGCCAAAATCTAATAAGACTTTATTCCTTGATATATAAGGTTTTATTATACTTCTCTTATAAGTAAACATAGCTTGTTGAGCGAGGAAATAGAGTTTCTCAAATAGAGAAGACTCGCTTTCTTTGTAAGACGTATATGTGGCTTT
>JAMJVX010000073.1 GCA_023558315.1 Flavobacteriaceae bacterium
GTCAGTATTGCTTTCTTTACTTATAAGGCTTTTGCAATTATTATTCCTGCGTACGTGTTGTTATCTGTTTTTTTTCATCTAAAAAGAAACAGAGTTTAATAACTATTGGGGCTATACGATTTTTTTTCGTTTGAATTCAAAACTTTGTCCTAAATACACTTTTCGTACTAATTCGTCTTTAGCAAGGTCTTCAGGTTTTCCATGTTTTAAAATTTTCCCTTCGAACATTAAGTAGGTTCTATCGGTGATGGCTAATGTTTCCTGTACATTGTGGTCGGTAATTAGAATTCCTATATTTTTCTTTTTAAGCAACGCCACAATTTTTTGAATATCTTCTACTGCAATTGGGTCAACTCCAGCAAAGGGTTCATCTAACAATACAAATTTTGGATCCGTAGCTAAAGTTCTCGCAATTTCTGTTCTTCTACGTTCCCCACCTGATAGTAAATCCCCTCTGTTTTTTCTCACATGAGTTAATCTAAACTCCTCTAATAAACTTTCTGTTTTTTCTTTTTGTTCCTTTTTACTCAAGTTAGTCATTTGCAGGACACTTAATATATTATTCTCTACACTTAGTTTTCTGAATACAGAGGTCTCTTGGGCTAAATAGCCAATACCATATTGAGACCTTTTGTACATTGGGAAACGAGTTATATTAATATCGTCTAAGAATACGGACCCTTCTTTAGGTTTTATCAATCCAACAATCATGTAAAACGAAGTCGTTTTTCCTGCACCGTTAGGCCCTAAAAGTCCTACGATTTCCCCTTGATTTACCTCTAAAGAGACCTCGTCTACTACGCGTCTACTTTTATAATATTTAATAATTTTATTTGCTTTTAGAATCATAATTCTCTTTCTTTTGTTGTTTTTTATAAATTATTTTTGAAATATAATAACTGACCCAATATAATAAAAATAATGGGAAACCTACAATAAGTTGACTAATCACATCTGGCGGTGTGATAATTGCTGAAAGTGAAAGAATAACAATTAAAGATATCTTCCATTTTTTCATTAAAAATTCTGGGGTGATTAACCCTATTTTTGTGAAGAAATAAATTAGAATTGGGAGTTCAAATATAAATCCACAGGATAATACGGACGCTCTCACTAAACCAATATAACTCCCTAAATCAAAATCATTGAAAATTTGTTCGCTTATATTATAAGAGCCTAAAAAATTAATAGATAAAGGGGCTACAACAAAGTATCCAAAACAGATACCCACAAAAAATAATAAAGAGGCAATGATGATAAATCCACGTGCATTTTTTCGTTCTTTTTTATATAATCCAGGGCTAATGAATCTCCAGACTTCAAATAGGATATAAGGAAAGGATATAATAAATCCCACAGCTATAGACGTCCATATATGTGCAGAAAATTGTCCCGCTACTGTTCTACTTTGAATGCGAAAAGCGATTTCCTCAAAGCACAGCTTATTGTCAGCAAATCCTAAACTTGTTCCAATTTTGCAAAAAAATCGATAGGTGATAAAATCTTTGTTCTTTAAACCAAATAAAATTTTATTAAAGATAAAGCCCTTAGATAAAAAAGCTATTAATCCACCAGCCATAATAGCTAATATAGATCTAATGAGGTGCCAGCGAAGCTCCTCCAAATGATCTAAAAAAGACATTTCTCCTATTGTTTTTTTTCTCATATCTCAAATCCCTCTTTAAGAATATCTAAAGTATGTATTACTCCTGTGTATTCGTTTTTAGAGTTTATCACTAATAATTGATTTACCTTTTTTTGCTTTAATATATTTAGCCCTTCCACCGCTAAGATATCTTCCTTTATTGAAATTGGATTTTCATTCATGATATCCGCGGCTTTTATTTTATCTATTGTAGTTGTTGTCTCTAAAATTCTACGAATATCTCCATCCGTGATTGCTCCTATAATTTTTTCTTGTTCCAACACCGCAGTTATACCCTGTTTGTGTTTATTAATTTCAATAATTATATCTTTTAATACGGTTTCTTTTGAAATACTAGGGCAAGATTTTTTCTGCATTAAATCCTTAATCTTTAAATTTAATTGCTTCCCTAACATCCCTCCCGGGTGATATTTAGCAAAATCATTTGATTTAAATCCTTTTAACTTCATTAAACATACCGCAATGGCATCTCCTATGACTAATTGAGCTGTAGTACTTGTAGTTGGTGCTAGATTATTTGGGCACGCTTCTTTATCTATAGGTACATATATAAGTTTTGAGGAATTTTGTGCTAAATAAGAATCTTTGTTTGAGGTAATTGCAATCAGAGAGTTGTTGTAAATAGATACATAAGGAATTAACGTTTTTAATTCTGGGGAATTACCACTTTTGGAAATACATACAATAACATCTTCTTTTTGAACAATTCCTAAATCGCCATGAATCGCATCCGTGGAATGCATAAAAATAGCAGGGGTGCCTGTAGAATTTAAAGTCGCTACAATTTTCATCGCAATAACTCCACTTTTTCCAATCCCTGTAAAAATCACTCTGCCCTTACATTTATAAAGCATATCAACGCTTTCTGCAAAATTTTCATCTAAATGTCCAACTAATTTTTCAATGGTTTGGGCTTCTAATTGCAATACTTCTTCTGCAATCTTTTTTATTTTATTTGTCCTGTCCGTCACTAATTATTATTATTTTCGTATTATTGTAGTTAATGTTTTACAAAAATAGGTATTTATTATAAATAATAATGGAAGGTAGGCAATTAGAAAGTAAATTAAAAGAAATTTTTGGTTTTGATAAATTTAAAAGCTTTCAAAAAGAGGTAATCACTCATCTATTAAATAAAGAAAATTGTTTTGTTATTATGCCCACAGGTGGGGGCAAATCTATATGTTATCAGCTCCCTGCATTAGCAAGTAAAGGGATGGCAATAGTGATTTCTCCTTTAATAGCATTGATGAAAAATCAAGTAGATGTACTTAGAGGTTTATATACTGAACAAGCAGTCGCCCATGTATTAAACTCTTCGCTTTCAAAATCAGCTATAAAACAAGTTAAAGATGATATTTTGGAAGGCAAGACAAAGATTTTATACGTCGCTCCTGAATCTCTTTCAAAACAAGACAATATAGATTTTCTTAAACAAGTTGATATTTCATTTTTAGCCATAGATGAAGCGCATTGTATTTCTGAATGGGGACATGATTTTAGACCTGATTATAGGAATATAAGACCTGTCTTAGACCAAATAAAAAAACAAATACCCATTATAGCACTCACCGCTACAGCTACGCCTAAAGTACAAGAAGATATATTAAAAACATTAAAAATAAAGACTGCAAAAGTTTTTAAAGCCTCTTTTAATAGACCTAATTTATATTACGAAGTAGCTCAAAAAACAAATCAAGTAGATACAGACATTATTAAATTCATAAAAAAAAGAACAAATAAATCAGGAATTATTTATTGCATGTCAAGAAAAAAAGTGGAGGAGCTTACCGAAACACTTTGTGTAAATGGTATTGATGCCGTTCCCTATCATGCAGGTTTGGATTCTAAAGTTAGAGCGAAAAATCAAGATATGTTTTTGATGGAGCAATGCCATGTGGTCGTGGCTACTATAGCGTTTGGGATGGGGATAGACAAGCCCGATGTTCGCTATGTAATCCATTATACTATTCCAAAAAGTTTAGAAAGCTATTATCAAGAAACAGGTAGAGCGGGAAGAGATGGAAGAGAAGGGCACTGTTTAGCCTTTTATTCTTATAAGGATGTAGAGAAAATGGAAAAGTTAATATCAAAAAAGAATATCGCAGAAAGAGAAGTGGGTCTTACATTATTTAATGAAATGATTACTTATTGTGAGACTTCTATTTCTAGACGAAAATTTCTTTTACATTATTTCGGGGAAAAGTTCGATGAAGTAAATGGCGAAGGGGCAAATATGGATGATAATACAAAATATCCTAAAGAGAAAATTGAAGCAAAAGAAGATGTTTTTAAACTTCTCAGTGTTGTAAAAAAGATTGAGGAAAAATACAGAGATAAAGAAATAATTAATGTTGTAGTAGGTGAAACAAATGCGCTTATTAGTTCACATAAGTTAGAATCTCAAGATTTTTTTGGTTCTGGAAAAGATAAAGATAAAAATTTCTGGTTAGCTTTAATGCGTCAGCTAATTGTTCTAGGATATTTAAAAAAAGAAATAGAAACGTATGGGATGATAAAAATAACTGAAAAAGGGTTAGACTATATTAAAAACCCAGTTTCATTTATGATGATTAAAGAAAGCTCTCTAATTGATGGCGTTAGCAAAAATAAAAATAACATTCCTGCCATAAACGCATCAAGTTCTACAAATCCATTAATGAAAATTTTATTGGATATCCGAAAAAAAATTGCAAAATCTAAACAAATTCCCCCATACACAATATTTGAAGAGCATTCCATTGAAGAAATGACAATCAAATATCCAATTACAGAAAAAGAGCTGACAAATATTATAGGGGTAGGTGAAGGTAAAGCTAAAAAATTTGGCAAAGAATTTTTAGAAAGCATTAAAAAATTTGTTGAGGAAAACTCTATAATGAGACCCGATGATTTAATTGTAAAAAGTACTGGGCAAAATTCCCTTTTAAAACTTTTTCTAATTCAAAGTATTGATAGAAAACTTTCTTTAGACGATGTGGCAAATTCAAAAGGATTAGAAATGATTGAACTTATAAAAGAGCTGGAAACAATCATCTCATCTGGCACCTCTTTGGATATTTCTTATTTTATTGATGAAATCTTAGATGAATATGAACAAGAGGAACTGCATGAATATTTTATTGAAACTGTTTCAGATGACATCCCAAAAGCTATAAGCGATTTAGCTGCTGATTATGAAGAAGATGAAGTGCGATTGTATAGAATAAAATTCTTAAATGACATCACTAATTAAAATTTTAAATTATGGAAACAAATAACACTAATAAATATATAAATTTAGAAAAAAAATATGGCGCTAGAGACTATAGCCCAATACCTGTGGTATTAAAAAAAGGGAAAGGCGTATTTATGTGGGATGTAGATGGAAAAAAATATTATGATTTTCTTTCAGCATATTCTGCGGTAAATCAAGGACATTGTCACCCACGTATTTTAAGGGAAATGAAAAAACAAGCAGGACAATTAACACTTACCTCAAGGGCATTTCATAATAATGTGTTAGGAAAATACATGGAAATTGCGACACAGTATTTTGGATTTGAAAGATTACTTCCAATGAATACTGGAGCTGAAGGTGTAGAAACTGCTATTAAAATTGCTCGAAAATGGGGATACCTAAAAAAAGGGATTCCAAAAGATAAAGCTCAAATAGTTGTTTGTACGCAAAACTTTCATGGACGAACAACTACTGTTATCTCTTTCTCGTCCGATGCAAATTCAAAAGATTATTTTGGTCCCCATACTCCAGGATTTATAGAAATTGAGTATAATAATTTAACCTTACTAGAAAAAACATTAAAGGAAAACAAAAACATCACAGCTTTTCTAGTAGAACCCATACAAGGAGAGGCAGGAGTGAATGTCCCAGATGAAGATTTTATTTCTAAAGCAAAAGGAATATGCAAAAAACACAACGTACTTTTTATTGTTGATGAAATACAAACGGGTATGGGCAGAACTGGCTCCTTGTTGGCTGCATGTGGAAATTGCAGTTGTGAAAACAAATGCGAAAGGCAAAAAAAGACCTATGTCAGACCTGATATCCTAATATTAGGGAAAGCACTTAGTGGGGGTTTTTATCCAATCTCTGCTGTTTTGTGTGATGATGAGATTATGGAAGTAATACAACCTGGGCAACACGGTAGTACTTTTGGGGGTAATCCTATGGCTTCTCGTATTGCTTGTATTGCTTTAGAGGTATTACAAGAAGAAAAGCTCATGCAAAACGCTCGTAGACTTGGTACAATTTTTAGAGAAAAAATAAACCAATATATTAGTGAAAGTAAGGTAGTGATTAAAGTCAGAGGAAAAGGGTTATTAAATGCTATCATCATTAATGACGACACAAAAGATAAAAAATTAGCATGGGATATTTGTATTGTTTTAAAAGAAAAAGGATTGTTAGCTAAGCCTACGCATGGAAACATTATTCGCTTTGCTCCTCCATTAGTTATTACAGAAAAGCAAATTAATGAATGTATTCAAATTATATGCGATACGTTAAGACAATTTGAACCAACTAATTAGATGATTCTTCAGGAAGTTTATAATTAAAAGAACCAAAAAATAAAGAATCCTGAATAAATTTTCCTCCCTCATTTTCAAAAAGTAAATCTTTTAATACTAATTGATGAAAAATACTGTCATTGGATTCATTAATTGTAGAAATAATTTCTAAACTACCCGTTGCTTCCGTTTCGTTTGTCACTGTTGGGTTTGCTGGAGGAACTTCATTACAAAAATAAGTGCTTTCTACCGCATCTGAAAAAGAACGATATATAAATTTTGTTGTTTGTGATAAAGTATATGATTTTTTTTGACTGCTATTTTTTAACAACCCTGAAGAAAGTGTTAAAATTACCGCTTCATTATTTGATTTTTTAAAAAAAGTGGTATTCGTTATATCTAAATTACAGTAGCCCAGAGTGTCCTCAAAATCTATGTTAGTTATAATAATAGTATCAGAAGTTTTACAACCAAATACAAATAAAATAAGTGTTAAACTAATCCATTTCATACCTTTTGAAATAACAAAATAATTAAAGGTTACAAAAATACATTTATAAAACTATATTATCGAAAAGAAAATAAAAAAATATATTTGAATTGAATTTATAAGATGATTAATTGATACTTAAATGCTTTTAAAACTCATAGCAAATTGCACTTTATAATACATTTTATTCGCAATTACTATTAAAATTTTACTACTTTTGTCGTCATATGTCAAGACTCTTATTTTTGTTATTTTTATTAACTAGTATTATTTCCTATGGACAACAACGAGTTGCTATTCAAGGAAAAGTTGCCTATGAAAACTACCCATTGCCAGGCATAAATATAGTCAATAACACAAATCAAATGAATACTATTACTAATGAAAGAGGGGAGTTTTCTATGGTTGTAAAGGAAGGAGATATTCTTATTTTTTCATCCGTATCTTATGAAACGGAAACCACTACCGTTACTGAAGATGTAATTGCCAATGGGGATTTAGTGATACAGATGCGTGAGCGAATGAATTTTTTAGAGGAGGTAGTGGTAGATTCAGAAAATGAAGAAGCCTTTTTAGATTTAGAGAAAGAGCAGTTCAAAAAAATTGAATATGGAATTGATGAGTATAGCCAAGTAAAAAACTATGTTACTGAGAATTATTATTTAACCAATGGGGCTGATATTACAAATTTAGCGAGGTTACTTTTTAAATCTCTTAAAAAGAATGAGAATGAAAACAAAGGGTATAAATGGAGTTTGGCATTGCCAGAAATTTTTGAAGATGCTTTTTTTGTAGAAGTATTAGATTTAAAAAATTACGAAATACCCCTGTTTTTATCTTATTTAGATTCGCAAGACTATGACAAGGTCTTTTCAAAAACAGATAGGTTTGAAATCATAGATTTTTTAATTACAGAAAGCGATAACTATAAAAAAAGTGTAGAACAGCCCAAATGATTTTAAAAAGAGTAAGTATAGTTGTTGTATTTTTCGCGTTAGTAAATTTTCAATCTACGCATAAATATTATGTGAGTTCCACTAAAATTATCTATAATGAGTCCCAACACTCATTTCAAGTCTTCATTGATGTTTTTACTGATGATTTACAAGCAATTTTAAACAAACGATACGGTAAAGGATTTCAATTAGACCCCGATTCTGACACAAAAGATATTGAAAATGTGTTAGAGAGATATTTAAAAACAAAGTGCAAAATGTCTATAAACGATGAAAAGATGGTATTAGATTATGTAGGAAAGAAATACGATAGAGAATCTACATTAATCTATATGCAGTTTATTTTAGACGAAAAAATCCAAACGATTACATTTGAAAATACTATACTCACAGATTTATTTGAAGAGCAAAAAAATATAGTGCAATTCAAAGGGAAAGGCCTTACAAAAAGCTACTTATTAGATATTGATAAAAAACACTTTGAAATTAAGTTTTAAATTATTTATATCGTTATATTTGCTCTCATTTTTTAACAAAAATTTAACTTTAATTATGAAAAAAATACTATTACTATTTACAATTGCTTTTATAAGCACAATTGCTTTTGCGCAAGATGATTCATTATCAATGCGTGAGGGCGGACATTTCAATGAAAATAAATTTAGACAACTTTATGACGAATGGGCGACGCCAAATTCTTACAGAACAGCCGCTGGAAGTCCTGGTCATGAATATTATCAGCAACAAGCTGATTACACTATGGATATCACCTTATTAGATGGTGAAAATCCAAAGATTTTAGGAGAGGAAACTATTACATATACTAATAATTCACCAGATGACTTAGCATATCTATGGGTTCAACTTGACCAAAATATAAGAGAAAAAAATTCGCCAAGTAAAGAGAAAAACGGAAGCGGTGTTTCTCCAATTTTTCGCGCTGAAAGTTTTGTGAGTGACTATATGAAAGATCCTTTTGACGGAGGATTTAATATAGGATGGGTAAAAGATGCTCAAGGAAAAGCCCTTACTTATAATATTAATCAGACAATGATGCGAATTGACTTACCTACCCCACTTAAAAGCGGAATGCAATATACTTTTTCTATTAAATGGGATTATAATGTAAACAATCACGTTACAAACAGAGCACGTTCAGGATATGAATACTTCCCTAAAGATGGAAACAGAGCATATGTAATAGCTCAATTCTACCCACGTATGGCAGTATATAATGACGTAGAAGGATGGCAGAATTATCAATTTTGGGGCAATGGAGAGTTTGCCTTACCCTTTGGAAATTTTGAAGTAAATATCACTGTGCCAGATAACTTTGTGTTAGATGCTACTGGAAAATTACAAAACAGAAAAGAAGTATTTTCAAAAACAATGATGAAGCGTTATGAGTTAGCGAAAAAGAGTTTTGACAAACCTGTAATTATCGTTACTCAAGAAGAAGCAGAATTAGCAGAAAAAACTCCAGCTAAAAAAACTAAAACATGGAAGTTTTTAGCAAATAATGTGCGTGACTTTGGTTTTGCTACCTCAAATAAATTTATTTGGGATATGATGAATGTAGATTTAGGAGGAGGGAAAACTTCTATGGCAGTATCTTTATATCCTAAAGAAGGAAATCCACTATGGGAAGAATACTCTACTATAGTAGTAGCTTCTACTATGAAAAGTTATTCTAAACATACTTTTACGTATCCATATCACAAAGCGATTTCTGTACATGCTAAAAATCAAGGAATGGAATATCCAATGATTTGTTGGAATTACGGACGTCCAGATGAGGATGGGAACTATACTGATAGAACTAAGTTTGGTATGGTAAGTGTAATCATACACGAAGTAGGACATAACTTTTTCCCAATGATTGTAAATTCAGATGAGAGACAATGGGGATGGATGGATGAAGGTATAAATACCTTTGTTCAATATTTAGCAGAACAAGAATTTGCAAAAGAATATCCAAAAGTACTTGGTGAATTAAAAAAATACCCATCGAGAAGAGGTTTGGCAAAAGATATTGTAAATTATATGTCTGATAGTCAAGATTTCTTATCGCCTATCATGTCTAATCCTGAAAACGTATATCAATTAGGACCTAATGCCTATGGAAAACCTGCAACTGCTTTAAATATTCTTAGAGAAACAGTGATGGGGAAAGAATTATTTGATTACGCTTTTAAAACATATTCTCAAAGATGGATGTTTAAGCACCCTACGCCAGAAGACTTTTTTAGAACAATGGAAGACGCTTCTGCCGTTGATTTAGATTGGTTTTGGAGAGGTTGGTTTTACAGCACAGATTATGTAGATATTGCCGTAGGTAAAGTAAAAAAATATCAAGTTACTGATAAACCTACACAAGCGGCTAAAGACTTACTTAGTCAATACGGTATGACATTAAAAGATATTAAAGACCCTGTAGTATTTATGATAGATGAAGAAAGCAAAGATTTTACAAAAGACTCTAAAGTAGAAGATGTGAAGCCTTTGAAAGATTATTTATTTGACAACTTTACTGAAGAAGAGCGTCAACAATTAAATACGCCTAAGTATTTTTATGAAATAGAATTTGAAAAACCCGGAGGATTAGTAATGCCTTTAATTGTAGAGTATACATATGCTGACAATACTACAGAACGTGTTACTTACCCAGTACAGGTTTGGAGAAAAAATGATGCTTCAGTGAGAAAAGTAATTCCTTCAAATAAAGAAATAATTAAGATTCAGGTAGACCCAGATTTGGAAACAGCAGATATTGATGTAACAAACAATTCGTTTCCTAGAGAAAAAGACCCTGATATCATTGAATTTGAAGAGTTTAAAAAGAAACAATAATTTAACTAACTATAAAAAAAACCTTATTTTTCAATAAGGTTTTTTTTATTCTAATACTTTACATATGTTTTTATTTATTAGCGGTGCAGAACTTGTCTTTATTGGTTTTATCATTTTATTAGTTTTTGGTTCAGATAGAATTCCAGAAATAGCACGTACTCTTGCTAAAGGAATGAAACAAGTACGTAGAGCCACAGATGAGATAAAACACGAAATTAAACGCTCCACAGATATAGATACAGAAACTTCAAATCCCATCAAAGCAATACAAAAACAAGGTGAAGAACTCAAAAAGGAGTTAACAGAGGTTTCTAATACTATTAAAAAGGATGTGAAGTAGAATGTTCCTCACCCCACAAACCTCGCTAAAGTAAGTCCGTCTCTTATGGGTAGCAATATCGGATTAAAGTGTTTGCTTTCTTTTAAAATTTTATTGAATTGCTGTAATCCAATAGTATCTTTATCGCTTTCATCTGCTTTTTCTAAAACCTTTCCGCTCCACAGCACATTGTCCGCAATTAACACACCTCCTGTATTCATTTTAGGGGTGATTAATTCTAAATACGCAGTGTAATTTTCCTTATCAGCATCCATAAATACTAAATCTAACTTTTCATCTAAGGAAGAAATAATGCCTTTTGCATTTCCTAAGTGGCAGGTAATTTGAGAATATTGGGGAATTTGTTTTAAATATTTTTGCTGGATAGATATTAATTCCTCATTAAGGTCTATGGTGTGAAGCGTCCCTCCATTATCTAACCCTTCTGCGAGACAGATGGTGCCGTATCCTGTATATGTGCCTATTTCTAAAATAACTTTGGGATTTACAAGTGTAGATATCCAACTCAAAAAACGTCCTTGAAGTGCGCCACTAAGCATTCTGGGATGTAGTACTTTTTGGTAGGTTTCTTTTCTAAGTTGCTTTAGTAAATCAGGTTCTTCTTGCGTATGTGCAACGCTGTAGTCTAAAATATCTTGAGGTATAAAGTCCATATATAAAAAACAAATATATAAATAAAGAATATAATTATTTATCTTTGCTCAAAAAATTCAAAATATGTGTGGAATAGTCGGATATATAGGGCATAGAAAAGCGTATCCTATTTTAATAGAAGGGCTACAAATGCTAGAATATAGAGGGTATGATTCAGCAGGAATATCATTGTATGATAACAAACTGAAAATAAAAAAATGTGCAGGGAAAGTTAGCGATTTAAAAAAATTATTTAAAACGTCAAATGACAAATTAGGTAACGTTGGAATCGGTCATACTCGTTGGGCTACACATGGTCCTTCTTCAGATAAAAACGCACATCCTCACCTTTCAAACAATAAAAAAATAACTATTATCCACAATGGGATTATAGAAAATTACACTTCTATAAAAGAAAGTTTAATAAAACGAGGGTACAGTTTTTCTACGGATACTGATACTGAAGTATTAGTAAATCTTATAGAATATGTAATGGAAAAGGAAAAGGTAAAGTTAGGAAAAGCAGTGAAAATTGCTTTAAACCAAGTTTCTGGTGCCTATGCCATTGTTGTTTTAAATACAGATAATCCTTCTGAAATTGTTTGCGCTCGTTTAGGAAGTCCCCTAGCTGTTGGGATAGGTGAAGGAGAATATTTTATTGGTTCTGATGCCTCTCCTTTTTTGAAATATACCAAAAGATGTATCTACCTAAATGATGAAGAAATAGCCACAATTAGTACTAAAGGCTTAGTTCTTAGGAATATAAAATTTGATTCTATCTTAACTCCTGAAGTTAGAGAGTTATCGCAAAATGTTGAAAGTATTGAAAAAGGAGGCTATGATTATTTTATGTTGAAAGAGATTTTTGAACAACCAAGTTCCATAAAAAATACTTTTAGAGGTCGGTTTAAATTAGACACTAATGAAATAAAAATATCTGGTATTGAAAATAATATTGATAAGTTTTTGAATGCACGAAGAATTATTTTTATTTCGTGTGGAACTTCTTGGCATTCAGCGCTTTTTGCAGAATATCTGTTTGAAGAATTATTGCGAATTCCTGTTGAAGTGGAATACGCCTCTGAGTTTAAATACAGAAACCCTATTATTTATGATAATGATATTGTATTTGCCATTTCACAATCAGGGGAAACTGCGGATACGTTAGCCGCAGTAAAACTCGCTAAAGAAAACAACGCATTTATTTATGGAATTTGTAATGTAGTAGGCTCATCCCTAACACGTGAGACTGATTCGGGTTCATATACTCATGCGGGTCCCGAAATTGGCGTAGCTTCTACCAAAGCATTTACGAGTCAAGTAGCTTTATTGCTTTTAATTGCTTTAGATTTAGGGAAGAAAATGAATATTATTGATTCTGAAAAGTATCAATTTTTATTGCAAGAGTTATACAATCTTCCTTCTAGGATTGAAAAAGTATTAGAATCTGCTAAATTGATAGAGGAGATTGCAGAAAAATATTATGAAGCCCCAAACTGTATTTATCTAGGTAGGAAATACAATTTCCCAATTGCTCTAGAAGGCGCATTAAAACTAAAAGAAATATCGTATATACACGCAGAAGCGTACCCTGCGGCAGAAATGAAACACGGACCGATTGCGCTTATTGATGAGCATATGCCCGTTGTTGTAGTCGCTACCAAAAAAGGGAATTACGACAAAATATTAAATAACGTGATGGAGATACAAGCGAGGTCTGGAAAAATTATCGCTATAGTCACCCAAGGAGATAAGGAAATAAAAAAGCTCGCGAACCACTGTATAGAAATTCCAGAAGCAGATGAAATTACCGCTTCTATCTTAGCGACTATTCCGCTACAACTCCTCTCCTATTACATCGCCGTTAAAAAAGGATGTAACGTTGACCAACCCAGAAACTTGGCTAAGTCTGTGACGGTGGAGTA
>JAMJVX010000074.1 GCA_023558315.1 Flavobacteriaceae bacterium
TTTGGGCGTATTTTCCTATAGCCATAAGGTAAAAAAGAGCGATAAGACTTGTTGTTTATAGGGTCGGTATATTTTTTTCCTCTATATAAAAAAGACAGCAGAGGCACAATTTTTATACTTACTTTAATTAAAAATTCTCTGGGTAGTGTATTTAGAAAAAATTTAAACAGTCGTTTCATTAAGTATACATAAATTCTTTTTCTTCATCGCTTTCAATACCTAATGCCTCATAAATATATTTAAACGTAGATAATAACACTGGTTTTCCATTTACCATGGCTACGTCATGTTCAAAATGTGCGCTTGGTTTGTTATCTTTGGTAACAATACTCCACCCATCTTGTAACTGCTTTACTTTTTGTGTACCCAAATTTATCATTGGTTCAATCGCTAAGGTCATTCCATTTTGTAACCGTTTACCCTGTCCTTTTCTCCCATAATTGGGTACTTCTGGTTTTTCATGCATTGTTCTACCAATGCCATGCCCTACTAACTCGCGAACTACACCATAATTTTCTTTTTCAACAAAATTCTGAATCGCATAACTAATATCCCCTATCCTATTCCCTTCACGGAATTCGGCAATTCCCATGTAGAGCGATTTTTTAGTTATTTCTAAAAGTTTTTGCGTATCCTTATCAATTTCTCCGACAGGAAAAGTATAGGCATGGTCTCCATAAAAACCATTTTTTAACGCTCCACAATCTATTGAGACAATATCTCCTTCTTTAAAGGGGGTATTGTTGGGAATACCGTGAACGACCATATCGTTTGGACTAATGCAAAGGGAATTAGGAAAATCGTACAATCCCAAAAAACCCGGTTCTGCGCCGTGGTCTCTAATGAATGCCTCTGCCTTTTTATCTAAATCCAAGCCAGTGACACCAGGTTTTATTTCAGCGGCTAACATACCCAAAGTTTTAGAGACAATTTGTGCGCTTTCTCTCATCAACGCTATCTCCTCAATAGTTTTTAATACAACCATTTTAATTAAAGTCGTAAGTATGCTTATAATTGTTTTCAGTAAGAATATTGAGCATATCCTCCTCTAAGCTAACGATTGGAGCTTCTACAATTCTATTTATTTCTTTGCCATCCTTGTAAAAAATTAGGGAAGGAACATTATATACTGACAAACCTTTCTCGTATCCTTCAGGAGTACTTTTATCATATTCCGTTACTCCATAAAGTGAAATATTATTTTCTTCAAATTTTACAGCATCTAATATTTTAAAAATAGCGGGTACATGCTCTTGACTATCAGTACACCACGTGCCAATAAATAATTTTATTTTTACATCTTTAATTATAGGACGGATTCTCTTCACCATTTCTACATCAAGTGCGTATTCGTGATAATTTTTATAAAACCATTTAGAGAAAGGTCCTTTTTGAAAATCTGATCTTTGGATAATTCCAATTAAATCAGTGGCTACTTCCTCTGAAGTGTTCTTTTTGTTTTCTTGCGCATTTATATTAGTTTTATATAAAAGCGTAATTCCGAATAGTAAATAAATAATAATTGATTTCATTTTAAATAAGTATTGTTTTGTCTTGTTGTTCTTGTTTCCAATGTATTTTGTTTTTATATAAATATTTCGCATTTCTAAAATAAAATTTAAAATATTTGTTGTAATCTATCCCATAAATTCTATACGATAGGGATTCTTTTGCATACGTTTTATCGGTTTTCTTATCTATATCGCTATGCACTAATTCCTCATTAAAATATTCTTTGTGAACACTTTGTATAGCCCTTGAAAAAACTGTAGGACCCGTCATTTGGTGTATATCGTTTGGATATTTATTTGTTTTTATATTTTCTAAAATAAGTTCAATTGTCTTTTCTAAAATAGGATGTTTTGCACTAAATATCAAGGCCCATTGTACAAAAAACGTATCATTTTTTTCAGCGGTAATAATTGCCTTATCTTCCTCTTTTATCAATAAATCTAACGGTTGTTTAATTGTAGAATCCATATCTAAATAAATACCTCCTAATTTATACAAAATTAAGTACCTCCAAAAATCTACTTTAGCAACTATGATATTCAATTTATTAAAAGCCGTTACTATTTCTTTATCAAAGTTGTCTTCTACAAATGCATGTAATTCATCGTCTGTAAATATCTTGTGCTCATATGAAGGATTACGTTTTTTCATCCTTTTTATTACTTTAGCTACTTTAGGATGTACATCTCTGGTAAACCAAGTTTGATAAATAACTTTGGGTATCATTTAATTAATAAAGTTTCTTCTGTCATTGCTTTTGGCTTTTCTACGTTCAAAATATCCAAAATTGTAGGTGCTATATTTCCTAAAATCCCATTAGCAACTTTTCGCTTTTCTTTATCTATGAAAATTAAAGGCACTGGGTTTGTAGTATGCGCCGTATTAGGGCTTCCATCCTCGTTTTGCATGGTCTCACAATTTCCATGGTCAGCAATAAGTAAAATGCTGTAGTCCTTATTTAATGCGTTATGTATCACTTCTTCAGCGCATTTATCTACACTTTCACATGCTTTTATAGCGGCATCCATACTTCCTGTATGCCCAACCATATCAGGGTTTGCAAAGTTTAAACAAATGAAATCAGGAGTGTTTTTATTTATTTCTTCAATTATTGAATCTTTGACTTCATAAGCACTCATCTCTGGTTTTAAATCGTAGGTTGCTACTTTTGGAGAGGGGCATAAAATTCTTTTTTCTAAATCAAATGGGGTTTCTCTACCTCCATTAAAAAAGAACGTCACGTGAGGATATTTTTCAGTTTCAGCAATACGCACTTGTGTTTTTTTGTTTTTCGCCAAAACTTCTCCCAAGGTATCAGTTAGGTTTTCATTATCAAAAAGTACTTTTACATTTTTAAAGTTATCATCGTATTTAGTCATCGTCACGTAATGTAAGGGTAACTTCTTCATATCAAACTCATCAAAATCCTTTTGGCAAAGAACTTGTGTAAGTTGTCGCCCTCTGTCAGTTCTAAAATTAAAAAAGATAACGACATCATCGGTATGCAATTGCGACGCAATCTTATTCCCATTTTCATCTGATTTTATCATAGGGGGCAAGAACTCATCTGTAATATCTTCCTTGTACACTTCATTAATTCTTGAAATAAAATCTAACGTGGGTTCTCCTACTCCATTAACTATAAGGTCATATGCTTTCTTTACACGTTCCCATCTTTGATCTCTATCCATTGCATAATATCTTCCTATCACACTTGCTAACTTTCCTCCACAATTTTCTATGTCTTTTTCTAATTGTTTGAAATATTGTACGCTTGATTTTGGATCAACATCACGTCCATCAGTAAATGCATGAACATAAAAGTCTTTTACATTTTTTGATTTTGCTAATTTTAATAAATGAGATAAATGATTAATATGTGAGTGAACACCCCCATCAGAGACTAATCCTAAAAAATGTACTTTTTTATTATTTTTTATGGCATAAGCGAATGCTTCATTTAATACTTTATTTTCTTTTAAAGTATCCTCCTTTATTGATTTATTAATTTTTGCTAAATTTTGATAAACAATTCTGCCAGCCCCTAAATTGATATGACCCACTTCGCTATTACCCATCTGTCCTTCTGGAAGTCCTACGTTCAATCCATCCGTTCTTAAAGTAGCGTGATTATAGGTATCGTATAAACTATCTATAAATGGTGTTTTTGCGTTATCTATTGCAGAAAAAGTTTTGTTTTGAGCGATTCCCCACCCATCCAAAATCATCAACATTGTCTTTTTACTCATATCTTTAATCATAATTTATGCAAATATAAATATTTGTAAAAATATTCTACTCAACTTAATGTTAATTAATTAAACGTTTAAAATATATTCTATAATTCTACATTTGCTAGCGGATACAACACAGGATTAGAAAGGGTAGCATTATTTGCAATGGGTGCAATTTGTAGGTCTAATGCATAAATTCCATCTAGTATAGAGTTATCAATAAAAACAAATTCTGTTATAGTCGCTTTTTTCATTGGATTATCAGGAATATTCCAAAACGCATGATGTGCCGCTAATACGCCATTATCGTATTCCTTATCAACGGAAGGTAAATCTACTAACCAATGTAATATGTTTTTTTCTCTGATATACTCGGCAGCTTCTTTGGTAAAATATGCAGGGTTTGTATGCGTATAATTTTTTGTTAACTTTTCAAATGTATTTGGCAGTGTTCTAATTATTAATGCTTCCAATCCCGTTTCTTCATCAATTTGTGATTTTATTTGTTCCTTTGTAATTATTAAATCTTCACCTTCCTTTTCTGGTTTAACACTAATTAATTTTGCAAGGTTGAAATATTTTTTCACAAGAGTATTTATGTGGTAATCTTCTTTAGAAATATGCCCAAGACATTCTGTATGTGTACAATGACTATGTGGTACTATTTCAATTTGATTAAATCTAACGGTATTTTCCTTTGTAAGTGACTTTATAGATAAATTTGGAGCATTCCATGCATTTACATGTTCATTAACTTTAATTGGAACGGATATAGGAATGGGAGAATTACCATCAAATGTATACCTTTTATTTTCAATAGTAATTTTAATACTTATTTGATTTTCAACTGCCATTTTTTTAATTATTTTTAAATAGTTTCAATTCAATTTTGAATTCACAAAGTTATTTATAATTATTTATAAATATATTTTTTATGTATTAACTTTGTCCTTTATTTTAAATACAATAATTATGACTAATAGTAAAGAACAATTCCTTGAAATGATTTCTGAATCTGTAGATGATTTTGTTAAAAAAGAAATTTCGCCTAATGTTATGAAATGGGATGAAGAACAATATTTCCCAATAGATTTATTTAAAAAGGCTGGAGAATTAGGATTTATGGGGGTCTTTGTAGATGAAAAATATGGAGGCGCTGGCTTAGGTTATAATGAATATACATTGATAATTGAAAAAATTTCTATGGTTGATCCTTCTATTGGATTGTCTGTAGCAGCACATAATTCACTTTGCGTGAATCATATCTTAATGTTTTGCAATGAAGAACAGAAAAATAAGTTATTACCTAATTTAGCCTCAGGAAAGCACCTAGGCGCATGGGGACTTACAGAACACAATACGGGTTCTGATGCCAAAAATATGTCGTCCGTAGCAAAAAAAGAGGGTGATAATTGGGTATTAAATGGTACTAAAAATTTTATTACACACGGAAAAAGCTGTGACACTGCTGTAGTTATTTTTAGAACGGGGGAAAAAGGAGATAATCATGGAATGACTGCTTTTTATATTGAAAAAGGGACGAAAGGTTTTACCGCTGGAAAAAAAGAAAACAAACTAGGCATGCGCGCATCTGAAACCGCTGAATTGGTGTTTGAAAATTGTGTAATTCCTGACAGTAATAGAATAGGAAATGTCGGAGAAGGATTTATACAATCCATGAAAATTTTGGATGGTGGCAGGCTTTCTATAGCTGCATTATCTATAGGTATTGCAAATGGGGCTTACCAAGCAGCTTTGAAATATGCTAAAGAACGAAAGCAATTTGGAAAAGCCATAGCAAATTTTCAAGCTATTTCATTTAAACTAGCAGATATGGCAACAAAAATAGAAGCGTCAAAATTATTATTGCAAAATGCTATTCGACTTAAAGAAAATAACAAACAATATACGAAAGAAGCTGCCATGGCAAAAATGTATAGTTCAGAATCTTGTGTGGAAATTGCTACCGATGCAGTACAAATTCATGGTGGGTACGGATATATAAAAGAATACCCTGTTGAAAAATTTTATAGAGACTCTAAACTTTGTACGATTGGAGAAGGAACTACAGAAATACAGAAGCTTGTAATTGCAAGAAATATTATTTCTTAATCTATATAATTAAATATTCAAATGGATATTTTCTTCATTTTATCTGGATTGTTTTTGTTGATATTAGGTTCACATTTCCTTACTAAAGGTGCGATTTCTTTATCTTTATTCTTTAAAATTCCAAAAATTGTTGTTGGACTCACAATCGTT
This sequence comes from Flavobacteriaceae bacterium, assembly GCA_023558315.1. Taxonomy (GTDB): domain Bacteria; phylum Bacteroidota; class Bacteroidia; order Flavobacteriales; family Flavobacteriaceae; genus JAMJVX01. The sequence continues at coordinate 6,009 of JAMJVX010000074.1, forward strand.
TCATTAGCAACTTCTACTCCTGAATTATTTATTAGCGTTCAATCTGTGCTAAATGGACACGATGATTTAGCATTTGGAAACATTATAGGTTCTAATATTAGTAATATTGGGTTAATAATTGGAATAACTACAATTATTGCAACTTTAACTATAGATAGACAGTTTTGCAGAGTTGAACTTACCTTTATGAAAGCAATCTCACTGCTTCTTTTTCTTTTTGTTGTTTTTGACAATAAGTTAAATAGAATAGAAGGAGGAATTTTAGCTATTCTTTTTATTGTTTTTATGATTTATATCATTAAAAATAAAAGGAATTCTGCAAAATTAGATTTAGGTGTCAAGCAAAAACAAACATTTAATTTTATATACTTATTATTAATAATTCTAGGCGGTGTATTTCTATGGTTAGGAGCTGAGTTACTTATCAATGGAGCAATCAGTTTAGCAGAGAAATTAGGAGTGGATGAACGTATTATTTCTATTACAACCTTAGCTATCGGTACAAGTCTTCCTGAACTATTTGCTTCTATTTTTTCCTTAATAAAAAAAGAAAAAGGGATTTCTATTGGCAACTTAATTGGTTCAAATATATTCAATATATTAATTGTCTTAGGTGTAACATCCTTAATAAAACCTATCACTATTCAAAATAGCAACTTAATCTTTACTGATATGATTTGGATGCTTGGATTTACTTTCGCTATCATCCCCCTAGTATATTTTTTTTCAAGAAAAAAACTTGGGTATATTGAAGGATTAATTTTACTTTTAGGGTATATAATTTTTATATATACCTTGTTATTTTAAGTAATTATTTTTTATAAAAATTCTTATCTTTGCAAAATTATTTTTCGAATCACTAATTACACATATGATAAAAACATGGGAATATCAAATCTTTCTTAAAGAAGATTGGGTAAGTTTAGTTTTTTTAGGAATAATTCTACTTTTTGTTTTTATAAAAATCCAATTTCCCTATAGATATGAAGGCTTGTTAAAAAATCTTAGTATCAAAAAATACATAATGCTATATAATAAAGATTCTAATAAAATTATTGCTTCTTTTAATATACTAATGCTCTTAATTTTTTGTGCTATAGTTAGTCTATATATATATTTATTTGCATCGCATTACAATAGTGACTTTATTGGATATAAAAATTATTTAAATATATACGGAGCTACACTAGCATTTATCCTAATTAGATATATTACCTTACGGTTTTTTTGTCAAAATTTAAAAATTGATTCCTTTTTGGAACATTTTGTATTTCAAACACTTACTTATCAATATAGAGTAGCGTTTCTTTGTTTGCCTCTTATCGCAATATACTACTACAGTTTTTTAGATTCAAATTTAATTTTATTAAATGTCGGAGGGTTATTTATTGCTGGCGTTTTAATTACTCATATTATAATATTTATAAAAAACTCTAAATTATTATTAAAAAATCTGCGCTACTTTTTGTTGTTTGTTACGGCTTTTAGGGTAGCCCCCTATTTCATTATTTATCAATACTTTTTAAATATAAATTAATCGCATCGTTTATGAAAAAAATTAAAAAAATTCTGTTTTCTCAACCAAAACCAAGCAATGAAAATTCTCCTTTCATTCAACTTAAGGATAAATACAATGTGAAAATAGATTTTTTTCCTTTAATAAAATCAGAAGAAATACATGTATCTGAACTTCAAAAGCAACAAATACGAATCTCTGATTTTACTGCGGTAATTTTAATGAGCAAAATTGCCGTAGATAATTTTTTTAGAATTGCCAAAGAATATAGATTTACCATTCCAAACAGTTATGTATATATATGCAAATCTGAAGCTATCTCTAATTATATTAGAAAATACACAAAATATAGAAGTCGATGCTTTCATGTATTAAAAAATGGTTCCTTAGACGATTTAAAAAATAACGAAAACATTAAACTAAAAGATAAAAAATATTTACTTCCAACGTCGGATATTTCAAAAGAACTCCTCTCTAAAATTAATGATTTAAACATTAATTGTGAACCCATTAAACTATATAAAACAGTTCCAAATACGGAAATTTGTGATAAAGTGAGTGACATTAACGAATATGATATGTTAGTGTTTTTTAGCCATTATGATATTTTAGCTTTAAAGGAAATATTTCCAAAATTTAAGAAAAAGGACACAATAGTTATTGCATACGGTCATAATACTCAAATTATTGCTAAAAAAAAGAAATTAAAAACGGATATTGAAATTCCTTCTCCAGAGTTTCCTTCCATTATAGGAGGTATTGAGCATTATTTGAAAAAATAATACTGAGTTTATTTCACAATTTTTTTACCTATTTTAATATACTATCTAAAATTGAGTATATTTGGTTTTTTTAAATCACAAATATGAATAAACTCAAATTTTACATTTCTTTCGCTATATTAACTGCTAGTATTTTATCTTTTGGTCAAAAGCTAAAAACCCCTTCAGAATTCTTAGGCTATGAATTAGGAAGTCAATTTACAAGAAACCATAAAGTTATTGATTATTTTAAATATATAGCAACTAACTCTGAATACATAAGTTTAGAAACCTATGGACAAACAGAAGAAAACAGAACACTCTACTTATCTTATATATCCTCCCCTTCCAATATTAAAGAGATAAATACTATTCGTGAAAATCATCTAAACAGTTTAAAGAATAATTCCGATAGTGATAAAAGCATTGTTTGGTTGAGTTTTAATGTGCATGGGAATGAAGCCTCTTCTACTGAGGCAGCTATGCTAACACTCTATAATTTAATTACGAAACATACTTCCTTTTTAGAAAACACCATCGTCATAATAGACCCATGTGTAAATCCTGATGGAAGAGACAGATATGTTAATTGGTATAAGCAAGTAAAAAGTAATCCTTATAACTCCTCAATACTCACTAGGGAACACAATGAGCCTTGGCCTGGGGGGCGTCCTAACCACTACTTATTTGACTTAAATAGAGATTGGGCTTGGCTCACTCAAATTGAAAGTCAACAAAGAATAGTGAAATATCAAGAATGGTTACCTCATATTCATGTAGATTTTCATGAACAAGGAATCAATAGTCCTTATTATTTTGCCCCTGCTGCTATACCCTATCATGAAATCATTACTCCTTTTCAAAGGGAATTTCAAACAGAAATAGGTAAAAATAATGCTAAGTATTTTGACAATGAAAAGTGGTTATACTTCACCAAAGAGCGATTTGATTTATTATATCCAAGTTATGGAGATACGTATCCCACTTATATGGGTGCTATTGGGATGACCTATGAGCAAGCAGGACATGGGAGAGCTGGGTTAGGCGTAATGAATGGTTCTAACACACTTCTTACATTAAAAGACAGAATAAATCATCATTACACTAGTGGTATTTCAACTGTTGAGATGGGGCATTTACACCAAGATAGACTGCATACATCTCTTAAGAGCTTTTTGTCAAATACTGGAAAGAAAACTTCTTACTTAATTTCTGGAGATGACCAAAAACTGCAAATGTTAAAAGACTTATTGTCCAAACATAAAATAGAATATGAATATTCTACATCGAAAAGCACCTATTCTGTTTATAGTTACACTAAACAAAGCAAAACGCAAAAAAGTCTTCCTAAGAACACTTTAGTTATAAAAGAAAATCAAATGAGAGGCAAAATGGTCAAAGTACTATTTGAGAAAAAAACCTATGTAGCAGATTCTCTCACTTATGATATAACCGCTTGGAATCTTCCTTATGCTTATGGATTAGAAACTTTTAGTACTCAAGAAAATGTGAATTCAACTAAAGTGAAAATAAACGCAGAGAAAACTACAAATATTAGTTCAGATACGTATGCATATGCACTGCCATGGAAAAGTTGGAAAAATGGCGCCTTTCTATCTAGTCTTTTATTTAACGATATTCGCGTAAGATATACACAAGAACCAATTACTACGGACGGTAACACTTGGGATAGAGGAAGTTTATTTATCTTAACGGGAGAAAATTCACATATTGATAATTTAGCTACACTTATAGACAATCTCTCTAAAAAACACAACCAAAAAATCACTTCAGTATCCACAGGATTTTCACAAAAAGGACCCGATTTAGGGTCAGGAAAACTCAACTTTATTAAAGCACCTAAAGTAGGCTTAGTAAGAGGCAAAAACACGTCCTCTTTAAACTATGGAGAAATTTGGTTTTTCTTTGAAAAGCAATTGCAATATCCTATTTCACAAATTGATGAAGGTATTTTATCAAGTCCAAATATTACAAACTTTGACGTATTGATACTTCCCTCTGG
>JAMJVX010000075.1 GCA_023558315.1 Flavobacteriaceae bacterium
TTATAATCAGCCTGAAATATATAATTGTTTTCCATTTTTCAATTTTATTAAAATTGAGACACAAAAGTATAAATAAAATTTTGGATTAATACACCTAAACTAAAAAACCTAATCTATCTATATTAATCAAAACAAACAATCAGCTTCTCAACGTTTTGTTAAAAGTTATGTAGTTTTGTGTTTATAAAAAATATTTATTTTTTGCACAATTCACTCAGCATATTAAAACAATATTGGAAGTACGATTCTTTTAGAGCTCCACAAGAGGAGATAATAGAAAATATAATCAAAAGAAAGGATACTATCGTTTTGCTTCCTACAGGAGGAGGGAAATCGCTTTGTTTCCAAGTGCCTGCAATGTTATTTGAGGGAATTACTTTAGTAATTTCTCCACTCATATCCCTTATGCAGGATCAAGTAAATACGCTCAATGATTTAGGCGTAAAGTCAATGATGATTAGTAGTGGGGTTTCTAATCAAGAACGATTATCTGAAGAATTAGATAATATCTTCTATGGAAAATTTAAACTCGTCTATACCTCTCCAGAAAAATTGGAAATTCCTATGGTTTCAAATAGGTTGAAAGAATTGAAAATAGATATAATCGCCGTAGATGAAGCGCATTGCATCTCAGAATGGGGGCACGATTTTAGACCGTCCTTTCAAAATATTATTCATTTTAAAAACTTGCATCCAAAAGCGACCACTATTGCATTAACTGCTACGGCTACTAAAAAAGTAGTAAATGAAATTAAAACGCAATTAGCGTTAAAATCTCCAGAAATTTTTAATTCCTCTTTTGAAAGAAAAAACATAAATTATAAAATTTATAACACTGAAGATAAATTCTCCCTCCTTTTAAAGACATTTAAAAACAAAAACAGTTCTGGGATTATTTACTGTAGAAACAGAAAAGAAACGGAATCGCTATCAGCAAACTTAGTCACGCATGATATAAACGCAGATTTTTTTCACGGAGGACTTTACGCAGATGTAAAAAAAGAAAAACTACTTCGTTGGCAAAAGGAGGAAACAAAAATAATGGTAGCCACGAATGCTTTTGGTATGGGTATAGACAAAGAGAATGTGAGAACCATTGTACATATGTTACTTCCTGAAAGCATTGAGAGTTACTACCAAGAAACGGGAAGGGCGGGAAGAGATGGCAAAGATGCTGAAGCCATTCTTTTATTACACGCAAATGATGAAGAAAGAATCAAAAACCAATTCATAAATTCGCTCCCTACAAAAGCCTTTTTACGCGCACTTTATAAATCGCTCTGCAATTACTTTTATATCTCCTATGGAGAAAATGTGACTACCCCATTCTTTTTAACTTTCAAAGAATTTTGCATGAAATACGATTTCAACCCCAAACAAGTTTCCGAAGGATTAAAAATATTTGAAAATAACGATATCTTAAAATGGGCGCCTTTTAGTAAAAACAAAATCACTATCCAGTTTCAATGCAATGCCTCAGAAGCGAGAAAAGCTTTTTCTAAAAACTCTAAATCAGCGGAGATAGGCGAATATATTCTTCGCAATCACAAAGGTACTTTTACCGAAACAATTCAATTTAATGAAGAATATATCACCACAAAATTTTCAGTCACACGTGAGGAGTTAACGCGTATTTTTAATGACTGGAAAATACAAAACATTATTCATTACAAAAATCACTTTACCGATGCTAAAATTCTTTTCACAAAACCGCGAGAGGACAATTATACATTAGCGCCCATATTGCAAAAAATAGAAACGCAAAATGAATTGAAAAAAGAAAAAGTAAAACAGATGATTCAACTAATCAGAACAGAAGAATGCAAACAAAAGTTTATTTTACGCTATTTTGGTGAGCAAAAAAAAGAAAATTGTAATCGCTGTAGTTCCCCATGTTGTAAAACAAAAGAGGAAAAAAGTAACTCTATAGAAAACGGAATTATCTCCTTATTAAAAAACAACTGCTTAGACGCAAAATCTATTGCTATATCCTTATCTTTTGACAATCAAAAAATAGCGGATAGTTTAAGGACACTATTAGAAAAAGAAAAAATTATGTTAAATACTCAAAATAAATACTGCTTATCATGAATAGTCAATTGAAAATAGTATTCTTTGGAACGCCAGACTTTGCGGTGCATATCTTAGATTACTTAGTCAAAAAAAACTGCACTATCACTGGCGTAGTTACCGCCCCAGATAAGGAGGCAGGTAGAGGGCGACAAAAACGCGAATCTGCCATAAAGACCTATGCAAAAAGCAAAAGTATTCCTGTTTTACAACCTTTAAATTTAAAAGAAGAAACATTTGTTCAAACCCTACAGAATTGGAACGCAGATGTATTTGTCGTGGTGGCGTTTAGAATGCTTCCAGAGGT
>JAMJVX010000076.1 GCA_023558315.1 Flavobacteriaceae bacterium
TTTAACTTTGCCACTAAGTCTCTTGCTACACCCCAATGACTCATCGCATCCGCTCTATTTGGTGTCAATCCTATTTCAAAGGTAACGTCTTTTTCTACATCAAAAATATCTGCACAAGGGATTCCGACTACACTATTTTTATCTAATACCATAATACCTTCATGGGCATCAGACAATCCTATCTCTGCTTCAGAACAAATCATACCTTCACTTACCTCTCCTCTAATCTTTCCTTTTTTAATTTTCCATGGAGTTTCTTTTTTATCATATAGGGTAGTTCCAATAGTAGCTAAAGGTACTTTTTGCCCTTTTGCAATATTAGGAGCACCACATACTATTTGTAGTAATTCTTGGTTTCCTACTTGAACCTTAGTGAGTTTTAATCTATCTGCATTTGGGTGAGGCTCACATGAAATTACCTCTCCTACAACTATACCTTCTAAACCCCCTTTTATGGATTCAAAAGAAGCTACTTCCTCTACTTCTAAGCCAATATCTGTCAATATTTTTGCTGTTTCTTCTGGTGATAATTTTATATCTGCAAACTGCTTCAACCAATTATATGAAATCTTCATTTAGTACTTTTTTATAATGCTTGCAAATATAGAATATTATCAGAGATTGATTTTTTAATATAAATATATTTATCTCTTAAAATACTCATAAATATAAATTTAGTTTATCCTCTAAAAATATCTTATTTTTATATAAATACACAAAAGGAAAAAATTATATTTGCACAAAAAAAATTAATGGGTATTAAAAACAAAAATTACTCAGAACAAGAACTTATTAGACGTAAAAAACTAGAGGAGTTAAAAGCGCTAAATATTAATCCATATCCTGCTGCCTTATTTGAAACGAACACTACTTCACTTAAATGTGAGAAGAATTTTAAAGAAGGTGAAAAAGTTTCCATTGCAGGACGACTTATTTCTAGAAGAATACAAGGAAAAGCAAGTTTTGCAGAACTTCAAGATAGTGTAGGTAGAATACAAGTTTATTTTAACAGAGATGAACTTTGTCCTTCTGAAGACAAATCACTTTACAATAATTTTTATAAGAAACTATTAGATATTGGTGATATTATAGGTGTTAAAGGGGAACTTTTTACTACGCAAGTTGGGCAAAAAACTATTTTAGCCAAGGAAATCACACTCCTTAGTAAAGCTCTTCGTCCTTTACCATTGCCTAAAACAGATTCTGAAGGAAATACGTATGATGAATTTACAGATCCTGAAATACGTTACCGTCGAAGATATGTTGATTTGACAGTAAATCCTTCTATAAAAAATGTATTTATCCAAAGAACAAAAGTGATTAATACAATAAGAGATTTTTTTAATAAAGAAGGGTATTTAGAAGTGGAAACCCCTATCCTTCAATCTATTCCTGGAGGTGCAGCTGCCAAACCCTTTGTAACTCATCATAATTCTTTAGACATTCCTTTATATTTAAGAATTTCTAATGAACTGTATTTGAAAAGATTAATAGTAGGTGGGTTTGATGGAGTTTATGAATTTGCTAAAGATTTCAGAAATGAAGGGATGGATAGAACACATAACCCTGAGTTTACAGTGATGGAATTGTATGTAGCATACAAAGATTACTTTTGGATGATGGAAATGACCGAAACTCTATTAGAAAATATAGCCAAAGAATTGCATGGAACTCCTAAAGTAAAATATCAAGAAAAAACAATTGACTTTACGCCACCATATCGCAAGGTTCCCTTGTTTGACCTTATTAAGGATAATACAGGTTTTGATTTATCTTCAATGACAGAAAATGAATTAAAAGAGGTAGCTGAAAAATTAGATATTCCTATTGATGATACAATGGGTGCTGGTAAAATCATCGATAAAATATTTGGAGAAACTTGTGAAAAAGACCTAATCCAACCTACTTTTATTACTGACTACCCAAAATCTATGAGTCCATTGACTAAAGAGCATAGAGAAAATCCAATGCTAACAGAGCGATTTGAGCTTTTTATAAATGGCAAAGAAATAGCGAATGCCTACTCGGAGTTAAATGACCCCATTGACCAAGAAGAACGATTTAAAGAACAATTAAAATTAAGCGTAAAAGGAGATGATGAAGCCATGCATATTGATGGAGATTTTATAAGGGCTTTAGAATATGGAATGCCCCCTACTTCTGGAATTGGGATTGGAATTGACAGACTCACAATGTTAATGACAGATAATGTCTCAATACAAGATGTGTTGTTTTTTCCACAAATGCGACCAGAAAAGAATACTCAATCTGCAAGTCCTACCTCAGAAACAGAATTAAGTAATATAGAAGCACTTAATGAGGATGAAAATAGAATTCTGAAATTGTTAGGTAAAGAAGAAAACGGTAAAGTAGAATTAG
>JAMJVX010000077.1 GCA_023558315.1 Flavobacteriaceae bacterium
CTACCTAAGAAAAATAGTGAGGGTACTATTATTCCTATTCAACCTAAACTTATTAGTCCCGCAAACAACGCAAATATAAACGCTAGTGCGCAAAACAAAATAGCTCTCAAATTTGAGATTAATGATACCTATACCCCTTTGAGTAATCTGAAATATAACATTTATTTAGGGACCACTACTTCTAACCATAGTGCTATACAACAAGATATTGTACCTAGCAATTCTTCTATTAATCATGAAGTTAGCGTTTCTTCTGGGACAACCTACTACTGGTACGTAACACTTAAAGATCAAAACAATAGTATTGTAACCTCCCCTAATTACAGTTTTACTATTAATTAAAAACCAACTCAATGAAACTAAATTCTAATTTCTCTAAGATTAAAACATTTATTTTTGATGTTGATGGTGTATTTACTGATGGGTCAATTATAGTTACTACCCAAGGAGAGATGCATAGAGTAATGAGTGTAAGAGATGGTTTTGCCATAAAACAGCTTATAGAAAAAAATTATTTAGTCTGTATAATTTCTGGAGGAACTGACAATGGTGTCGCTTTACGACTAAAAAAATTAGGCGTCCAACATATTTATTTAGGTATTGAAAACAAACTAGAATGCTATTCAGGTTTTGTTAAACAAAATAATTTAATTGAAGAAGAAATTCTTTACATGGGTGATGATATTCCTGATATTGACGTGATGAAAAAAGTAGGGTTAGCTGTATGCCCAAAAGATGCTATTAATGAAATAAAAAAAGTTGCTACTTATATTACCTCTAAAAAAGGAGGGAATGGTTGTGTTAGAGAAATAGTAGATAAAGTATTAAAAATTCAAAAAAATAAATAAAAATATGTTCGTATTAAAAAAAGTAAATATAATTAGAGCATTATCTGGAATTGCATATCTATTAATTATTTTACTTAGTATTTATTTTTCAAAGTATTCATTTGCATTTGTATTTTACATTTTATCTTGTATAGTTTTATGGGAGCAGCAAAAGTTAATACGAAAAAAAGGGGTTTATAACTACTTTTTATTACTAATCCTTTTTATTCCTGTTTTCTATAACATCCCTTCTAATCTATTTATTATAGTTTTAATTTTAAATTTATTGCTAAATATGTTTTTGGTTTTTTGGATATTTTCAAAGACAAATAAAAAAATACCTGATACTATAATATCTTCATATTTACTATTTTCTTTTTTTTCTATAATTAACATAGGGTTTATATATAATACATATCAATATTTACCAATACTAATACTCTTCTTTATAATTACATGCTTTGATACATTTAGTTATATTATTGGCAGCCTATTAGGTAGAACTAAACTGTTTCTAAAATTGTCACCTAATAAGACTTTGGAAGGGTTTATTGGAGGATTATTTTTCACTTTGATCATAGTTATGATTTTATACTATTATATTCCAAATATTTATACAAAAACATACTCTATATCTTTTATATTATTTTTAACCGCTTCTATATCAATTACAGGTTTATTAGGAGATTTAATACAATCAAAAGTTAAACGAATGAATAAAGTGAAAGATAGTAGTAATTTAATACCTGGACATGGTGGTTTTTACGATAGAATGGATAGTGTGATTTTCTCGGCTCCATTTTTTTATTTAATTATTTATATTTTTACAAATTATGTTTCATAAAGAAGGACATCAAATTATTATCGTTAGTTTTCTTGCAGTGGTTATCATTGTTTTACTTGTAAATCAATTTATTAACCCAAAATGGGTACGCATATCATTTCAGTTACTTTTTCTAATTTCTCTAATTATTATTTTAAGATTTTTTAGAAACCCCACACGAGCAACTGTGTTAAATGAAAATCATATTATAGCACCCTCTGATGGGAAAATTGTTACTATTAAAAAAGTATATGAAAAGGAATATTTTAAAGAGGATAGGATTTTAATTTCTATTTTTATGTCTATTAACAATGTACATGTTACAAGGTATCCGATTAGTGGTAAAGTGAAATATAGCAAATATCACGAAGGAAAATACTTAGTCGCTTTCCATCCAAAATCGTCTGAAAAAAATGAACGTACTAGTATTGTAGTAAATAATGAAAAAACTGGAGATATTCTTTATAGACAAATTGCGGGTGCAGTTGCTAGAAGAATTGTGAACTATGCTAAAGAAAATGAAAATGTAGTGCAAGGAGAAGATGCTGGGTTTATTAAATTTGGGTCTCGTATTGATGTTTTCCTGCCTTTAAATTCAAATATTCTAGTTGAATTAAATCAAAAAGTAAGAGGGGGAGAAAGTATACTTGCATCAACCAAGGATGAAAAATGATGATTTTATATGCGAATATCCAGCATATAATAATTTTCCATCAAATGAAAAGAGTGAATCTGAAAACATTTCTAAATAATAGACTGTAATTTTTATGGATGCATTTACAGAATTTTTGTTTTCATCCTACAAAAACATCTCTACGTTTAATATCATTTTAGAAATTACAGCAGTCTTATTTGGATTTACAAGCGTCTATTTAGCTAAAAAAAATCATATAGGTGTATACTCAACTGGAATGATTTCAACGGGTATATATATATTTATCCTATTGAATGCAAACTTATATGGGGATACTATAATAAATGGATACTATTTTATTATGAGTATTTATGGTTGGTATTTTTGGGTTCAAAAAAAGGAAGGTAAAACGTTAAACAAAATTTCAAATACTACATTAAAAGAGATAAAAATTAGTTTTATCATTTTTAGTATTAGTTGTATCGGTATTTTTCTAATTTATTATTTTTCAAACTATTGGCAAAGCTGGACAGTGTATGTCGATATATTTACAACTGGAATATTCTTTGTTGCAATGTGGCTGATGGCTAAAAGAAAAATAGAGCATTGGGTTTTATGGATTATTGCAAATATTATCTCAATCCCCCTATATCTATACAAAGACTTAGGAATAACCGCTTTCCAATATTTAATATTTACTATAATAGCTATATTTGGCTATAAAGAATGGAAGAAAATTTTAAAAACAAATTACTGAAAATAGTATTATTCGGTCCTGAATCAACTGGAAAAACAACTTTAGCTAAAAAACTTGCGGAATATTACAACACTGTTTGGGTTCCTGAATATGCTAGAGTATATTTGCAAAATAAATGGAATACTAACAAAGAGAAATGCTCTTTTGATGATTTAACAATTATTGCAGAAAAACAATTGGAGAAACAAAAAGAATTAGAGAAAAAAGCAAATAAAATAATCTTTTGTGACACAAATTATTTAGTAACAAAACTATGGGGCGAAAGTTACTTTAATAAATATCCTGCTATAATTAATGATATAGCGCAAAAAGAAAAGTATGATTTATATCTTCTCACAGGAATTGATGTGCCATGGGAACCAGATGATTTAAGAGACAATCCTGATAAAAGACATGAAGAATTTAATCAATTTAAAACGGAATTACAAAAAAATAATATAGATTATATGAATATATATGGTACTTTAGAAGAGCGATTAAAAAAATGTGTTTTAAAAATTAATACCCTTTTATCTTAAAATATTAAAAATGAGTATTCATCTTACAGAAGCTGAAATAGAGCAACAAAAAGAAAAAATTATTGCAGGTAATCCATTGGTAAAACTAGTTGCACCTGCTACAATTGAAAACAATGGAGTTAAAAAAATATTTGACACAGGCTTTTATTTAGACTTTTTCACAAAAGAGCAATCAAAAAAAAATATTGGTTTTTTTATACCTAGTTCTGGTGCAGCATCAAGAATGTTTGATTTTCTATACACATTTTTAGAGTTTAATAAAATAGATTTAATTCCAGATTTAGTAAAAAAAGAGAATATAAAAAAATTTAATTCTTCTTTGAGATTATTGCCTTTCTACAGCGAAATAGCGTTGTTTATAGAGAAAAATAATAACGATAAAGTTAATACCGATACAGAAGAATATCTATTACTTTTCATTAAAACTCTATTAAAAAATAAAACTTTTAATTTTGAAAATAAACCTAAAGGGTTAATCCCTTTTCATAAATATAACGAGAGTACAAAGACACCCTTTGAGGAATATATTCAATATGCCTTAGAACTATTTGAAAAAGAATTTGAATTACATTTTACAATTGATGAGAAACATATAGAGTTATTTAAGGAGGAAGAAAAAAAAGTTAGAACTACATTATCTAATATAGAAAACAATAAAATAAATATTAGTTATTCTGCACAACATAAAAAAACTGATACAATAGCTTTAACAGACTCCAATGAATTAGTGAAAGATGAAAATGGGAATATTGTATTTAGAAAAGGAGGTCATGGGGCTTTAATTGATAATCTTAGTAACTTAAATAATGATGTTGTTTTTATTAGAAATATTGATAATATTCCTAGGAAAGAAAAAAGAGAAAATTTGTTGAAATGGCAAAAAATTATTGGAGGCTATTTTATGTTCCACCAACAAAAAATATTTTCATTTTTGAAAAAACTAGAAACTAGAGATATTTCTAAAGATGATTTAGAAACTATCGTGAAGTATATAGAAGCGGAATTTAATTTTCAATTTGATGAAACAGACATTAATTCAAAAACACTTTTTACTTTCCTGAATAGACCGTTTAGAGTTTGTGGTATGGTTAAAAATACTGGAGCTCCCGGTGGTGGTCCTTTTTGGGTTTTAGATGATAATGGAAATAAATCACTACAAATTGTAGAAAAAAGTCAAATTAACACAGCTGATGCTATTCAAAATAAAATATTATCAGATAGTACTCATTTTAATCCTGTGAATATTGCACTATCTATAAAGGATTATAAAGGCAACATGTTTGATTTGACTGAATTTATAGATACTAATACATACTTTAGTTCTTTAAAAGAGTATCAGGGAAAAAAAATACAGATATTAGAGCATCCAGGATTATGGAACGGGTCAATGGCTTTTTGGAATACTATTTTCGTGGAAGTACCTATTGACACCTTTGCTCCTGTAAAAACTGTTTTAGACCTTATAGATAGTAATTATGCCTAATAATTGTGGATTCTAATAATTATGATATAATAATTTGTGGAGGAGGTGTTTCTGGATTAATTTTAGCTGAACAACTTTGTAAGGATGCTTATTTTAAAAATCATAAAATACTGCTCATAGAAAAAGAAAAAACAAAAAACAAAGAAGTTAAAACTTGGTCTTTTTGGGAAAATCAAAACGCAATTTACCCTCACTTAATAACCAAATCATGGAAATACGGAATTTTCGCTAGTAGTAAACATAATAAAACAATGTGTTTAAATCCATATGAATATAAAACTATTCATAGTAGGGATTTCTATTCTTACATGTATACTTTTTTGGAATCTAAATCAAATCAGATTACGATTAAGTATGAAAAAATAATCAAAATAGAATCTACTGATAAAAATGTGATAGTTTCTTCTGAAAAGAAAAAATACAAAGGGATTAAAGTATTTTCAAGTGTTTTAGGAGACTCATTTTTCCAAAAACAAAAAAAATATCCGGCTTTAAAACAACATTTTATTGGATGGGTAATAAAGACAAACGATACTAAATTTAGTGAAAATTGTATGACGATGATGGACTTTTCAGTTCCTCAACAAAATAATACTCGATTTATGTATGTTTTACCTTATAATAAAAAAGAGGCTTTAGTTGAATATACACTCTTCTCTCCCACACTTTTAAAAAAGGAGATTTATGAAAATAATATCAAAAGTTATATAAAGTCTAAACTAGGCGTATCTAACTATGAAATAGTTCAGAAAGAAGAAGGAGATATACCAATGACGTGTTTTCCTTTTTATAAAAAAAATACACACAATTTAATTTATATTGGGAGTGTTGGTGGTTGGACTAAGCCATCTACTGGGTATACATTTAAAAAAAGTTATGATTCAATTAAGAAAATTATCTATTGTTTAAAAGAAAAGAAATCACTCTTAAAACTCTTTAACAAAAGAAATAAGTTTTGGTATTACGACTTACTTTTATTAGATGTATTAAGTAAGAATAATGATTATGGATACTATATATTTGAAAAATTATTTTTAAAAAATAAACCAGCGTTATTATTAAAATTCTTAGATGAAAAAACTACTTTTTTAGAAGATTTAAAAATAATTTTATCTTTACCTAAAGTAAAATTTATTACAGCTTTTTTTAAACGGATATTCTAAAATCACCGTCAAAACTTAAATAGTATTATTTTTATTCTTTAAATATTTTAATTTAATACTGTAAATTATAAAATAAGTAGAGGGAACGATAACTAAGGTTAAAAAGGTTGCAAAACTTAATCCAAAGATAACAGTCCAAGCAAGTGGCCCCCAAAAAGCAACATTGTCTCCACCAATATATATATCTGGATTCCACTTAGAAAGTAAAGAAAAGAAATTAATATTTAATCCAATAGCAAGAGGTAACAAGCCTAATATTGTCGTAATAGCTGTAAGTAATACTGGACGTAATCTTGCAGTTCCTCCTTTCACAAACACATCTAATGCTTCATCTTTATGAAGCATTTTTTCTTTAGGAATTTCTAATTCTTCTTTTTTTCTATCTAATAATAGTTGGGTATAATCTAATAAAACAACGCCATTATTAACGACAATACCTGCCAATGAAATAATACCCATCATTGTCATAAGAATAATAAAAGGCATATTAAATATTACTAATCCATAAAGTACCCCTGTGAAGCTTAAAAATACTGCTAAGAGAATAACGATAGGTTTTGATATAGAATTAAACTGCAATACAAGTAATCCTAATATTAATGCTAAAGCACTTAACAAAGCAGTTGTTAAGAATCCCATTGTTTCAGCTTGTTCTTCAATTTCTCCTGTAAATTTGTATGAAACATTTTCGCTAATTTGGAAATCAGTTAATTCACTTTTTACTTTCTCTACCACTTCATTAGGATTAAATCCAACTAAAACTGAAGAATATAAAACAACAACTCTTTTTAAATTTCTATGCTTAATCGCACTGAAAGTATTTGTATTTTTTTTAGTTGTAATTGCACTTATAGGTACATTTTTTATACGACCATTTGATGGATCTCTAAAAATTATACTTTGGTTAAATAATAAATTTTGATTATACTTATCTTCTTTTCTAAACCTAACGTTTATATCATAATCATCTCCATTCTTTTTGTATACTCCTGCTTTCTCTCCAAATAAAGAGCGTCTAATTTGAACTCCCACTTGACTTGCTTTTATACCTAAAGCACCCGCCTTTTCTCTGTCAATGGTTACTTCTAATTTTGATTTTATTTTATTGACATCAATTTTAAGTTTTTCTACTCCTGAAATATTTAATTCATCTAGATAAGATTTCATCTTTTCTGCAGTTTGAATTAATTTTCCATAATCTTGTCCTGTAATTTCAATATTAATAGGATACCCTACAGGAGGGCCAACTTGGTCTTTTTCTACAGATAATAAAATGCCTGGGTATTTGTTTTTTAAAGTCCTTTGAATATCTTTTCTTAAATTTTCACTACTTATTCCTTTTCTAAGTTTAAACTCTCTCATCGTTAAAGTAACCTTACCTTTATGAGGAAATTCAGATTCACTACCCCCATCTGTAAACGGATTAGAGGCACCTTTACCCACTTGGGCAATGGCAGATTCAACCATTAAATTATATTTACCCTCGTTGTACTTAGGTTTGCGAATTACTTTATAAATATCAGATTCAATTTTTTTGGTAATGTTATTTGTTTTTGCAATATCTGTCCCTTGAGGATACTCTATATATACATTTATCTCATTTGGGTCATTTTCTGGAAAAAACAACACCTTAGGTGAACTTATTCCCATTATTATAAAAGAAGAAATAAGCAGGAAAAAAGTACCAATTAAAAAGTAATATGGGTTACGATCACGAAGTGCAAATTTTAAAAATTCCTTGTATTTTGTTTCTAATTTTACTAGAAGTACTTTTTGAAAGTATAAAGTCCATTTTTTAAGAAAATATTTATATGAAACAAAAAATATAAAACTCAAAAATATCAGAGTAACTATAGCTGAAAATAAATTATTTCTGCTAACTATGGCTATTGTTAATAGTATATTTAAACCAATAAACAAGATCCATGCGGTTTTTTTCTTTATAATATTAGGATTATTAGTATCTATCTTCATAAAATTTGAAACTAAAACAGAGTTAAAGAAAATAGCTACAAATAAAGAAGAGCCTAATACTACTGAAAGAGTTATTGGGAAAAATATCATAAATTCACCCATAATACCAGGCCAAAATCCAAGAGGAACAAAGGCAGCTACAGTAGTAGCTGTAGAAATAATAATTGGAAATGCTATTTCACCAATTCCTTTTTTGGTGGCCTCAATTCTACTCATTCCCTCCTTTTCTATAAGTCTATAAATATTTTCAACTACCACTATACCATTATCCACCAACATACCTAATCCCATAACTAAACCAAACAAGACCATAGTATTAAGAGTATAACCCAAATAATTTAATACCATTAAAGATATTAACATTGACATTGGAATTGCAAAACCCACAAAAAGTGCATTTCGAAACCCTAAAAAGAACATTAAGACAGTAACAACTAATATGACTCCAAAGATGATATTATTTACCAAGTCATTCACTTGGTTTAAAGAAATAGTGGATTGGTCGTTAGAAAAAGATACTTCTAATGCTTTAGGAAGTGTTTGTTCCTGATTTTTATGTACTACTTGTATTATTTTTTCTACCGCATTAATTAGATTTTCACCTTCTCTTTTTTTGGCTTCTAAGGTTACAACTCTCTTTTGAAAATACCTAGAAAAGGATGTTTTTTCTTTTTCTTTAAAAGTTATTGTTGCAATATCTCTTAGGTATGTGACTTTTCCTTTTTCTGTTTTAATGGCAAAATTTTCTAACTCTTTCGGCGATTTAATTTCACCAAGGATTTGAATAGTTTGCCTTTCTCCATTTGAGATAATATTTCCAGCAGAAACGGTACTATTCTCAATACCAATGGCATTTATAATATCATCAAAGCTTATTAGTGCTGCTTTCATTTTATAAACGTCAACAGCTACTTCTACCTCAAAATCTTCTAGCCCTCTTATAGTTACTTCCTTAATTTCAGTTACATTTTCAATTTCATCTTGTAAAATCTCAGCGTATTTTTTAAGTTCTAATGATGAATAATCCCCAATTAAATTAATATTTAAAATTGGAATCGCTTCTGATAAACTTAATTTGAATACTCTAGGTTCAACTTTTGCACCATTAAACGTAGGCCAGTTTGGACTTGCAATTACAGCATCTATTTCTTCTTGGATTTTTTGTTTAATAGATTCTGTTGTGACTAATTCATTATATTCGACAGTTATGATTGAATAGTCCTCTTGTGAAACAGATGTAATTTCTACAATATTATTAACATTATTTATTTCTTTTTCAATAGGGTCGGTAATAAGACGCTCTATATCTTCTGAGGAATTCCCTGGAAATAATGAACTTATATAAATCGTTTTGTCATCTATTTCAGGAAAATTTTCTCTGGGCATACTCACGTATGCTGAAAGTCCAATAATGAAGAAAATGAACATTAAAAGATAGATAATAGTTTTATGATCTACTGCCCAAGAAGAAGGTAAAAACTCTTTTAATTTATTTAGTTTATTCATTTTTTAAGTTTATAGTAAATAAAATATTTTTATACTAATAAGTTTAGAAGCCTTTATTAAAATTCTAACTTAAATTTAACGTTTTGGTAATCTTTATTGTTTTCGAAAACGTATGGTTTTTCTGGTTCATCACCTTGATACCCTATTAAATGTTTATTTCTTACAGGTATTTTGTATAATTTTTCATTAATGGCAAAATAAAAGCAACCTGCTCTATCAAATTTAATATTTGATTTTCTATTTTTTGATTCATTTAATGTTACATATAAAATATTATCTGAAATTGTATAATTAAATACTAATCCTAAATCATCAGATTTATCAAATTCGGTTAAATCTACATCAACATTCCAAGATGAATAAAGTAACCTTATCATATAATACGTACTAACTTCAGAAATTTGATTCACATCTAAATCAGATTCAAGAGTAGTAATTTCATGTAGGTTTCTGACTGACACTTTTTGTTTATCATCTAACATTTTAAAGCCATCTAAAACCAGTAAATCATTTGCTTTTAGTCCGCTAATAACTTCTATATTCTCAGAATCACTTTTTCCTGTTTTTATATATTTTTTACTAATTATAAAGTTTTTCTTGTTATTATCTCTAAGTAATTTATAAACATATTTTTTGCCAGAAGCATCCTCTGCATATATTTGTTTTGGAATAAGGATAGCATTTGGATTTTTATAATCATTAATTTTAATACGCGTATTCATATTGGGTTTTAACATATTATCCTCATTACTTAACTGTATCTCTACTCTAAAAGTACGATTCTCAGGGTCAATAAAATTCCCTACTTGAGATATTTCACTTTCCATTAAAGTATCTAATACTGGAGTATAAACTGAAACTTTCTTATTTTTTGTAATTGTTTGGATATAATTTTCAGGAATATCTGCATCCGCATACATTATATCTAAATTTATAAGGCGAAATACTGGAAATTGTGGATTTAGATTAGCGCCTTCATTTACCATTATTTCATCTATAATTCCAGAAAAAGGGGCATAAATATTAGCTTTTTTTAATTGTTTTTCTAATTGTTCAATGACTTTCTCTTGGATTTGAAATTGTGTTTTTGCTTGTAAGTATTCAATCTCAGAGCCAATTTTTTTCTTCCAAAGTCTTTTTTGTTTTTTGTAAATAAGTTTAACTAATTTTAATTGAATTTTTGCTTGTTCTAATTGGTCAGATAAACCAGAATCATCTATCAATGCCAACAACTGTCCTTTTACTACTTTTTCTCCTTCACTTACTTTTATTTTTTTTAATACACCAGCTAGTTCAGGGTGAATATTTATATTTTTTCTTGTCTGAATATTCCCTTGTACCTCTACATAGTGTGAAAATTCTGATGATTCAACTCTATGTGCAGTTACTAAAGGAAAGTTATTTAAGGGAGTAGTGTCTAGTAATGAAAGTGCCTCATCTAATTGATTAATTTCTTCTGATAAAACTAAAATTTTATTTTTAACAATTTCTTTTTGATCACTTATTATTTCTAAAGATTCTGTTTTAATAACGTCTTCCGTTTGAATTTCCTTCTTTTGTTTACAATTTAAAATAAGACCAAATAATATTAATAGGAATATTTTTTTCATAATGTGTTAAGTATAGTTTGTAAATTAGTTTTTTCAGTGATTACATTAATAATTGAAATTAAGTATTCACTTTGAGAGGTATAAAGTTGTTGTTGCGCTTGTCTAAATTCAAAGCTACTTTGCATTCCCTCATAAAATTTTGTTTCACTTTTTTTGTTTATTTTTTCAGCAAGTGTTAAGCTTTTTTTCTTTGTATAATAATCTGATACTGCTAATTGATAATTACTATGTGTCTCCTCCAATTGTAAGGCAACTCTTTTTTCCGTTTCTATTAAATCATTTTTAGCTTGTAAATAATTTAATTTGAATTTTTGAGCACTGGCAAACTTACGTCCTCCATCAAATATTGGCACATTAATTTGAAGACCTACAGATGCGAAAATCGACCACGCATTATCATTTGAAAAGAAATCAAAAGAATCACTGTTTCCTAGGTATCCTACATTTGCAAAAGCACCTAAAGAAGGTAAAAAAGCTGTTATTTCTTTTTTATAATTTAAGTTTTGTAATACTTCATTTGTTTTCGCAATACGTATATCTATATTATTATCCAAATTTAAATCTATAGAAGTACCGCTTTCTGTTTTCTCTGGTAAAGTGTTTACTAATATTTCTTCTAGAGTATTCGTTAAGGTAATTTCTTCTTCCGACGGAATACCCATATATATTTTTAATAAATTCTTAGCTACATTTATCATTTTGTTTGCGTGAACTAATCTATATTTTAGGTTTTCTAGATTTAATTCTAACTGTTCTACGTTTTCTACCTCTACAAATCCTTGCTCATGTAGTTTTCTAGTTTCAACGACATTCTTTTCTAAATTAGTGACATTTTTTGCAAGTATTTTTGCGTTTTCTTCTGCTAATAAAACATTTGTATATGCATTAACAAGGTCTTTTTTTACTAATGAATATTTTTTTTCTTTATTATCCTGTTCAAAAGTTTTGTAAAATTTGTTGGTTTGAAGACCCACTAGATAAGTACCATCAAAAATAAGTTGATCTAAACGAAGACCTGCATTTATATTGTGCTCGGTTCCAAAACGTGCTTCAGCAAATTCCCCCTTTTGCCCCCCCACAAATTCTGCTGGTATTAAGGTTACTGGCAAGGCTGGATTATTAGTATAGGTCGTTGTTGCTTTCAATTTTGGTAGCCCTATTGCAACTACCTCAGCAATAGTTTTTTTTGCTTTTTCAAATTCTAAATCTGCATTTTTAATTGTACGATTATTCTCAAGTGAGTATTTTACAGCTTCTTCTAAAGAATAAGAATTTTGAGAAAATGCGTTTATACAAAAAAGAAGAAAAAATGGAATTAAATATTTTTTAAGATACATATTATATTGTTTGAATAACAATTTACCTAAAACAGATGCAAATATAAAGATATATATATAAATTTAACTTATTATATATTTATAAAAACTTATATTTTTGTATCAACTAAATTAATTCTCATATGAAAGTAAATCTTATAAGCGATACTATAACAGTACCAAGTAAAGGAATGCTTAATAAAATGTTTAATGCAAAAGTAGGCGATGATATTTTTAGAAATGATCCTACCACTTTACTTTTAGAAGAAAAAGTAGCCTCTATGTTTGGTATGGAAGCGGCCTTGTTTTTTCCTTCGGGCACAATGAGTAACCAAGCGGCACTTAAGTACCACACCAATCCTGGAGAGCAATTAATATGTGACCATTTTGCTCATATATATAACTATGAAAGCGGTGGAATTAGTTTTAATAGCGGTGTATCATGTAAACTTATACAAGGGAACAGAGGAATGATTACCGCTCCACAAGTTGCGCAATCTATCAACATCAAATCCTATATATTACCTAAAACGACCTTAGTTTGTGTGGAAAACACTACAAATAAAGGAGGGGGTGCTTGTTATGATTTTAAGGTTTTAAAGGAAATAAAAAAAGTATGTGTAGAAAACAAGTTAGCTTTTCATTTAGATGGCGCAAGACTTTGGAACGCATTGTTAGAAACCTCAGCTAAACCTAAAGAGTATGGTGCTATTTTTGATACCATTTCACTTTGTTTTAGCAAGGGCTTAGGGGCACCAATTGGTTCTATTTTATTAGGAACAAAGGAAGCCATGAGAGAAATACTTAGAACACGAAAACAATTAGGAGGTGGAATGAGACAAGTAGGATATTTAGCCGCTGCTGCTTTATACGCTATTGAAAATCAGTGGGAAGAGATGCGGAAAGATCACAAAAGAGCCAAAGAGATTGAAGTGGTTTTGTCTAAATGTGAATATGTGAAAGAGATAGCACCTGTAGAAACAAACATCATTATTTTTACACTAACTGATAAAATAGATGAAACAAAGTTTTTAGAGATACTACAAGGCAAAAACATTACACTCACAGATATGGGAAGTCAGACTATACGCATTGTAACCCACAGAGATTATACAGAAGAGCAACACCAATATTTCATTGATGTTTTAAAAAACTTAGAGATTTAAGAAAATTTCTATTTGTCTTGCGACTGAAAAGTGCTTTCAAATATTTTGTCTGCGTTTGAGGTTTCAAATCCATCGCGTCTGTGTGAAGCATTTATTTCCTCTTTAGATACATTTTCGTATTGTGGTAATATTTTCCTTTGTGCAAATTCTACATAACTGCCAAAAATTTGACTTTCTGTACCACACGAAAAAGTAACCTTCATTTTTTCAGCTACACTACTACTTTGCAACAATAAACCGTCCTTGCTTTCTTTTACCTCCCCTCCTGCTGTATTTAGTTTTATGCCGATTCCTTTCAAAAAAGTATTAAATTCTTCTAACGTATTATATCCCTTAGGAAATTCATGGATACTTAAGGTGTAGTGATTTAAGTAATATCGGTTGTAAATAACCCAAGCAGCATATTCGCTTTCATCTAAAAGTGTTTTATAGTCTTCGTAACTTGGCAATACCCATAATGGTTTATAAAAAAAGTCAATAATAGAATCAGTGTCTTTGAATGACAGTACTTCTACAGGATCTTGCGTAATATTCTGTGTATATTTTTTAATAATATCTTGCGCTTCTTTTGACAAATCATTTACTCTAAGTTCACTTATAAATACTCGTGGATAGTCAATACTAGGCGGAGAATACCAATAGGCATTTAATTTTTTTTCTTTAAAAGAATAAAAATCTTTTTTAACATAGCCAAAATGAATAAATATTTTTTCTAATGATGCTATTCCTAAATTTGGGACACCAAAAGTTCTAAATGCAACGTGGTCATTTAAAATATCTTCTTGCTTTTCAATCACTTTATTATCAATAAGTGCTTGTGTAATCTTATTTACGTTAGGTACGTGTTCAAAATAAGATTTAAAAATACCATTTAAGAAATAGTCTAAGGGTTTTTGGTTTTTGAAATTCATTGTAAAAAAAAAGACAAATTAATACAAATAAAATAAAGAACTGAGTTATTCAATATTTATTTTCAATCCATCCTCTGAAAGGATAGTATTTTCAAATTCTTTTTTTGCTTCTATTTTGAAATTTTCGTTATGTTTATACCTTGTTGAGTAGTGACCTAATAACAATTGTTTTACGTTAGCTAATTTGGCTATTTTACCCGCTTGACCAGCCGTACTGTGAAATGTTTTCTTTGCTAATTCTAAATGCTCATTTAAGAACGTTGATTCGTGGTATAATAAATTTGCATTTTTAATAATTGGAACTATTTCCTCATTATAAATAGTGTCACTACAGAAAGCATATTTTTTCGGGGGTTCAGGAGAAAAAGTAACTTTATCGTTTGCTAAAATTTCACCATTTGATAATTCAATATCCTTTCCATTCTGTAAATTAAGGAAATCACACTTTTCTATAGAATAATTTTTTATAGCTTCTTTATTAATTTTACGCAATCCTTCTTTTTCTTCAAATAAAAACCCATTAGTGTAAACCCTATGTTTTAGGGGCACTGTAGATACTTTAATGTTTTTATTTTCAAATATTAGTTCAGATTTTTTACTAGATAGTTCATGAAAAACTAGGGAATAGTTTGTCCATGAATTCGCAAGTTTTAATTGAAGTGTTATCATTTCTTCAATACCTTTAGGTCCATAAATATGCAATTCTTTTTCTCTTCCTAAAAGTCTAAAAGTAGATATTAGACCTATAAGCCCAAAACAATGATCTCCATGTAAATGAGATATGAAAATGTGTTTTATTTTAGAAAAGCTAACGCCTAATTCGCGTAATTTCATTTGTGTGCCCTCTCCACAATCAATTAAAAATATTTCTCCTTTTATATATAGGACTTGAGCTGTTGTTTGTGTGCTTTTACGTGGAGTTGCTGAGTAGCAACCAACAATTTGAAGCTTCATTATTTTTCGTGCTTTTTAAATTTTGAAGATAATAAATACATAATTGCCATCCTTATTGCTACTCCATTTTCTACTTGATCAAGAATGATAGCATGTTCGGAATCAGCAGCATCACTTGTCAATTCAACGCCTCTATTAATGGGGCCTGGATGTAATAACACAATTTTCTTACCCAAAGAATTTAAAGTAGATAATTTGATACCATATGCAGCTGCATATTCCCTTACAGAAGGAAATAAATTGTCTTTAATTCGCTCTTGTTGTATTCTAAGTACATTTGCAGCATCACACCATGAAAGCGTTCTATGCAAATCTGTATCTATTTCTACTCCTAATGTTTTCAAGTGCTTTGGGATAAGACTTAATGGCGCACATATTTTAACTTCTGCTCCTAACATTTTTAATGTATAGATATTTGAAAGGGCTACCCTAGAATGTAAAATATCTCCTATAATCGCTATTTTTTTCCCTTTAATATCTCCTAATCTTTCTTGTAATGAAAAAGCATCTAATAAACCTTGTGAAGGGTGTTCATTTGTGCCGTCTCCTGCATTTATAATACAAGAATTGACATGATTAGATAGAAATACAGGAACGCCGGGAGAAGAATGTCTTATAACAACCATATCTACCTTCATCGCTAAAATGTTATTTACAGTATCAATTAGCGACTCTCCTTTTTTAACAGAAGACCCAGAAGCAGAAAAGTTTATAACATCTGCATTTAATCTTTTTTCAGCTAACTCAAATGATAACTTTGTTCGTGTACTGTTTTCAAAAAATATATTGGCTATGGTAATGTCTCTTAACGTAGGGACTTTTTTGATAGGTCTGTTTATTATTTCTTTGAAATACTCAGCGGTTTTGAAAATTAATGCTAAATCTTTATTTGTTAAATATTTTATCCCTAGCAGATGATTTACACTTAATTGACCTTCCATTTATTTTCTTATTCTATTAAATATACTGCGTCTTTTTGCTCATTTTCTTTCCATTCTACTTTCACCTTATTGTTTTCAATTGAATCTACATGCACTCCAATATAATCTGGATAAATAGGAAATAATCTACTAAATCGTCTATCTATCAAAATTAAAAGCTCCACCTCTTTAGGTCTACCAAATGTATCAATTGCAGTTAGTGCAGCTCTGACACTTCTACCAGTAAACAAAACATCATCTATAAGGACAACAGATTTATTCTCTATACTGAAATCTAAATTCGTTTCTTGAGCAGTAATTATTTTATCACTTCTCCTAAAGTCATCTCTAAAAAATGTAATGTCTAATTTTCCGTGTAAAAGAGATGAAATACCGTATTTTTCTTTTAAAATTTTTTCAATTCTGTGAGATAAATATACACCTCGTGGTTGTAACCCTAAAAGGACTGTATTGGAGAAATCAATATGTTTTTCAAGTAATTGACAAGCAAGCCTATGTAATACGATATCTATTTTTTGTGAATCTAATAAAACTTTATGTTTCATTGAAAGGCTTTATTTTGGCAAAAATAGAGATTTATTACTATTTACCTAAATTATCTTTTAAAAATTGAAAGAATAAACAGCAAACTGCTTAAAATATTAATTTTTACTATAGAATATAATTAGAACCCTAATTAAAAGTGATATTAAATTGTTCCGTATAACTTTCACTGCCTTTAGTAATGACTGCTTCAAGGCTAATACTGTTCCCAGACACTGGATTCGTCCCACTAGTTGAGCGAACTACATTACAACTTGTGCCACTTGCTTTGCTCCATGCATTTGTATTTGTGCTTCCTGAAGCAAACTGCAATGTAACACTCGTTCCATTCACTGAGTTTGTTGTTAAAATAGTATTCCCTGTCCCTGCTGTACAATCCCAATAATCTGGTCTACTACTATTGTTATTTGCTACAGCATTAACATCTAAAGTAAATAACACTAAGCCAGAACTAGATACTGCATTGGCACCTGTAGTTATTTGTCTTTGGTTGTTTGTCCCTCCTAAAAAGTCACTGGTACCAGAAATAGATAATTGCAAAAGTCCTAAGGCTTGATGTACTGCTTGTTTATTTTCAGAAGCTACATGAGTAGCTAAAACTGGAAAACTATAATTTGGTAAATGCCATGCGTTTCCAAAACCAGTAAATCTAGATATGCCCTCCATCATTCCTAAAGTGGTTTTTCCTACACCTCCATTGGAAGTATCTTGTCCGCTCGTTTCGGTATTCCAATATATATTAGATACTGAACCCGTACTACTACCTATTGCTCCTCCAAAATTTGTCGCTGCTCCCACTCCAATTACACTTCCAATAGAATAACTATTTGTAGTAGTTGTTCCTCCATTATCTCCAATTAATCCTCCTATGTAACTAGGTCCCATCACGTTACCCGTGGCATAACAATCTGTAATAGTACTTCCAGGTCGATTCCAACCTACCAATCCTCCTGTATCATATGAAGTGATACTTCTAACATTTACACTACTGTAACTATTCGAAATACTGCTATAATTTTGACCGACTAGTCCCCCCGCATCATTATTAGCCGAAATATTTCCTCCTATCACATAACTATTTCTGATACTACCATGATTTATACCTGCCAATCCCCCAACATCATTATTATCTCTAATTTGTACATTTTCAAGGCTAATATTTTCAATCACTCCACCACTACCTATCACACCAAATAAGCCAGAATCTCCTCCTGTTTTATTAATGTTAATATTTTCTATAACAAAACCATTTCCATTATAAGAACCCGTAAATCTACTTGTATTAGTTCCAATGGGTGTGAAGTTTGAAATACTACTAAGATCAATATCTTTAGTTTGAATGTAATTTTCATCTAAACCACTAGTAATTGCTTGTAATTCAGCTGCCGTACTTATTTCTATCACTTGATTATCCGTATTATTGTTTGGTACAAAACTACGTTGCATTCCATACTGTGTACCAACGCTATTTATTGCGAACGCTTTAACATAATAGGTATCATCGCTATTCAAAGTAGTGATTGTATCTTTAAAACTACCAATATTATTTCTAGTTCCTAAAAGTAAAGCGGTAACCCCACTTCCACTTAACACTAAATCATCTCCTAAATTAGTGCTGTATATAAATCCATGTTGAGAAATTTGTGATTCTGATCCTAAACTACTAATCTTTCCTGTTAAGACTATCCCAGTACCTGATATATTACTTGCGCTGGTGGTTGATACTCCCGGAGGCATAAATTCCTTTGTGGTGAATATATTTATTGACCCATATACTGTACCTGCCTCATTATTAGCGAATGCTACATAATAATAGGTGGTATTCGAACTTAAAGATGTCATGTTACTTTGGAAATTTCCTACCCCAATATTACTACCTACGTTTACTTGTGTAGCACTACCCGTCAAGGTAAACGTGGCTCCAGAAGATGTACTATAAATAAACCCATATCCACTTATAGGTGAATTTCCAGTATTTGATATTTGACCATTCAAAATAGCTGTGGTAAACTCAACAGAGGATGCATTTAAAGTATTTATAACAGGTGGGGTAAACATTTCTGTTGTAAAACTATTCACATCTCCATAAACTGTCCCTGCTATATTTGTTGCATATGCTACATAATAATAGGTTGTAACTGAACTAAGCGAAGTTAAACTTCTTTCAAAACTAGCCACACCGATGTTATTTACTGTTGATAATTGTGTTCCACTACCCGTAAGGGTTAAAGCATCCCCAGAAGTGGTGCTATAAATAAAACCGTATTCGCTAATAGGTGTGTTACCTATACTTGTCACCTCACCTCTTAAGGTACTATTAGTAGGACCAATGTTAGAAGCACTTATTGTGTTTATAGTAGGGGGAATATATTCTATGGTAGTAAAACTATAGACCTCTCCATACACAGTTCCAGCATCGTTTGTTGCGTATGAAACATAGTAATAGGATGTATTTGAATTTAATCCTGTTAAAGCATTTGTAAATGTTTCAGTTCCTATACTTGTGCCTACTTGTATAGAAGTACCGCTCCCCGTTAACGTTAACGCATCACCACTTGTGGTGCTATACACAAATCCATAACCGCTTAAAGGACTAACTCCTAAATCTGTAATTTCTCCATTTAAGGTGACACTATTTATCGCAATATTATTTGGATTTGAAGTACTTACTGAAGGCAGTGTAGCTGCTTCTTTGTTAAGAGTAATGTTATAGTTTTGACTTGTGCCATCGCTTGCCGTAATGGTGACATTGTTTGAGCCTACATTTAATAGCGACCCTCCCGTTAAGGCATTCACTCCTATTGTACCTGAAGCTTGGTCAGATAATGAAATACTAGTTACACTTGCTTGTGTTTGTGAATACGGAATATTTGTAAAGGAGATTGTAGTTCCATCAATAGCACTCCCAGAAAGGGTTTGTGAATAACTCCCTGATTCTATTCCTAGTGACAAAATGGAGGTCTCATTATTAAATGTAGTGAACTCTCCAATATTACTATATACTGTACCCCCCGAATTTATTGCATAACTACGAACATAATAGCGTGTGTTCTTATTTAATCCTGTGGCATTACTACCAAAAGATAGAGCCGTTGTAGTTGAGCCTATATCTGTTTTTGTGGACAATGAAACCGTTAAATTATCATTAGCTAAACTCCATATATGACCATAATCAGAAACGGTATCCCCTGGACTTCCAATATTTGTAATCTCTCCAGAGATTGCCCCACTATTTAATGCTGGGGATATATTGCCAAGAGTGACAGTAGCTGTCCCAAATGCATTTGTAGTGAAACTAACGATATTCCCATACGCTGTTCCAGCATCATTTCTAGCATACGTTACATAGTAATATTTCGTACTCGCATTTAATCCAGTTACGCTATTTGAAAAGGTTTCAGTTCCTATACTTGTACCGACTTGAATAGAAGTACCACTCCCCGTTAACGTTAACGCATCACCACTTGTAGTGCTATACACAAATCCATAACCACTTAGAGGACTTACTCCTAAATCTGTAATTTCTCCATT
>JAMJVX010000078.1 GCA_023558315.1 Flavobacteriaceae bacterium
ATCGCTAATAGCTCCGCATTTGATAACGCCTTTGACCCTTGTGCAATCATTTTTTCACGCGGTCTGTCTGCTTTATCCCATTGTTTTATTGAGAAGGATTGTGGTATTTTTTCCATATCTTATGGACAAGTATCTGGAGTAAGCAAACGTTTATGGTCTTTATTCTGATAAACAGAACCTCGTACTATGTTTTTAAAATCTTGATGTAATGGTTTATCTTTACTTACTAAAACTTTAACATTAGCAGCAAATGCTAATTTTATAATATGTCTATCGTTAGATTTTAATATAGCCTTACTTAATCTCTTTTCTTCCTCTTCAATATTAACATCTTTAATTATTTTTAATTTCCCTCGTTCTCTATATGAATCTATTATTTCTCTATTCTTTCTAATTAATATACTACAAAATTCTTTAGTATATTCACCACCAAGAACAATTTTTCCATTTTTATTAATCCAATTATGTATAGGTTTCATGTCATGATTATTTTCATCAAAAAATTCATTTCTTAAATTAACATCAATAATAATACACATATTCTTTTCTTATTAAAACATTCCTAATAATTCATCTTTCTCTTTATAGAAAAAATCTCTATATCCTTGGGGGACGTTTTCTAAATTTCCATTTTTATCTAACGAAATATTATGAACTTTTACTTCCTCTCTATTGGGTTCAAGATAGACTATAGAGACATCCTCTGGAGCAATTTTTCCTTTCATTACATCAATCCTTGCCCTGTCTATCATATAATCACTATGCGTTTCTATTATGAAATTTTTCTTTTCTCTTTTTATAACATCCACTAAGTAGGAGCAAAGTTCTGCTTGTGAACGCGGGTGTAAATGCACTTCTGGTTGTTGTATGGCAAAATAATCTGCGTGTTCTGAAAAAATAGTCACTAATATGGGTAAAATTTGACTGACCCCATAGCCTACATCCATTAAATTACTTTCTTGCCCACGTACTTTTGCTTTAATTTGAAACGGGTCTGATTTATTTCCAAATGTTTTTATATCAATATCATCAAACATTTTTGATTGCTTACCAAACGTTTTAATTTCTTTTTTTACCTTTTTCCATCTATCTTCTTCTCTATAAATATTATTGAGTAGTGTATAAATACTTCCTCCTTCTGGGTCGTGAATTGGCTTAGTAGGATTATAAGTCCTTTTAGGTGCAGAACGTACGGGAGCAAAACTATAAATATCATTTATTCTTGTAAATCTATTAAATTTAAAATTATTATCTACCTCCTCAATAAATTTCTTAAACTCTTTATATTCTGATTTTTCTTCTTCCTTTATTAAATTTTTAATTGGTAAATTAAAATAATTCATTTGTCTAATATGTAAGTATCTTGGATCTAAAAAATCTTCTAATCTCATCCAACCATGTAAGTTTTCTTTTAATACAATTTCTTTTTTTTTAGTTTGAATTGTAATAGATTCAATATTTTTAACCCTCCTCCCTTTAATACTTTTTTCTACTTGTGTTGTAATTGTTCCTATTCCTTCATATTCAGTCTTTATCTCTTTGATTATAGGTTCTGTCCCTTCTTTACTCTCTTCAAAAGTAACTAATTGTCTTATCATTTTATTATCTTCTCCAACAGTAAATTCTAAAGAAAATTCTTCTAATTTCGGCTCATTTTTTCTAACAATATCTACATACGTTCCCATATTATAGGGTTTTTCATTAAAATCTAATCCCTCATTTGAGTGACGTCTACCAAAAGTTAATGCTTTAATTAACACATGGAAACATCCCAATATCGTTGATTTTCCTGTACTATTTTCCCCAATCAAAAAAGTCAATGGTCGTATTTTTATTTTTTGCTCCCCGTTGAAACAGCGAACGTCTTTTAGTGTAAATTCTCGTATCATTAAGTGTGTAAAAAAACAAAAATAACAAAAACTATTTTATAGCGTCTGTAAAGTCAATTAATTGCTTCCTATATTCTGTCAATAGTTTAGATTTGGAGATAAATCCAAAATATTTCCCGTTTTTAATAACAGGTAAATTCCATGCGCGACTCTGCTCAAATTTTTGCATAATCTGTCGCATATTGTCCTTTTCAAAATTAATGGTAGTAGGTGGATTACGCATGAATGAAACTACTTTTAGTGTATCGTATTGGGAGACATCAAACATAAATTCTCTGATATCATCCAACAAAATAATGCCCACTAATTCTTTATTTTCATTGATGACAGGAAATAGGTTTCTCGTAGACTTGGCAACCCCTTTTTTTAACATTTGCCCCAAAAGCATATCTGGCTTTAATGGCACAAAATTATTTTCTACTAATGTTTTAATTTCCATTAAAGTAAGAACTGTCATATCCTTGTCGTGAGTAATGAGTTGGTCTCTTTGTTTTAATTTGTAGGTATACAATGTATAAGGCATAAAACTTTTATTTATAGCAAAGGATATTCCCACCGTTATCATCAACGGTAAAAACAATCCATACCCCCCAGTAAGCTCTGCGATTAGAAATATTGCTGTCAAAGGAGCATGTAGAACGCCTGCAATAACTCCAGCCATCCCAACTAATGTAAAATGACTAGGGTCTAACTTTACAAAATTAAATTGATTTACGACTTTTGCGAAAAATTGTCCTAAGACACTTCCCGTAAAAAGTGAGGGGGCGAATACGCCTCCTTTTCCTCCACTTCCAAACGTTATACTTGTCGCTACTATTTTAAAAAAGACCATCAATATAAGTAGCGAAATTATTTGAAAACTACTCGTGTGATCTTTTAAAAAAAGCATTTTTTCTGTGATTTTTTGGTAATTTTCTTCAAGTAAATAATTTATCACCTTAAACCCTTCTCCATAAAAAGCGGGAAATAAATAAATCAAAATACCTAAGGCAATACCTCCGAATAAGAGTTTTTTAAATTTACTTTTTATATTCCCGAAAATCTTTTCAAAAAACAAATACGTTTTAGAAAAATATAAAGAAGTAAACCCACAAAGTACTGCAAAGGGGATATAAAAAACGATAGTCTTAAGTTCAAAACTTTTTTCAAGTGTAAAATGAAAAAGTATTTCTGACCCCATAAACAAGTACGAAATTAAAATTGCCGAAACTGAAGCAAAAAGTAAGGGAAGCAACGACACTAAAGTTAAATCTAAACTAAATACTTCAATTGCAAAAACAATAGCTGCAATAGGCGCTTTGAACATTGCTGACATTGCTGCTGCCGCTGCACATCCTAAGAGCAATGTCCTATTAGCTTGATTTAAACGTAGTACTCGAGATACATTAGACGCCATGGCACTTGTGGCAGAAACTGCGGGACCCTCTAATCCTACTGAACCTCCAAATCCCACAGTAAAAGGTGCTGTTAAAAAAGGAGAAAATATTTTATGAAATGGAATAATCCCTTTTTTTTTTGAAATAGAATACAAGGTTTCTGGAATAGCGTGACCTACATCTTTCTTTAAAACATAACGGATAATTAAATATGTAAGTATAATACCTACAATGGGTGCAATCAAATAAAGAAAATGATTGTCTTTAAAAAAGGGATACTCAGTTAAGGAGTGAAAAAACGAAGTGATGTTTTTTAATAAAACCGCTAATAACCCAGATAATATACCTACAACTACACTAAGAATATGTATAAATCGCTCATTGGGTATGTGTTTTATACGCCATACTAAAAATCTTGCTAATAATGATTTTTTACTCTTCTGCTTCATCGTTTATCTCAGTAATCACAAGTCCTCTCTTTTTTATTTGACTTTCTTCAACGAATGAAGGTGCTTTTATCATTGTATCTCTTCCACTATTGTTTTTGGGAAATGCAATAAAATCTCTAATACTTTCTTTACCACATAATAGCGCAACCAGCCTATCTAAGCCCAAAGCAATTCCACCGTGTGGAGGGGCTCCATATTGAAAGGCGTCCATTAAAAACCCAAACTGACTTTGTGCTTCCTCTGGAGTAAACCCTAATAATTTAAATACTTCTTGTTGTAATTTTTTACGATGAATTCGAATCGAGCCTCCTCCTATTTCATGCCCATTTAATACTAAATCATAGGCACTGGCTTTGACTTTTTCAGGTGCGCTTTTTAATAGTGACATGTCTTCCTCTTTGGGTGCCGTAAACGGATGATGCATTGCGTGGAAATGATTTGTTTCTTCATCCTTTGAAAAAAGTGGAAAATCTACAACCCACAATGGGGCAAATTCCTCAGGATTTCTCAATACCAATCTTCGTCCCATTTCCATACGTAATACTCCTAATTGTGTTTGCGTTTGTTCTTTGGGTCCCACTAAGATTAATACTAAATCACCATCCTTTGCTCCAGTTTTTTCACGCCATATGGAAAAATCTTTCTCTTCAAAGGGTTCAAAATATTTATTGATAGAAGATGTTACTCCTTTTCCAGTAAATTTTACCCATATCATACCCTTAGCACCAACTTGGGGGCGCTTTACCCAATCTATCAATTCATCAATTTGCTTTCTACTATATTCAGCACCGTTAGGTATTACTATTCCTCCTACATACTCTTGTGTATCAAACAAATTAAATCCTCTTCCTTGGGCGATATCTGTGATATCTTTCAACTGCATATCAAAACGAATATCTGGCTTATCGCTTCCATAATTATCCATCGCATCAGCATACGAAATTCGTGGAATAGCATCTACAATTTCAATCCCTTTAAGTGTTTTCAATAAATGTTTTAATAACGCTTCAAACTGCGATAGCACTTCTTCTTGGTTTACAAAAGACATCTCGCAATCTATCTGTGTGAATTCTGGTTGTCTATCTGCTCTAAAGTCCTCATCTCTAAAGCACTTCACAATTTGGAAGTACTTATCCATACCTCCCACCATTAGGAGTTGCTTGAAAGTTTGAGGCGATTGTGGCAAGGCGTAAAACATTCCTTTATCTACACGAGAGGGAACGATAAAATCCTCTGCGCCTTCTGGCGTTGACTTTATTAAATAGGGCGTTTCCACTTCTATAAAACCTACATCAGACAAAAACTTTCTAACTTCCATAGTCAGTTTATGTCTAAAAAGTAAATTTTCTTTGATAGGTACTCTACGTATATCTAAATAACGATATTGCATTCTCAGTTCCTCGCCCCCATCCGTATTTTCCTCAATTGTAAAAGGAGGTGTTTTTGACTCGTTTAAAATTGTCATTGCAGTAACAACTATTTCAATATCTCCTGTGGATATTTTAGGATTTTTTGCTTCTCTTTCTACAACTGTTCCCTCTATTTGTATAACAAACTCTCGTTGTAAGTTTCTTGCTCTTTCTAATAGTCCTTGAGGTGTATGTTTCCCATCAAATACCAACTGTACAATCCCTTCTCTATCTCGTAAATCTATCCAAAGCAAAAACCCCTTATCTCTTATCTTGCTTACCCAGCCTGATAAAACTACCTTTTCTCCTATATGTTTTTTAGTGAGTGTGCCGCAGTACTGCGTCCTATAAATACTATTCAAAACCTGTTATTTTTTAAGGGTGCAAAAATAGTGTTTTTTAGGTAATTGAGTTAACAATGTCTGTTGCTATAAGTAAAAAATTAAACTTTATAAAAATCATGATTATCAAAAAAAAAAGTACTTTTGGTATTCTATACTTTTACACCCATGAAAAAACTATTTTTAGCTCTTGCCTTACTTTTACTAACAGGAACAATCTTTATTCAATGTAATCCAGAAGAAGAAAAAGAAACAGGTAAACTTATAA
Organism: Flavobacteriaceae bacterium; assembly: GCA_023558315.1. Lineage (GTDB taxonomy): Bacteria > Bacteroidota > Bacteroidia > Flavobacteriales > Flavobacteriaceae > JAMJVX01. The sequence goes on from JAMJVX010000078.1 coordinate 5,733, forward strand.
CTAATCTAATTCTTAGTGATGGAACCAATGATTATACTGCATTGCATGTATCATTTCTTGCTGAGGGAACAGTATTCTCTTTAGAAGATGCCTCTGAAGTTACTTATTTTTTTGAAGTACCTAAAGGCATTACAGAATTAGCAATTAAGACTCTTGAGGTTTCTAACAAAGCATCAGTTAATAAATCCGTTGGAGACATTATAACTTTAGGGACGCCCACCAAAATAATTGTTACCGCAGAAAATGGGGACATAAAAAGTTATTCGGTCACACTATCTACCAAACCTGCAACGACTGGAAAAGACATTACTGCTATCGTAATTACCGCAAACAGCACAGACTATACGGGTACGATAAGTGGAACAAACATCGCGTTTCCCATATTGCCTTTTGGTACGACTGAGGCAAGTATAAAATCGCTCACAGTTTCTACAAACGCCACCACAGATAAAAACGTAAACGATGCCGTATCCGTTACTGGAGATAGTATTGTAGTGACCGCACAAGACAACAGCACACAAACTTATACCCTTGCGATATCCGTAACCCCTGCTACTACTGGAAAAGACATCACCGCAATGGTCATCACCGCAAACGATACGGATTATACGGGTACTAGAACGGGAACGACCGTAACTTTTCCAGAGTTACTGAACGGAACCACCCAAGTAACGATAAAAACCCTTACCCTTTCACCAAACGCTACCGCAAACAAAAGCGAAGGGGATACATTGAGGATTAGTGGAGAGAGCCTCATCGTCACCGCACAAGACAAAAGTACACAAACTTATACCCTTGTGATACTCGTTGCCCCCCCTCGTATCCACATTCCAGATACTAATTTTAGAAACGTGATTATTACGAATAGTGCGGTAAACAATAGCGATGTCTCGGGGACCTCTATCAGACAAGATGCTTTGGAAAGAATAAAAAATTTAAAAGCGTTTCATAGAAATATCACTTCCATAAGTGGCGTGGCTTTTATGACGTCTTTGACGTATTTGCTTGCATATACTAATTCCCTCACGGTTATAGATTTATCTGCCAATACTAATTTGAATTTTTTAAGTGCACATAGTAATTCTTTGACGAATTTAGATGTCACTAGTAATACAGTTTTGACTAATTTATATATAGGCAATAATTCCTTTACGAATTTAGATGTCAGTAGTAATACGGCTTTGACTTATTTAAGTACATATAGTAATTCTTTGACGAATTTAGATGTCAGTATTAATACAGCTTTGACTTATTTAAGTACATATAGTAATTATTTAACGAATTTAGATGTCAGTAATAACAGCTTTTTAACTTATTTAAATGTGAAAAGTAATTCTTTAACCTCCATTAATTTAAATGGCGCTTCTTCTTTAAATAGATTAGCTGTTCAAGATAATTCTTTGACTACTATAGATGTAAGTAATAATTCGTCTTTAACTTTTTTAGATTTAGATAATAATTCCTTAACCTCCATTAATTTAAATGGCGCTTCGTCTTTAAATAGATTAGATATATATAATAATTCCTTAACATCAATAAATTTAGATGGTGCTTCGTCTTTAAATAGATTAGTTATATTTAATAATTCTTTAGCTACTTTAGATGTCAGTGATAATACGTCTTTGACTTATTTAGCAGCACCTTATAATAATTTGTTTACATTCGATTTAAATAGTCATACATCTGTGACCGTATTGGTACTATATAATAATTTCTTAACAACAATAAATTTAAATGGCGCTTCATCTTTGAAGTTTTTAGATGTTAGTAATAATGACTTGAGAAATTTAGACGTCAGTAGTAACTCCTCTATGACTTATTTAGATGTAAGAAATAATTCTTTAACCTCCATAAGTTTGAGTGGTGCTTCGTCTTTTAATAGTTTAGATGTCTATAATAATTCTTTGACTACTATAGATGTAAGTAATAATACGTCTTTAACTTTTTTAAATGTATATAATAATTCCTTAACATCAATAAATTTAAATGGTGCTTTGTCTTTAAATAGATTAGATATATATAATAATTCATTGTCTTCTATAGATGTCAGTAATAATACGTCTTTGACTTATTTACATGTGAGAAATAATTCTTCATTAACTTGTATCCAAACCGCAAGTGGGCAAATTATCACTCATTTATTTAGAGATTCTGGGCAGGTTTTATCTACAAGTTGTGATTAGAGTGATTTTTATTATTAGTTTTTAATGATGAGTTAGAAAATGAAATAAGTAAATTGCTACTGACTGCAATAGATATCCTTATTAGCCTTTAATAGAAATCCCTTTTTTCTTTAAAATAATTTTAAAAATTAGCTAAAGAAATAGAGGCAATACTTACCACGGCATTTTCCTTTTCTAATAAA
>JAMJVX010000079.1 GCA_023558315.1 Flavobacteriaceae bacterium
TTGGTTTCGTATTGATAAATTTATTCTCCAGAAAAATATTCCTTCTCGTTTTGTCCTTTTGGATTTTTACCCCATTTATTTTCTCCTTTTTGGCTGTCCGTTACAAGTAAAACAAATAACCATATCCATCCAATAATTGGAAGAAAGACTAATAAATAATACCAGCCACTTTTACCTACATCATGTAATCTTCTAACTACTACTGCTAAATAAGGAATAAAAATAAATAAGAAATACAATATATAAAATGGACCGTAATTTAAAATTATAGAATTAAGTCCAAAAAAATAATCTAATAAAGTAAAAACTGAGGTAAAAATAATGTTAAAAAGGACAAACATCCAATATTCTGTTCTTCTTGCTCTACCGCTAAATGTAGCATAATTTTTAATGACATGTATATAATATTTCATAAGTAATAATTTTTAAATTTCACAAATATAATAAAAAACGCATAATGTACTCCTTTTAAAATAAATAGTTATTTTTGCGCCTTAATTAAAATAAATGGATCTACAATATAATACCGATAAGAAATCGTTAGCCATTCCAGAATACGGAAGACACGTTCAAAACATGATTGACCACGCATTGTCCATAGAGGACAAAGCCAAGAGAAACGATGCTGCAAAGGAGATTATAAAAGTGATGAAAACGTTAAACTCTAAAGTAAAAGACGAGTCAGAAATAATCCGATTATGGGACCAATTATATATTATGTCAGATTTCAAATTGGATATTGATTTTCCCTATGAGAAGCCCGATAAAGAAAAGTTAAGAGAGCGCCCCACGCCATTGTCTTACCCTATATCAACTACAAAATATAGATTTTATGGGAATAACATAAAAAAAATGATAACCATGGCGATGGATTGGAAAGAGGATAGTTGGAAGAAAGGATTGATATACACGATTGCCAATCACATGAAAAAATGTTATTTAGTTTGGAACAAAAAGGACGTTTCAGATGAACTGATTGTTTCGCATTTAGAAGAGCTTTCAGAAGGGAAATTAACGATAAATATCGAAGAAACCCCGCTTTCTCAATCTGCTGTATTGCTAAAGTATATGAAAAGTACCTCTTCTGCAACAAAAAAGAGAAGAACACAACCTCACGATAAAAGACCCCAAACAACAGAAAGAAGAGCGCAAACAACAGAGAGAAGAACGCAACCAACGGATAAAAGACAACCCAAAAGTAAATAAGCATTTTTTGAAAGAAGCGTTTAAAATAACGGGAGGAAAATCACTAAACGGAGAGGTAACTCCCCAAGGGGCAAAGAATGAAGCCTTGCAAATTCTCTGTGCAGTCCTATTAACTCCAGAGGAGGTAATCATTAAAAATATACCAGATATTATTGATATAAGGAAGCTAATTTCTTTATTACAAATAATAGGTGTAAAAGTTACTCAGTTATCGCAAGGCGCATATTCCTTTCAAGCGGATACGGTTGCTATTGAGAAATTATATTCTTCAGACTATTCAAAGGCAGCTTCAAGTATTCGCGGCTCCATAATGCTTGTGGGTCCTCTTTTAGCAAGATTTAAAAAAGGTTTTATTCCAAGACCGGGAGGGGATAAGATAGGGAGAAGGAGGTTAGATACCCACTTTGATGGACTAAAGAGCTTAGGCGCAAGTTTTGAATATGATAATCAAAGCAAAGCATACAATGCTTCGTGTGAGACATTAAAGGGCACAAAAATATATTTAGATGAAGCCTCTGTCACAGGAACGGCAAATATTTTGATGGCAAGTGTATTAGCTGAGGGAGAGACAGTGATTTACAATGCCGCTTGCGAACCCTATTTACAACAACTTTCTAAGATGTTAAATAGTATGGGAGCGAAGATAACAGGAATAGGCTCAAACTTGCTAACCATACAAGGTGTAAAATCGTTAAAAGGAACGACGCATCACATACTTCCAGATATGATTGAAATTGGTAGTTGGATTGGTATTGCTGCAATGACTAGAAGTAAGATTACCATCAAAAACGCGTCTTGGGAAAATTTGGGAATTATTCCAACGATATTTAAACGATTAGGAATTTCCATTGAAAAAACAGGGGATGATGATTTATTGGTAGACATGGAAGGGAAAAACTACGAAGTTCAATCCTTTATTGACGGTTCTATTCTTACGATATCAGATGCTCCATGGCCCGGTTTCACACCAGATTTAATAAGTATCGTTCTCGTAGTAGCCACCCAAGCGAAAGGAAGTGTTTTGGTACACCAAAAAATGTTTGAAAGCAGATTGTTTTTTGTAGATAAGCTGATAGACATGGGGGCTAAAATAATTTTATGCGACCCACATAGAGCGACCGTAATAGGACATAATTTTGAAGATACGCTAAGAGCCACGAATATGGTTTCTCCAGATATTAGAGCCGGTCTAGCCCTTCTTATCGCCGCCCTCTCCGCAAAGGGAACAAGTTATATTCATAACATTTCACAAATAGATAGGGGGTATGAAAGCATTGATAAGAAATTACAACAATTAGGGGCAGATATAGAAAGAGTAAATATATAATATGAAAATATCTCCTCAATCAATCCTTGTCGCCAAAGAGCTCATTAATAGCAAATGTATTCAATTCAATACGAAAGAACCCTTTACGTGGGCTTCTGGGATTAAATCGCCTATTTATTGCGACAATCGTAGAATACTTTCTTTTCCTAGTGCGGTAGATTCTCTTTTAAAAGCATTTGTTTCTGTGATAAACGCTTCCGAGCAACTAGCTAATTGTGACGGGATAATAGGCGTCGCAACGGGAGGAATACCCTTGGGATTTGCGATTGCCACACATTTACAAAAACCCTTCTGTTATGTGCGTCCAGAACCAAAAAAGCACGGTTTAAAAAAGCAAGTGGAAGGCGCAGAAGAAAGGATACAAAAGGCGGTTGTAATAGAAGACCTTGTCTCTACTGGGGGAAGTAGCATAAAAGCGATTGAGGGCATCAGAAAAGAAGGAATAGAGGTGCTTCACCTTATCAGCATCATGACCTATGGCATCGGCAAAGCGACCCAACGATTTCAAGAAAA
>JAMJVX010000080.1 GCA_023558315.1 Flavobacteriaceae bacterium
TGAAAGACGCTAAAGGTAATAATAGAAATCGTTAGAACAGATAATGAAAGTTTTTTGAGTAATGTTGACATAATAATTTTTTAATAAGGGGCAAAGATAAATAATTTTAAAAGAGTTGTTTCAATAATTTTTATAGTTTTGCATTATTAATTAAAAAATTAACATTATGAAATATTTATACCTTATTTTACCAATGGCATTATTAATTGCCTGTAGACCAAATACTACTCAAAAAACAGGAAATGACTTAACAGCGCTTACAATAACCTATGCAAGTAAAGATTACTCGGCAACAATAGGAACAAGTACTGTTTCCTTTACTGGATTAATAGTCACTTCAGGAGAGACAGCTACAATTAAAAGTTTTACTGTATCAGATGGAGCGACACTTAAAGCGGCAGATGCTGATGTGACAGCTGGAACCTCTACGTTGAGTACGGGTGACACAAATTTAGTAGTTACAGCAGAAGATGGCAACACAAAAACATATGTGTTAAGCATAACAGCAAAACAAGTCCCCACAGAATATGCTACAGCAGATGCTTCAGTTATTAGGATAAGCAATGTAGATTATCCCGCTACAATAACGGGTAATTTTATTTTGTTTAATAATGTAGAGCTATCAGGAACAGAATTTGTATTGTCTGGAGGGTCTATAGCAATTTCTGGAGTAAATCCTAGTTTTACCATTAAATCTTTGGTAACTACACCTACTTTAAAAACAAACCCATCAGCTACTGAAGGAGCAGTTATTTCAGTGTCAGGTACAGCGATTACTTTATTACCAGAATTAACTATTCCTATAACACAATCGGTGGTGCCAATTAATGTTTCAGCAAGTGGATATCTCACAACTCCCTATATTGTAAGATTAAATATTACGAGTCCTGAGGTACCAGATGGATTCTAATTTTAGGTATTATATTGGGTTATAAACCTATTTTTTAAAATTTAATTATAAAAAACTCTTCAAATTTAGGAGAGTTTTTTTGTTTAAAAAACAATATCTTTGTGACTTATTAATTTTTCATTATGATAAAAGTTTCTGAATCAGCAAAAGAGAAGATTTCTGTATTAATGCAATCGGAAGGGTTTGACCCTCAAAAAGACTTTTTACGTGTAGGTGTAAAGAGTGGAGGTTGTTCGGGCTTGTCGTATGATTTAAAATTTGATTCTGCTAAAGGAGAGGCGGATAGTTTTTATGAAGACAACGGGATAAGAATTCTTGTAGACAAAAAAAGCTCCCTATACATTGCGGGGACTATTTTAGAATATTCTGGCGGATTAAATGGAAAAGGACTTATTTTTAATAATCCCAATGCAAATAGAACTTGTGGTTGTGGTGAAAGTTTTTCCTTATAAAAAGTAATCATGGCATATACTGAGAAAGAATTACAAAAGGAACTAGAGAACAAGGAGTACGAATATGGGTTTTATACTGATATAGAGTCAGACACCATTGAAAAAGGTTTAAATGAGGAAGTAATAAAAGAAATCTCTAAACGTAAAAACGAGCCTAAATGGATGACAGATTGGCGATTAAAAGCCTATAAAAATTGGAAAAAAATGGCTTATCCCAAATGGCCAAATGTTAATTATAAAGAAGTAGATTTCCAAAAAATCTCGTATTATTCCGCACCAAAGAAAAAAGACAAATACAAGAGTTTAGATGAAGTAGACCCAGAACTTTTGGACACATTTAATAAGCTAGGAATTTCAATAGCAGAGCAAAAAAAACTGGCAGGCGTTGCAATAGATGTTGTGATGGATTCTGTATCTGTAGCTACCACTTTTAAGGATACGTTAGCGAAAAAAGGGATTATTTTTTGCTCCATGTCAGAAGCGATAGAAAAGCATCCAGAATTGGTAAAAAAATATATAGGTACTGTAGTGTCAGCGAGCGATAATTTTTACGCAGCACTAAATGCAGCCGTTTTTTCTGATGGCTCTTTTTGTTATATCCCTAAAGGGGTAAGATGCCCAATGGAATTATCTACATATTTTAGAATTAATCAAGGAGGGACAGGTCAGTTTGAACGTACTTTAGTCGTTGCTGATAAAGGAAGTTATGTGAGTTATTTAGAGGGATGTACTGCGCCCATGCGTGATGAGAACCAATTGCATGCAGCGGTAGTAGAATTAATTGCTTTAGACGATGCAGAAATAAAATATTCTACAGTACAAAATTGGTTTCCAGGGGACAAAGAGGGTAAAGGAGGTGTGTATAATTTTGTGACTAAAAGAGGGATTTGTCATGACAATGCTAAAATATCATGGACACAGGTAGAAACGGGTTCTGCGGTTACTTGGAAATATCCCTCGTGTATTTTAAAAGGAAATAATTCGATTGGAGAATTTTATTCTATTGCTGTGACTAATAATTATCAGCAAGCAGATACTGGAACAAAAATGATACATTTAGGAAAAAATACGAGGAGTACGATTATTTCTAAAGGAATCTCAGCAGGTTACTCTCAAAATAGTTACAGGGGATTAGTAAAAGTAAATTCTCGGGCAGAGAACACGCGAAATTTTTCTCAATGTGACTCACTTTTAATGGGAAATAAGTGCGGCGCACATACCTTTCCTTATATAGAGACAAAAAATAGTTCAGCACAAATAGAACACGAAGCAACTACAAGTAAAATAGGGGAAGAGCAAATATTTTATTGCAATCAACGAGGCATTGATACGGAAGAGGCAATTGCACTTATAGTGAAAGGGTTTAGTAAAGAGGTTTTAAATAAACTCCCTATGGAATTTGCTGTAGAAGCACAAAAGTTATTAGAAATATCTTTAGAAGGTTCTGTAGGATAATAAAAAAATACAAATATGTTATCAATAAAAGATTTACACGTAGAGGTAGAAGAAAAACAAATATTAAAAGGAATTAATTTAGAAATTAAACCTGGAGAGGTTCATGCGATAATGGGGCCTAATGGTTCTGGAAAAAGTACACTTTCTTCAGTGATTGCAGGAGATGAAACCTATGAGGTGACCAATGGAGAAATAATTTTTGACAAAGAAGATTTACTTGAATTAGATACTGAAGAAAGAGCGCATAAAGGGGTTTTTCTTTCTTTTCAATACCCTGTAGAAATTCCAGGAATTACCGTTACAAATTTTATTAAAACGGCTTTAAATTCTTGTCAAAAGGCGAAAGGTTTACCCAACATACCTGCGGCAGAGATGTTAAAAATGATTAGAGAAAAATCTAAATTATTAGAAATAGATCAAAAGTTTTTATCTCGCTCGTTAAACGAGTCTTTTTCTGGGGGAGAAAAAAAGCGAAATGAAATTTTTCAAATGATGATGCTCAATCCAAAATTAGCGGTTTTAGATGAGACCGATTCTGGACTAGATATTGATGCGCTAAAAATTGTTGCAAAGGGGGTAAATACCTTTAAAAATAATACTAATGCAATTGTAGTAATTACACACTATCAAAGACTTTTAGATTATATAGTTCCAGATTTTGTACATGTGATTCACGATGGGAAAATTGTAAAATCTGGAGACAAAGAGTTAGCCAAAGAATTAGAGGAAAAAGGGTATGATTGGATAAAGTAATACTGAAAAATGAATCATTTAAAAGAAAAATTACTGTCCTATTTTATTGCTTTTGAAGAACAAGTAGAAAAGAAGTCTTTTCTTCATTCTCATAGACTTGATAGTTTTGCAGAATTTGAAAAAACAGGATTTCCCAGTAAAGGAGATGAGGCTTGGAAATATTCCTATCCAGTTTTGTTAAAGCTTCTTCAAAATGATTATTCTATTTTCCCAAAAGAATTAGCTAATCATAAACTTAACGACCTTAAAGAATATTTTTTAACGGCGGCAGATTCGTATAAGATAGTTTTTGTGGATGGGATTTATAATCCATTTTTATCGCATACTTCTCATCAAGGGCATGATATATGTGTACTTTCATCTGCCTCTGTGCAAAATAAATATAAAGACATTCTAAATACCTATTACAATAAATTAGGCGCAAAACAAGAAGACCTTATTCAACTTAATACTGCCTATGTTAGAGATGGAGCGTATATACATATTCCAAAAAACACAGTAGTTGACTACCCTATTGAAATCATAAATTTTTCCACAGGAAAACAACAAAATCCTTTGTTTATACAGCCAAGAAATCTAATAGTAGTGGAAGAAAACGCTCAAGTAGAAATCATAGAAAAACACCATAGTATAGCGCCTCATGAAGTACTTACTAATGTTGTTTCGGAAGTGTTTGTAGCTAAGGGGGCACAAGTGAATTATTATAAGCTTCAGAATGATTTAGATACGGCCTCATTAATAGATAATACGTTTATTCGTCAAGAAGAAAAAAGCGAAGTAGGGGTATATACATTTTCTTTTGGAGGTAATTTTATTAGAAATAATCTCAACTTTTATCAAGAAGGGTCACGGATAAATTCCATATTAAAAGGAGTTACCTTAATTGAAAAGGAGCAACATGTAGATAACTATACTTTAGTGCATCACCAACACCCCAATTGTGAAAGTCATCAAGATTATAAAGGGGTTTATTTTGATAGGTCAACGGGAGTTTTTAATGGTAAAATTAAAGTTGAAAAAGAGGCGCAAAAAACCAATGCTTTTCAACAAAATAATAATATTATATTTACAGATACTGCTACTATAAATACGAAACCCCAATTAGAGATATTTGCTGACGACGTGAAATGTTCTCATGGATGTACAGTGGGTCAAATAGATAAAAAGGCATTGTTTTATTTACAATCTAGAGGTATTTCTCATAAAGAGGCGAAAGCTATCCTTACCTATGCTTTTACAAATAATATTATTGAAGAACTTAAAAATCCTTTTGTAAAGAAAAAAATCAATGAAATACTTGCAGAAAAATTAGGGTTTAACTTACAATTTAGTTTTCATTAGATAGACTACTTCATGGGAATTAATATCGATAAAATAAGAGCAGATTTTCCTATTTTACAGAGGAAAGTAAACGACGTTCCCCTTATTTATTTAGACAATGCAGCGACTTCTCAAACGCCAAAGCAAGTAATTGACACTATCGCAAATTACTACGCCAAATACAATGCAAATATTCATAGAGGTGTACATACATTAAGCCAAGAAGCGACAGAATTATACGAAGGAGCAAGAAAAAATATCCAAACGTATTTTAATGCTAAAGAAAGCCATGAAATTATATTTACTTCTGGGACTACACATGGAATAAATTTGGTAGCTTCTGGATATGCCTCTCTACTTAATAAAGGAGAGGAACTGATTGTCTCTGAGATAGAGCACCATTCAAATATTGTTCCTTGGCAGATGCTTTGTGAACAAACAGGGGCAGAACTCAAGGTGATACCAATGAATATAAACGGAGAGTTGGAGATGTCTGCCTTTGATAGGTTACTTAACGCTAAGACTAGGTTAGTAGTCGTTAATCACGTATCTAATGCTTTAGGAACGATTAACCCCATTAAAGAAATAATTAAAAAGGCACACGCGGTAAATGCAAAGGTGCTCATAGATGGCGCACAAGCGGCACCACATATCAAAGCAGATTTTCAAGAAATAGATGTAGATTTTTATACGGTTTCTGCCCATAAGATGTATGGCCCAACAGGGGTAGGATTTTTATATGGAAAAGAGGAGTTATTAAATTCATTACCGCCATATCAAGGAGGTGGTGAAATGATACATGAAGTTACTTTTGAGAAAACAACGTATGCGGAATTACCTCATAAGTTTGAAGCAGGAACTCCTAATATTTCAGGAGGAATTGCATTTGGAGCTACCATAGATTTTATAAAAGGGATTGGCATAGATAACATTGCAAACCATGAAAAAACCCTTCTTGAGTACGCAACTAAATCTCTTTTGAATATTGAGGGATTACATATTTATGGCAATGTAGCAAACAAAACAGCGGTAATCTCTTTTAATATTGAAGGAATACACCCCTATGATTTGGGAAATATCTTGGATAAATTGGGAATTGCTGTCAGGACAGGACATCATTGCGCACAACCGATTATGAGTTATTATAACATCCCCGGGACGGTAAGAGCTTCTTTTGCAGTATACAATACTCTATCAGAAATTGACACTCTTGTGAAGGGAATTCAAAAAGCAATTACACTTTTAAAATAATATGCAAACACTTAAAGAAATCCAAGAATCAATTATAGAGGAGTTTGCTATTTTCAGTGATTGGACGGAAAAATATGAATATATCATTGATTTAGGGAAGTCCCTCCCGCTTATAGAACCACAACATAAGACAGACGAAAATATCGTAAAAGGATGCCAAAGTAATGTATGGCTTCACGCGGATTTTCAAGACGGAAAAATGATTTATAAAGCGGATGGAGATGCAATTATTACAAAAGGTATTATTGCACTATTACTGAGGGTATATTCTAATCAATCGCCTAAAGAGATTGTAAATTCAGATTTGAGTTTTATTGATTCTATAGGACTAAAAGAACACCTTTCTCCTACACGTGCAAATGGATTGGTAGCAATAGTGAAGCGTATAAGAATAGAAGCTATAGCTAGAACTAAATAAGGAATATTTTTAAGTGTAATCCAAAAAAAAAGCCTGAACAAACGTTCAGGCTTTTTAATTCTATAAGGTTGTTATAAATTATTTTGCTTTAGCAAAACCATCCTCAATAAGTTTAGTAAACTGATCTAATTTAGGTAGAATAACTATTCTAGTTCTTCTATTTTTTGCTCTATTAGAACGTGTTTTGTTACTATTTTTAGGATTGTAATAACTTCTTCCAGCAGCCGTCATTCTCTTAGGATCAACTTTAAAGTTATACTGAAGTACACGGACTACAGAAGTAGCTCTTTTTACACTTAAATCCCAGTTATCGATTACGTTAGGAATAGCTTCTTTTTTAACAGGAACGCTATCTGTATGTCCTTCTACTAAGAATTCAATATCAGATTTTTCTTTTAATATTTTAGCAATTTTTCCTAAAATAGTTTTAGCTCTTCTTGTTACAACAAAGCTACCGCTTCTAAATAATAATTTGTCAGAAATAGATACATAAACAACTCCTTTTTCAACATTGATTTCAATGTCATCGTCGTTTAAGTTACCTAACACTCCTTTTAAACTACTTACTAACGCAAAAGCGACAGAGTCTCTTCTAGTTACAGCATCTTGAAGGGATTTGATTTGTACATCTTTTTCCTTAAGACTTTCTAAAGACATTTCAAGATTTTCAGCGCCTTTTTGAGTTAACATAGTTAATCCACCTACGTTATCAATAAGACTTCTGTTACTCTCTTTTAAGAAAGCAACTTGCTCTTTTAAAGCACTAAGCTCAGTTAAAGCCTCATCTCTTTCTTTAGTAGTAGTGTCTAATTTCTCATTTGCTTCATTTAATGAAGCTTCAGTTTCTTGTTGCTTTTTTTGTAATGCCTCGAATTCTTCTTTAGAAATACAAGAAGACAACATAAAAACTGTTGTTAAAAGTAAAATAATTTTATATTTCATAATTTTGTAAATTTTGACCGCAAAAATAAGTATATTTTTGATATAAAGTCAACTAATATGGTTTTTTTCCCTTTTTTTTTAAGTATTTAGAACCCTAACATACTTTTTGCAATCAAAAAGAACATAAAAATTCCTAAAATATCATTTGCAGTAGTGATAAAAGGACCTGTAGCAATCGCAGGGTCAATTCCTCTTTTATCTAGGATTAAGGGGATTATGGTACCGATTAATCCAGAAAGTACGATAACACTCAACATAGAAAAAGCAATAGTGGTGCTTAATAAAATATCTTGCTTAATAATAAATCCAAAAAGGATTACAACCAAACTTAGTAAAACACCATTTAGAATACTTACCCTTATTTCTTTTAGGAGTTTTGAAATAAGCGGCCCTTTAATCACTTTATTAGCGAGCCCCTGAACAATAATTGCGGAAGATTGAACCCCTACATTTCCTGCCATTGCAGCGATAAGGGGAGTATAAAAAAATAAATTTCGTAACGTTTTTTGCATCATAATATCCTCAAAGCCTTTTAGAATAAAGACGCTTCCTATCCCTCCCAAAAGTCCAAGTAGTAGCCAAGGAAATCTTGCTCTGGAAAGGGCTAAAACGGTATCATTTACTTCTACATCTTTAGATATTCCTGCCGCTAATTGATAATCTTTAGTGGCTTCTTCTTTAATAAAACTCACCACATCATCAATGGTAATACGTCCTAAAAGAATATGATTTTCATCTACTACAGGGATGGCTTCTAAATCATATTTCTGCATTAATAAGGCAACATCTTCTATTTCTTCATCTACCCTCACATAATCGACTTTTGGAATATATACATCTTTGATTATCGCGTTAGATTTAGCAGTCAGAATATCTTTGAGCGATAATCTGCCTTTGAGTTTGTTTTGTTTGTTGACCACATATATAGAATGCACTCTAGTTACATTTTTAGCGTACTTTCTCATCTCTGTAAGACAATTTAAAATACTAGAGTTTAAATTTACCTTGACTAATTCTTTTGCCATAAACGCCCCTGCCGTATCTTCTTCATAGTTGGAAAGCTCTTTTATATTCTTAACTAGCTCTTTATCTTTTATCTTAGATAAGACTTTTTTTTGCTTTTCTTCGGGAAGTTCTAATATTAAATCGGTCGCATCATCGGTATCTAAGGTTTCAATTTCTTGTGAAATTTCACTGATAGATAATGTTTCTATGATTTTCTCTCGTAAATCTTCTTCTACTTCTGCGAGGATTTCACCACTTTGTTCGCTGTCTAAAATTTTGATGATATAGATGGCATCGTTTAATGGGATATTTTGAATAATTTCTGCCACATCTGCAAAGTGGAAGGGTTTAAACTTCTCGAGCAAAGCTTCTTTTTTTTGCGCTTCAATGAGAATTTGGATTTCCTCAATTAATTTGTTATCTAGTTTAAACAGGGTCATTTTCAATTATTTTTGCGAGGGTTATAAAATCATTTACAGAGAGTTGTTCAGGTCGTTTGCCAAAAATACTATTTTCTGTATAATGGGCTTCTTTTATAATGGGTTTTAAACTATTTTTTAATGTTTTTCTTCGTTGTTGAAACCCTTGTTTTACTATTTTGAAAAAAATTTTCTCATCACAATCAATACTTGTAGATTTTCTTTCTAAAAAAATTACTCCAGAAGTCACTTTTGGAGGCGGATAAAAAGCAGAGGCATTAATTTTAAACAAGTATTTGGTTTCATAAAAAGCTTGCAAAAGCACAGATAGTATTCCGTATTGCTTGTTGTTTGGCACGGCACAAACTCTTTGCGCTACCTCCTCTTGAAAAGTGCCTACAAACTTGGGAATTTGGGTTTTGTACTCCAAAAGCTTAAAAAGAATTTGTGAGGAAATATTGTAGGGAAAATTTCCTATTATGCTAAAGGGTTGATTTTTAAATAAAAGAGAAAGATCATATTTTAAAAAATCTCCTTCTATTATTTTTCCCTTTAACTCAGTAAAATGTGTATGTAGATAGGCGATGGATTCTTTGTCAATATCAATAACATACAAATTGAGGTCTTTTTCTACTAAAAATTGCGTAAGCATTCCAGTTCCTGGACCAATTTCCAAGACATTTTTAGGGGTATTGTCTGGGAGTGCATTTGCTATTTTAGCGGCGATGGTTTTCTCTTTTAAAAAATGCTGTCCGAGTTTTTTTTTGGGGGTGACTTTTTCCATAAAAAATGATTGAATGGGTATTTTCAAACAAAATTACATTATAGTTTTATAAATTTGTGGTCTTTTCTTAAAAACAGTATTATGTTTAAATTACCAACCCTTAGACCTTTTTTTATCTTTTATGCTATCTTTTTTATCTTTGGACTTATTGTAATTTCTATTTTTCCAAAAGGAACCGAAGTTATTTTTTTAAATCAGTACGCAACTTCAAGTTTAGATACCTTTTTTAAAACCTATACGGAATTAGGGAATGGGATACTCTTTATTTTTCCTATTGTCATTGCACTATTTATAAGATATGATTACGCCATTATGGGAACGATTTCCTTATTAATGACGGGAATATTGACATATATTTTCAAGCAACTTCTATTTAAAGGACTTGCGCGACCCACAGCATTTTTTACGAATGGAGAACTTACCCATTTTATAGACGGCTTTGAGTATCACTCCTATAATACTTTTCCCAGTGGACATACGATGACGGGTTTTGCACTCCTCCTCTTCCTTAGTATTTTATGCAATAAAAGATGGATAAGTGGAACGGCATTGTTTTTGGCGGTTTTGGTAGGGATAAGTAGAGTATATTTATTACAACATTTTTTTATAGATATTTATGTGGGTGCGTTTCTAGGGATAATTTCTGTAGTTATAGGTTATCAAATAAGTTGTGTTGCACTTGCCAATAAATATATAGGGGTAAAGAAAGGACTTTTCAAAAAATAAAGATAAGCGAATGCGGATTCTTCATATTGATAAAAACCACCCTTGCCTTATAGCAAATTTAGAGAATTTAGGGCACAAAAATACGGAAGCATTTACGCAATCTTTCCAAGAGATAATAGCGCTACTTCCAAAATATGAGGGGGTAGTCATCCGCAGTAGGTTCTATATAGATAAAACATTTATAGACGCAGGAACACAATTAAAATTTATTGCGCGTGTGGGTTCGGGATTAGAAAATATAGATGTTGCATATGCCCATAAAAAACAAATCAAGCTTATAAATGCGCCAGAGGGAAACAGCAATGCCGTAGCAGAACATTGCTTAGGGTTGTTGTTGTCTTTAATGCAAAAAATTAACGTTTCCTATCAGCAGATTAAAAAAGGGAAGTGGTTACGTGAAGAAAACAGAGGGCAAGAGTTATCTGGGAAGACAGTGGGGATTATAGGGTATGGAAATACAGGGAAAGCATTTGCTCAAAAACTTAAGGGATTTTCCACGAATACGCTATGTTATGATTGTAAAGAGAATGTAGGAGATAAGAATGCAAAGCAGGTATCTTTAGAAACCCTACAAAAAGAAGCAGAGATACTTAGTTTGCATATTCCCCAAACCTCAGAAACGATAGGAATGATAAATAGGGATTTTATTGAGAAGATGACGCATCCGTTTTGGCTACTCAATACCTCGCGAGGGAAAATTATTGCTACGGATGAGGTAGTACAGGGGTTAAAAAATGGAAAAATAATAGGCGCAGGGTTAGATGTTTTAGAATATGAAAGCACTTCTTTTGAAACAATATTTAGAAAAGAAAATCAATCAGAGGAATTTTCCTATTTGCTAAACAATCCCTCGGTTATTATAACTCCACATATAGCGGGCTGGACTTTTGAAAGCCATATAAAATTAGCACAAACCATCGTAAAAAAAATAAAGGAAAAGTTTTAGGTATAAATTTACCCTTTTAGAATTACTAATGAGGAGTTATGATTGTTGAATGCTGCATTCCTCGTTATACATTCATCATTTTCTTAATAACCCACAAAAAAGATAGATTATGGAGCCATGCAAAAAAGAAAACCCCCACCAAAGGTGAGGGTCTTCTGACTATAAAATCATATTCACAAATCTATTCATATTTGTTTACTAACCTATATCCATATAATTTTTCATCCCACCAGTCTGTTAGCCATATTGTAGTCTCATCAGACCAAAAGCCACCTTGATGTCCATTCTGTCCTGGTATATTAAATTCTTTTGATTGGTCTCTTGCTTTAGTTTCCATATTATAGGCATAAACTTTATTATCATCATCATCTAAGACCCACATTGTTGTATTATCAGACCAAATAGAAATAGGTTTATTATTTGTTGCACCAACTAGAGTGTTAAAATCTTTAGACGGGTCTCTATTTTTATTTGAGAGGTTATACGCATATATTTTATCATCTAAGTCATCAACCATCCAAATAGTAGTCCCATCGCTCCATAAATCTCTTATTCCATTACCGCTTAATTCGTTACTTTCAAAGTCTTTAGAACTATCATATATTCTAGTGGATAGGGTATAAGCATAAACTTTTCTATCACTATTATCATATGCCCAGAGAGTAGTTCCATCAGAACCAATTCCTCTTGTATTGTTATTACCTGATGTTAAATTTATATTCTTTGAACTATTGTATGTTTTATTTTGATTAAAAGCATATAATATACTACCATTATTATTATCATTAATCCAAAATAAATTGCCGTCAGATTCAATGTCTATTCCTTCACCATCATGTGAGTAATTTGAATTAAAATCTTCACTCGAATTTCTTGATCCAGAAAATACTCTAAAAGAAAAAGAATAGGTTTGAGTGACATTATTCTCTGAAGTTACTAGAATTGTTTGACTAGCAGCGATAGTGATATTATCACCAATGTTTTTATTAGTTGAAGCACCCATAGATATATTCATGCCAGAAATAGTCGCTTGGTTACTTCCACTAGGGAGTATGTCATTAAAAATAATTTTATTCCCTGATATTGTCCCATTATAATCTGTACTACTTACCGTAACTGTAATATTAAACAGAGCAGGTAAATTATTTATTGTTAGACTATAACTATAAGTACTACCATTTTGGGCAGTAACCAAAATTGAATCCCCTGTAATTCCTATAGTATCACCATAGTTTTTATTAGAAGTAGCAAATTCAGAAAGTGTGAGCGAAGAAATATTGACTTCAGTAGTTCCAAAAGGGGTTCCATTTACTACAAGGTTATTCGTCCCTGAAAGAGAAGCAGTATAAGTAGTATTACTTCCACTCACGGTTACAATTAATTCTGTAATCGCTTTTTCTGTAGAAGGAGGAATAGTATTTATAGTAAGATTATAAGTATCTGTGCTATTATCTTGTGCGGTTACGATTATAGTCTCCCCTGTTAAGGAAGTAAAGGTATACCCAACATTTTTATTTACGGTGGCAAAATCTGAATATTCCAATGCATTTATAGTGATACTTGACCCAGTCGTTCCATAAGGCAGTGTAGAAGTAAAGACAATTTCATTACCAGAAAA
>JAMJVX010000081.1 GCA_023558315.1 Flavobacteriaceae bacterium
CCAAATATCAACAAACTTTGCTCGGCAATTTGCAATTTGTCATTTGTAGAAGTATTATTAGGCCCTTGAATTACAATAGGAATTGCATCTAAAACATTAGTAATAGAGATAGTGATATTTTGCGAAACGGAACCACTATTATCCGTGGCAGTAATAGTTAGATTATATGTATTGTTATTCCCATTATCCACTGGATTTTCGTAATCAGGGGGATTGGTAAAACTAAGAGTACCACCATTTAGGGTAAAGAGGCCGCTATCTTCACCAGAAATAGTAAAAGTTACATTTCCAACATTCCCAGAGACAGTATACGTATGAACCGCTGTCGTGTTTTCATTAATACTAAAACTGCTGTTTTGTCCATTGTTTCCATTATACCCTATTAAAGTTAGGCCGTCTACTAAATTGTTTATTGATATAGTAATGTTTTGAGAGACAGAACTAGAATTATCAGTTGCGGTAAGGGTTAAATTATAGATATTGTTAGCTCCATTATCCGCAGGGTTTTCATAATCTGGAGGATTAGTAAAACTAAGAGCACCCCCTGATAAAGTAAATAGGCCGCTATCTTCACCAGAAATAGTAAAGGTTACGTTTCCTGAATTTCCTGTTACTGTATATGTGTGTATATTAGTATTGTAATTTTCGTTCAGAGCGAAACTGCTGTTTTGTCCATTGTCTCCATTATAACCTAAAATTGTTAAGCCAACTTTAAATTTCCCAATAAAAAGCCCTCTTCCATAGGTAGCTGCCAAAATTTGATTTCCTGTTAAACTATTACTTCCTCTCAATGTCAAATCCGTCACAGACACATCACTCATACCATTGGAAACTTCTGTCCATTCAGGCTCAGAGTCAGAAAAATTAGAGGTAGCCCATACTCCTAAATCTGTTCCTATTAATACTTCTTCAGTGTCAAAAGGATTGGGTAAGATAGACCATACTGGAATATTAGGGAAATTCCCTTCTTTTTTAGACCAGTTAGTACCACCGTCAGAGGTATAATATATATTTTCAACACCGTAATTGTAAAACGTCACATAAATTTCATTTTCATTTTTACCAAATTCCACATCAGAAATACTCCCTAAAAATTCCCCTGAACCAGTATCATGTATATAGGTATAAGTGGGAGAGGAGCCATTTGCATTAGTTATCTTAACTAATTTACCATTTTCTAAACCAACCAAGAGAGTAGTGCTTGTTGTTGTGTATGGAGACACGATGAAGGCAGACGGTGAATCATCTAATTTAGAATCTGAGATAAGATCATTTGTAACTGGACTTGAATTAGCCAAATTTTTAAATCTACGTATTCTATAGGTACCACTACTTTGTCCAGCATTTGTATATAAGATATCAAGATTAGAATCAAGTCCACCAGGATTTATAAATTCCCCTTCACTAAAATTTCCAATACCAGTTCCAGAACCTAATGTTCCATTGTCATTTATTGAAAACAAGGTTACAGATAAGTTGTACACATAATTTGAAATTAGATAATCATTACCCACTTGGTCTATATAGCAATATGCTCCATCACCCCCAGTAAGGACAGAAAAACTATTTGTATTGGTTATATTAGGATTTTGAGCCCTAAGAGTTCCATTGTCTTGTGTGCCTCCAAATATATGTGTAATTGGTGCAGATAGTGGACTTTGTGCAGCTCTATAAAACTGACTAGTTATATAATTGTTTTCTCTACCATATATATTTTGATTGCTTGAAGCAGAAGATAATGAACTGGTATAATATACTCCTCCATCTGTTCCAAAGGCAGCACTGTTAGAGTCATCAGGTTTAAAAACAATCGCATGCTGGTCAGCATGAACTAAAGAGCAAGAAAGTGTCCATAAATTTGGATTATAAGACCATCTACTAATTTGAGTCCAAGAACTTCCAGAGTCAGTAGATCTAAATAAATCAATTCCGCCTACATAAACAATACCATCATCATTTGGGTCAGCTTCTATTACTAAGTCATAAAAGGCTTGTCCTCTTGTAAAATCAGTGGCTGGGATACCATTATCAGCATCATTTGGCTCTGAAATTTTAGTAACTGTAGAAAAGCCATCTGTGGTTAAATAAATATCAGCTTGACTATTGTTGTTAACTAGAATATAAAATTTATTAGGGTTGGTTGCACTAGGTTCTATTTCAGTTCTTCTAATATTAGTTCCAGGGAGGGTATGAATTTTAGTGAAACTATTTGCATTATCTGTACTTTTATAAATAGTACCCCCTCTTTGCCCATATACATTTCGCGTACTTGCTACCCATATATCTGTGCTACTCCCATTTTGTACCACTTCAATATCAGTAAAATTTTCTGGCAGGTTATTTGTTCCTACAGAATTTGCATTGGTATTGGTTAATCCACTTACCTTGCTCCATGAGCTTCCGCTATTAGTGGAAAGATAAAGTCCATACGTATCAACATCTACAAAACGATTATAGCTCCCAGAATTTCTACTATAGGCAGAACTAAAGGCGGCTAAAATTCTATTGTTATCAGTGGAGCTATTGTTGTCAGGATCCCAAACCACTATATCGTTCACAAATAAATATCCATTTACGCTTCCATTACTTCCAGGGGAATCAATAGTAATGCTCCCAGGACTTAACCCATAAACTCTTTTCCAAGTAGTTCCGCCATTTTCAGATTTATATATTCCATTTCCGTTTACATCTCCACTCGTATATGATTCTCCTGTACCTATATACATAATTTGTGGGTCGTTGGGGTCTGCAACAATAACAGTTACAGCTAAATTTCCTGGCACATCGTTTACTCTTACCCAAGGAGATCCTCCGCTTATATCCTCAGTAACCCATAATCCTCCACTTGCTCCTCCCGCAAATACCCTGTTATAATCGTCACTACTACTGCTATTTCCAGAATCATTTGGGTCAAATAAGATGCCACGAGTACGTCCCCCTACATTATTAGGCCCTATAGATGTCCATTCATTTCCTGGTACTCCAGCGACTATAGGAGTTAATGATTTATTTTGCAAAGCATTATAAAGACTAAATTTCACTTCAGGGGTGGGTCTTCCTAAGGTTGGATTCATGGTTAATTCCCAAAGTTTCTCATTAAAAGCATTTGGGGGCAAGCCCATACTTTTACGTTCTTTTTTGGTAAGATAAGTAGTCGTTTTGAAAGGACTATTTTCTAAAAACTCTTTATGAATTTCACGAGGGTTTTTTTTATTATCAAAAAGGACTACTAAGAGTATTAAAATTAAAAGTTTGTAAAAATGGTTCATGATTAATTATAAGAAATGATAGGGAGGCAAATATATAAATAAAAATATACTAATAGGTTTTTTAAGTATTTATATAGCCACCTTTGCTTTTATGGCAGGGTATGACTCGTAATTTTTTAATTCAAAATCACTAAATGTAAATTTAAATAAATCTTTTACATTCGGATTTAAAGAAATTGTAGGTAATTGCTTAGGGATTCTAGATAGTTGTGTGTCAACTTGTTCTTTGTGGTTACTATATATGTGTACGTCTCCAAATGTATGAACAAAATCTCCAATATCCAAATTGCATACTTGTGCCATCATCATTGTCAGAAGAGAATAGGAGGCAATATTGAAAGGTACTCCTAAAAAGGCGTCTGCACTTCTTTGGTAAAGTTGACAGGAGAGTTTATTGTTTGCAACATAAAATTGAAAAAAAGTATGGCAAGGAGGCAAAGCCATTTTTCCTTGCTTAATGTTTTCAGCAAAAGACAAATTCGTGTCAGGTAACACACTTGGATTCCACCCGGATACGATAATCCGCCGACTATCTGGATTGTTTTTTAACAAGTGAATCGCTTCTTTTATTTGATCGATACCTTCATTATTCCAATCTCTCCATTGCTTACCATAGATTGGGCCTAAATCTCCATTTTCATTCGCCCATTCATCCCAAATTCTTACTCCATTTTCTTTTAAATATTGAATGTTAGTATCTCCATTAAGAAACCAAAGTAATTCGTGAATAACTGATTTTAAATGAATTTTCTTTGTAGTTACTAGAGGAAAACCTTTTGATAAATCAAAACGCATTTGATACCCAAAAACACTCTGAGTTCCCGTACCCGTTCTGTCGTTTTTTGTGATTCCATTTTCTTGGATATGTTTTAGTAAATCTAAATAAATTTGCATAAGTGTTTAAATCAATCTTTTGTTTAGTTCATCTCTAATTTTCACCGCTTTTTCATAATCTTCTACTTCCACCATTTCTTTTAATGCTTTTTTTAAGTTAGAGGTTGAAATATTGTTTAGTTTATCAGTTTCTAGAGTGGAAGTTTTAGTGCCACTTTTTTTAACTGTATTTTTCTTAATAGACTTTGTAATACTTTTTTTAAAACCAATTTGCTTTAAAATACTTTTATTAATAAAGATAGGAATATCTAATCTTATAGCAATTGCAATTGCATCAGAGGGTCTAGAGTCTATAGTTTTATTCACACCGTTATTTTCTATAACTAATTGGGCATAAAAATTTCCTTCGGTAAAATCAGAGATAATTATCTTTTGTAAAGAAAGTTCAAAAGAATCAATAATATTTTTCATTAAATCGTGAGTTAGAGGTCTTTTCGTTTTGGGAAGGGTATCGACATCTAAGCCAGTCAAAATAGATTCAGTCTCAAAAGCACCAATAGAAATAGGAATTTTTAGTTGCTTATTCACAGTACATAAAATTAACAAACAATGTTCATTTGGCGGTTTTTTATATGCTATAGAATCTATGATAACTTCTTCTAATTCCATTTTCAAATAATTTTAGCAGATAAAGAAGCATCTAGTAATTGGAGACACATTTTTTTTAACTCAGCGTAATTTCCTTTTTTCACACAACATTTTCCTTTAAAATGAACAATATAAGTACATTGAGTGGCTTGCTCAAATGTATAGTCGCAAACATTCATCAAAACTTCAATTACATAATCAAAGGTGTTAACGTCGTCATTGTATAAAACTAGATTTCTATTGAAAGATAAAGTAGTGTCTAAAGATTCTTTGGGTTTTGAAATAACGCTCATGTTTGTACCTATATCAAAAAAACAAATGTATATAAAAAAGGTTAATTATAAAATTATTAGAGTTGTTTTCTCATTCTTGCTGTTGCATATCCTAAGTTCTCCCTATATTTTGTGACGGTTCTTCTGGCTATCACATATCCTTCTTTTTTTAATAAGGCTACTAATTTTTCATCAGAGTAAGGGGATTGCTTGTTTTCTTCTTCTATTATTTTTTTTAAAGTTTCTTTTATATTGATAGAAGAAATTATCTCTCCTTTATTTGTTTTTGTGCCTTCGGAGAAAAAGAATTTTAATAGTTTTACACCATAAGGGGTGTCAATATACTTACTATTTGCTACTCTAGAGATGGTAGATACATTTAATCCTGTCTTACCAGCAATGTCTTTTAATACCATAGGTCTTAAATTACTTTTATCGCCAGTTAAAAAATATTGTTTTTGATAATTTACAATTGCATTTATAGTATTATATAGCGTTTGGTGTCTTTGTGAAATAGCATCGATAAACCATTTAGCGTTTTCTATTTTTTGCTTTAGAAATGTACTCGCATCAGATTTGTTTTTGTTATTATAATCAGCAAGCATTTTATTATACTCTTCAGAAATTGTTAGGTTTGGTATATTCACATTGTTAATTTCAACATGAATACTATTATTATCTGTAGTTAAAATAAAATCTGGAATAATGCTGCTGGCTTGTTTACTTGCAGTTGTGTTGCTTCCAGGCTTAGGATTGAGTTTTTTAATTTCGTTTAAACTTTCTTTTAAAGTTTTTGTGCTAATATTTAATTTTTTCTCAAGCGAATCAAAATGTTTCTTTGAAAATAAATCAAAATACTCCTCTATAATTTTGACTGCAATAGTTTGCGATGCACTTTTGTTTTTTCTTTGAAGCTGTAATAACAAACATTCTCTTAAAGAAGTAGCCCCAATTCCGGGTGGGTCAAAAGTTTGGATTTTTTTTAAAACTATATTTAATTCGTCTTCTGTGACGTTTAAATTTTCCGTAAATAACAAATTATCAATTATATCTTGTTTGTCGGCTTGTATATATCCACTTTCTTCAATAAATCCAATTAAAAATTCGGCAATGTGTAGTTGTCTTTCTGTGAGAATTAAATTAGAAAGTTGATTTTTTAAGGATTGGTGAAAACTAATTGTTTCGGCATAAGGAATTTCCTTTTTCTCTATAGCATTTTGATTCTCTAGACTATGTTCACTATTATAATCATCCCCTAAATCTAATTCTCCACTATCATTTAAATCATCGTTTTCTGTCCCTGCATTTAGGTCATCATTGTTTTCTAACTCTGAGGTATTATCTTCTGTTGATATTTCTAAAGCGGGATTTTCTTCAATTTCATTTTGTATTTTTTGTTCAAACTCTAATAGCGGTAATTCTATTAGTTTCATGATTTGAATTTGCCTAGGGGAGAGTTTTTGAGAGAGTTTTAGATTTAATTTTTGTTTTAACATTTTCTAAAATACTAAAATGAAGCATTTTGGGGTGTTCTTGGATACGGTATCACATCTCTAATATTAGACATACCTGTCGTAAATTGAACTAATCGTTCGAAACCAAGACCAAATCCACTATGCGGAACACTTCCAAAACGACGTAATTCTAGATACCACCAAAGTTGTTTTTTGTCAATATCCATTTCATTCATCCTATTTTCTAAAACATCTAAACGCTCCTCTCTTTGAGAACCGCCAATTATTTCTCCAATGCCGGGGAATAGAACATCCATCGCAGCCACGGTTTTATCATCATCATTCAGACGCATATAAAATGCTTTTATCTCTTTTGGATAATCGTAGAGTGTTACTGGACATTCAAAATGTTTTTCTACTAAATATCTCTCGTGCTCACTTTGTAAATCTACTCCCCATTTATCAATAGGATAAGTAAATTTTTTCTTTTTATTGGGATTGCAATTTTTTAATATTTCAAAAGCCTCTGTATAACTTATTTTTTTAAACCCATTATTTATGACAAACTCAATTCTTTCTAAAAGACTTAATTTATTTCTATCTCTTTCGGGCTTTTGTTTTTCTTCCTTGAGGTGGTAATCATTTAAAAATTCTAAATCTTTTCTGCAATTCTCTAAAGTATTTTTTAACAAGAATTTTAAAAATTCTTCTGCTAAATCCATATTGTTTTGCAGTGTATAGAAAGCCATCTCTGGCTCTATCATCCAAAATTCAGCGAGATGCCTTGAAGTGTTAGAGTTTTCAGCTCTAAATGTAGGGCCAAAAGTATAGACTTCACCTAAACCCAATGCATACGTTTCAGCTTCTAATTGCCCAGAGACTGTTAAATATGTTTTTTCGCCAAAAAAATCTTTTGAAAAATCTTTGTCTCCTACTTTTAATGTACTGACGTTAAACATTTCTCCTACACCTTCTGCGTCATTAGTCGTAATAATAGGAGCGTTTACATAGAAAAAACCTTTTTGTTGAAAAAATTGATGAACGGATTGTGCTAAAAATGAGCGCACTCTCATGATGGCGCTAAAAGTAGAAGTACGCACTCTCAAGTGGGCTTTCTCTCTTAAAAATTCCATGCTATGCTTTTTAGGCTGGATAGGGTATTTGTCTGGGTCAGCAAGCCCAACAATTTTAATATCAGAAACTGTAACTTCCAATTTTTGCCCTTTTCCCATACTAGGAACTAATGTGCCTTCAATAGAAACGGCAGTTCCCGTATTTATTTGTTTTAAAAATTCTTCGTCATATTTTTCAAAATCCACTACACATTGAATAGATTCAATAGTAGAACCGTCATTAAGAGCAATAAAACGATTGGCTCTAAAAGAGCGCACCCAACCATTTAATATTACCTTTTGTTCTTTAGCTTCTAATTTTAAAACCTCTATAATTTTCATAATCTATTAATAAAATACTCTATTTAATTGGGGTGCAAAGTTAAATAAATACACTTATTTATATATATAGAATTATCTTAAAAAAAATTATATATCTTAATGAGGCTAATCTTTTTCTTAAAAATTGAATTATATTTGCACCCTAAACTAGTTAAATGATTGAATTTGATCAATATTTAGGATTTCTTTCCTTTTTAGGAATACTTACCATGGGTTTTTGGCTGATGATTTTTCTACTGCTTTTTGTTGTTCCTTATTGGATTACAGGAAATATCATAGAAATAATTAAAGAGCGAAAAGCGGCAAAAGAAAAAAAATAATTTTTCTACATGGTTGTTAAACTCTTTGGAAGTGCTGTTTTCGGCATCGATGCATATTTAATAACTATTGAAGTCAATATAGATAGTGGTATTGGATATCATTTAGTAGGATTGCCAGACAACGCCGTCAAAGAAAGCAACTATAGAATAGAATCAGCATTAAAAAATGTTGATTACCGCATTCCCGGAAAAAAGATTACAATAAACATGGCGCCTGCAGATATGCGAAAAGAAGGCGCTGCCTATGACCTGCCTATAGCTATTGGAATACTCGCCGCCTCAGAGCAAGTCAAACCAGATAAATTAGACCAATACCTAATTATGGGTGAATTAGCCCTTGATGGGGAGATTAGACCCATAAAAGGAACCTTGCCCATAGCGATACAGGCGATGAAAGATAATTTCAAAGGAATAATTTTGCCGAGTAAAAATTCTAAGGAAGCGGCTATTGTAAAAGATTTAGAAGTGTATGGGGTAGATAACATAAAGCAAGTAATAAACTTCCTAAATGACAAAGAAGAATTATCTCAAACTAAAATAGATGTCAGAACACTATTCACCGAGAAAGAAGAACAGGCGAAATATGACTTTGCAGACGTAAAAGGGCAAGAAGCTGTAAAAAGATGTATGGAAATAGCAGCGGCTGGTGGACATAATATCATTCTTATTGGGCCTCCCGGCTCTGGAAAAACAATGTTAGCAAAACGCTTGTCAACTATTTTGCCTCCTATGAATTTAAGCGAAGCCCTAGAGACAACAAAAATTCACAGTATTGTAGGAAAGATAAAAGATAAAAAGGGTCTCATTAATAAACGTCCGTTTTGTGCGCCACATCATACGATTTCTGATGTAGCATTAGTAGGAGGAGGGTCATATCCACAACCAGGACAAATATCGCTTGCTCATAATGGAGTTCTCTTTTTAGATGAGTTGCCAGAATTTAAAAGAACGGTATTAGAAGTACTTAGACAACCTTTGGAAGATAGGGAAGTAACAATTTCAAGAGCGAAGTTTAGTGTGGTATATCCTGCTTCGGTGATGTTAGTTGCAAGTATGAATCCCAGTCCGTCCGGGTTCTTTAATGACGATGCAAAAAACAGTTCCTCAAATGCACAAACACAACGGTATTTAGGAAAAGTATCGGGACCGCTTTTGGATAGAATAGACTTACATATAGAAGTAGAACCTGTACCATTTGAAGAACTATCAGCAAGTAATGTACAAACAGAAAGTTCCGCTGAAATTAGAAAAAGAGTAACAAAAGCAAGAGAGATACAACTAAATAGATTTAAGGATAAGGAAAGTATCTATGCGAATGCACAGATGAATTCCAAAGAAATAAGAGAATTTTGTCATTTAGAAAAAGAGTCTTTAGAACTCCTCAAAAAAGCCATGGACAAACTGTCTTTATCCGCACGCGCTTATGATAGAATATTAAAAGTAGCGAGAACGATTGCAGACCTTAACGAGGAGGAGCACATTCAAAACAA
>JAMJVX010000082.1 GCA_023558315.1 Flavobacteriaceae bacterium
AACACGATTACTTTCTCTACTAGTTTGTCAGGAACCTATATAGACATCCCAGACGACAACCTTAGAAACGCCATCATTAGCTGTGTCAATACAGGGTATGCAAGAAGCTCTGGTTCAAACTATGTATGTGTTGAAAACTATAGCGGAACGGCAAGCGCTTATGGAAATAGCGTTAGACAGGACGTATTGGAAGCTATTTCTCGGTTTTATTATAACAACTCTGGAAGTGGCAATCTTAACGATCCTTCTATACGTATCGCCGATGCTACTGGCATGGAGTTTATGACCTCGTTAACCCGAATATACTTACATACCAATGACTTAAGAGAGGCGAACCTTAGTTCTTTGACCGCTTTGAGTTTTTTACAAATATATAATAACTCCTTAACGGCTATTGATGTATCCGAAAACACGAGCTTGACTTATTTAAATCTTCTTGGGAATTCCTTAACAGATGTAGATTTATCCGCTAACACGAATTTAATTAGGCTCTATCTAGAAAACAACTCTTTAACTACTATAGATGTTAGTACAAACACGTTATTAGATGGTTTTGCAATTGAAGATAATTCTTTAACGACCATAGATGTCAGTACAAACCCTCTGTTGAGAAATATTTTAGTTGCAGGTAATTCCTTGACCGCTATAGATGTCAGCGCAAACCCATCATTATATACCTTAACCGTAGAAAATAACTCCTTGACAACCCTAAATCTAAGTTCTAACAACAATTTGGAGACTTTACATGCCTATAGCAATTCCTTAACTTCCTTAGATGTTTCAGCAAATACAAGATTAAGGCATATATACGTCCGCTCTAATTCCTTGACCGCTTTAAATCTTTCATCAAATACCAGTCTTACTTATATAGAGGTGCAAGATAATTCCTTGACTGCTTTAGATGTCTCTGCCAACACAAGATTATTACAATTATATGCCCATACGAATTCTATTGCTTCTATAGATGTCAGCTCTATCCCGGACTTGTATATACTACACGTCCAAACGAATTCCTTGACGTCCCTGAATCTTGGCACAAGCAATCAGTTAGGATATCTATATGCCCATACGAATTCCTTAACCGCTTTAAATTTGGCATCAAAGAGGTTTTTACAGCGTCTTTATCTAAACGACAATTCCTTGACTTCCTTAGACGTTTCTGCCAATACCTTTTTAGAGCGTTTGTATGTCCAAAGCAATTCCTTAACGGCGATGGGTATCGCGCCCAATACGGCATTGACTCAATTAAATGTAGACTCTAATTCCCTTAGCGCGTTGGATGTTAGGGCAAACACCCAGTTAATTTATTTGGTTACCACGAATAATAGTAGTTTGACCTGTATTGAGGTAAATGCTGGGCAAGGATTTGCCTTTGACCTCATCATTGACGATACACAAAGTACGTCGGCTTATGGATGCGACTAATTTCCTGTTTGGGGAGCAGGAAACGGCTACGCCATGCTACGCGCCCAGTAAAAGAGTGAGTGGGTGAAGTATAAGAATAACGGATGTCGTGGTCTCTTTGCGATTGGGTACTTATAAAAAGTATATTCTTTGTATATTTGCGCTCTTAATATCCTCATATGATAGAAAGACAACCTGTTTATAAAATATATCTTTTTCTCTTTTTGGTTTCGTCCCTTTTGTTTATTCCTTTTTTAGGTCAAGTGCCTCTATTTGATTGGGATGAGTTGAGTTTTGCTGAAGCGGCAAGAGAGATGATAGTCACAGGAAACTTTTTAGAGGTTCAAACAAACTACACGCTTTTTTGGGAAAAGCCCCCTTTGTTTTTTTGGGTACAAGCACTGAGCATGAAACTTTTTGGGGTCAATGAATTTGCTGCGCGTTTTCCCAATGCGCTAATTGGTGTGATTTCCTCTTTACTGCTTTTTAGAATAGGTAGTCGGCTATACACCCGCAAAATGGGTTTGCTTTGGGTACTCGTTTACACCTGTTCCTTTTTTCCTTTTTTCTATTTTAAGTCTGGGATTATAGACCCTCTCTTTAATTTATTTATCTTTTTGGGGATTTATCAGTTTTACTTATTCGCGACTCTTGAAAACAAAAAACTTTTACACGTCTTTCTCTCTGCGTTATTTATTGGTTTAGGCACCTTGACGAAAGGACCCGTTAGCCTTCTTCTTTTACTCCTTACGGCAAGTACCTATATGATACTTCACAAGCGCTACAAAGACTTTTTCTCTTGGAAAGTGTTGTTAATTTACTTTTTTACCTATGTTTTTGTGGGGGGATTTTGGTTTATCCTTTATACTCTCATGGGAAATTATACCATCGTGAGAGATTTTGTAGAATATATGATTTACTTGCTTAACGAAAAATATTCTGGGCATGGCGGATTTTTCGGCTATCACTTTGTGGTTTTGCTTCTCGGTGTTTTTCCTGCTTCCGTATTTGCTATAAGAGCCATGAAATTAGACAAAGAGGCAACAAGTCCACAACGCGCTTTTCAGCAGTGGATGGTTATTTTGTTTTGGGTAGTGCTCCTTGTTTTTAGTATCGTAAAAACCAAAATTGTTCATTATTCTTCTATGTGTTATTACCCCATGACGTTTTTAGCAACGCTCTGTATACACCACATTCTCAAAGGAAAAATCGCCTTTAAAAAATGGATGAAAATCCTTTTGACTTTTTTAGCTTCACTATGGGCACTCGTCTTAATTGCGCTCCCTTTGGTAGAAAAATATAAAGAACAAATTATCGCCTCTGATTTAATTAAAGATGATTTTGCGGTAGGTAATTTAGAAGCGTCTGTTCATTTTCCAATTATTATTCCCATTATTGGCGTCCTCTTTTTATTGGGAATAATTTACTTTTCTTGGTTTAAAAACAAAATATGTCTTCGGATGTTTGGTGTTTTGCTCGCTTCCCTCGTTTTTATCAACGTTACCGTGCTTTTAGTTGTGGGTCGTGTGGAAAAATATTCTCAAAATGTCGCAGTGGAATTTTTCAAAGGCTTAGAAAAAGAAGATTGTTATGTCGCCACCTATAGGTATAAAAGTTTTGCCTCTTTTTTTTATAAAAAAATTCCTCCCTATACAAATCCTAAAGCGAAAGATTTTAACTGGCTCGTCTCCAAAGAAGTAGACAAAACTATCTACGTGGTTTCTAAAAATACAAACGAAGCTTATTTCAAAGAAACCTATCCTCATTTTGAACATATAAAAACAGAAAACGGCTTTGCTTTTTTCGTCTATAAGGTACCCAAATAATGGAGATAAAAAAAAATATTGATAGGGATAATGCAAAAACCCCTCCAGTTATGGACAAAATAAAGCCGTTGATTCAGAAAAGTCTCCGTTTTATTAAAAACAAATGGTTAGAATTGTGGGTTCCGTTTTTTATTAAAGCGAAAAAACAAAAGCCTTTAGTTAAAAATAAAAACACCCAAAAAGTTGCGGTACTTATTGATGTAGGACAAAAAGAGGTTATAAAGGATTTTCAAAATTTTTTTTCTGAATCAAAACTTTCACATCAGTTGTTTTTTCTCGTTCTTGACAATGAAAAAAAAGATCCATACTCTCAAAATACGTTTTCAATGGACGATATAACGTGGAATGGGGTTTTCAACAAAAAACTAAACAGCCGTTTCTTTGACCAAACCTATGATGTCCTTATAAATTATTATCAAAAGCCCTCTTCTTTGCTTGCTTTAGCGGCGTATCGTTGTAAAAACAATGTGTCTATCGGATTTGCAAATAATAAGAGTGTGTATGCTGATTTAATTTTTAATTTTAAAATGGACTTGGATTTGTTAAAAAAAGAGCTGCCAAAATATTTGAATATAATTAAAGAATAATTTGTTATGAAAACATTATTTAGAGGATTGGGGGTTGCTTTAGTTACTCCTTTTTTACAAAACAAGGAAGTGGATTACGACGCGATACCCTCGCTAGTAAATCATGTAGTAGAGGGGGGCGCTCACTATCTCGTCGTTTTGGGAACTACTGGAGAATATCCCACGTTGAGCGCAGAAGAAAAACAAAAAGTGGTCTCCGCTATCGTGGACGCCAACCAAAAAAGAGTCCCATTAGTTTTGGGATTAGGTGGAAACAACACACAACAAGTCCTCGCTTCTATGGAAGAGAGTGATTTGTCTCCTTTTAAGGGGATAATGTCGGCGTCTCCCTATTATAATAAACCCTCCCAAGAGGGGCTCTATCAACATTTTTTAGCCCTTGCTGAAAAAAGCCCACTGCCAATCCTTCTTTATAATATCCCCGGTAGGACTGGAGTGAATATCTTGCCTGACACCGTTTTAAAAATTGCAAAGGCTGCTAAAAACGTTGTAGGAATTAAGGAAGCGTGCGGAGATTTTTTTCAAGCGCAAGAATTGTTGAGCAAATGTCCCCCAGATTTTATCGTTACCTCTGGAGACGATACTTTGGCTGTCCCAATGATGTTAGCTGGAGCGCAAGGAGTAATTTCTGTTGCGGGAAACGCCTTTCCAAAATTAGTCAGTGAAATGACGCATTTTGCCTTGAATGAAGAAGTTAAGAAAGCCTATGCCCTCCAATTTGACCTATTAAGAATTTGCGATTTGCTTTTTGAAGAAGGAAATCCTGCAGGAGTGAAAGCCTTTTTAAAAGAAAAGTCCCTCTGTGCTGTTGACGTACGTCTTCCGCTAGTTAACACAACGAAAACATTGCAAGAAAAAATACATAACGCTCCTTTTCTAGGAAAATATTCATAAAGAAATGGTACACTCCATGACAGGGTTTGGAAGAAAAGAATCTACTCTTTTTTCAAAAAAAATTGCCGTTGAAATAAAAGTTTTAAACAGCAAGAATATAGACGTTTCCCTAAAACTGCCTTTTGAATATCGGTCTTTGGAACAGCCTATACGCACTCTTATTTCCACACAATTAGTGCGAGGAAAGGTGGAGTTTGCGGTCTATTTGGAAAAAAGCCCCCCGTCTGAGTTCACTTCAGAAATTAATGAAGAAAAAACACGGCAATACATGAGTCAATTGCAACGCCTTGTTCCCACACTTAAAGAGAGCGATAGCTTACAAATGGCAATGAACATGCCCCACGTTTTGAAAGAAAAAGAAGGGGAACTCCCTCCCCAAGAAATCAATTCTCTTTTGGAGTTAACTAAAGAAGCGCTTGAGGAAGTGGTGGCGTTTAGAAAAAACGAAGGTAACGCTTTGGCCAAAGACCTCCAAAAGCACATTCTCCAAATGAACACGTTGCTCGCTGATGTAGAGAAAAAAGACCCAGAACGAAAAATAAAAATTAAGGAACGGCTGCAAGGAGAGCTGGATACGCTTACTCAAAAAGTAGATGAAACACGCTTAGAACAAGAGCTGTTATATTACATTGAAAAATACGACATCAGCGAGGAAAAGACGCGGCTAAAAGCACATTTAGAGTATTTTCAATCTGTGCTAGACGCTGACGCGCCCCATGGAAAAAAACTTGGGTTTATCGCCCAAGAAATACTTCGTGAGGTGAATACCATCGGTTCCAAGGCACACCATTTTGAAATTCAAAAATCGGTGGTTCTAATGAAAGAGACACTGGAAAAAATAAGGGAACAAGTACTAAACGTCTTATGAGAAAAAAACTCATCATCGTCTCTGGTCCTTCAGGCAGTGGGAAAACCACTTTAGTAAAACATTTGCTTTCTGCGTGTAAAAGTCCCTTGGCGTTTTCTATTTCTGCTACCTCTCGACAACCTCGCGCCAATGAAACCGATGGGGTTGATTATTATTTTTTGTCTCCTGAGCTTTTTCAAAAAAAAATAGCAGACGGTGACTTTTTGGAATATGAAGAAGTGTATAACGGCAGTTTCTACGGCACCTTAAAAGAAGAGGTGCAACGCTTATGGAATGAGGGAAAAAATGTCGTGTTTGATATTGATGTGGCGGGAGCGTTAACTATTAAAAAGCAGTTTCCAAAAGAGTCCATAACAATTCTCATTAGACCCAAAGATATAGAGACTCTTAGAGAGCGACTAGAAGAGCGGGCATCAGATTCCAGTAAAAGCATTGAAGAGCGCGTTAGCAAAGCAGAATACGAACTTCAACAAGCGCCTTTGTTTGATTCTGTTATTGACAACGATGTTTTGGAAGTTTCTACCAACCAACTCTTAGAAAAGGTAAATTCCTTTCTGTCGTGAAAAAAGCTGGACTCTATTTTGGAACGTTTGACCCTGTTCATAAAGGTCATTTAGGTGTTGCAAAGTATCTCATTAATCATTCCGATTGCGATGAAATTTGGTTTATTCCAACGCCACAAAGTACCCACAAACTAGGAAAATCAATCTCTTCTATGTCGCACCGTTTGGCGATGCTAAATATTGCTACGTCTGCCAACCCCTCTATAATAGTAAAAGATGTAGAGTCCGCTATGTCGCCTCCTTATTTTACTTATGATACGATGACGTATTTAAAAAATTCTAACACAACGTATTCTTTTGCGCTGATTATGGGAGCGGATAATTTTGTTGCTTTTTCTAGTTGGAAAAATTATAAAGAATTGTTAGACTCTTTTCCTGTGTACGTATATCCACGAGGGGAAAACAAAGCAAATAAAACAGCTTTATTCACTCATCAAAATGTTCATTATATAGACAACGCCCCACGTATTAATGTTTCTGCCTCTTTTGTTCGCGCTCAAATTCAGAAAGCGGATACTCTTAGTCCTCTTTTGCCCTCTGGGGTTTTTGAGTATATTCTTCGTGAAAAGCTATATAATGGGTAATTAATTAACAAAAAGAGTATTTTTTCTTTTTATCTAATCATGTCAATATGCCAAATTCCATCCCATAGGTAGGGTTCTCCAATAGTTTTAAAACCAAATTTATTATAAAATTTCTCTAGGTATTGTTGGGCGTTTATTTTTATTGTTTGCGCCTCTCCAATTTCTTCTATACATTTTTTCATTAATTGCTCCCCCATAAGTTTCCCTCTATATTTTTTTCTTACTACAAACCGCCCTATTGACGCTTCTTTTTCATACACCTTTCCTTTTTCAAAGAATCTTGCGTAAGCTATTAACTCCTTTTCTTCTGCAGTGTTAATACTACCCAAAATATGCTCCGCAAACTCATCCTTTCTGTCAATGTCTTGATATACACAATCTTGTTCTACCACAAAAACTTCGCTTCTCAATAAATATATCTCTTGTAATTCTTTGCTTGATAGTTCGTTAAACCTCTTTCTTTCCCAACGTATTTTCATTGCTATATTTTGCTTACTCGCCTTTTGTGTCTCTCTTCTTCTATTTTTTCTCTAATAAATATATCCACTATTTCAATAACGGTTTTTTCATCTAAATACCGCGCTGGTAAACTTAATACATTCGCATCGTTGTGTTGTTTTGCTAATATCGCTACCTCTTTATTCCAACACAAAGCCGCCCTTATTTTTTGGTATTTATTAGCCACCATTGAAACTCCATTTCCTGTACCACAAATAAGTATGCCTAATGACTCTTCCTCTTCTTTTATAAATTGCTGCGCTAACTTATGTGCAAAATCAGGATAATCTACAGAATTTTCACTATCACACCCTATATCAATTACATTTATTTTTTTTTGTTGTAAATACTTTTTTATTTTTTCTTTATAGGAATAACCTGCATGATCATTTGCAATTAATATATTCATAGTTTGTTATTATAATGTTGATAATTTTTTTTAGTTGTTTATTCTTTTTTAAATAAAAAACATTGTTTTTTTCTTATCGTATGTATATATATAAATTTTTTATTAAAACTAAAAATGTTTCTACTATTTATCTTTATTTTATCAAGTTTTTATACACAATAATTCTTTTACATTTTAATTTACATTTTTTTTATATCTCTATAATTATTAGTTCATTATAAATTGTTTTTTTTAATATTTTTGGTTATTAACTGCAGTTATAAAGAAATCAACAAAGTATAATTATCATCATATATTTATTTAAATCTTTTATTATATATATATTTTAAAGTTAATATTTGATAAGTATAAATTTTAAAGTACTTTATTTAGATTAACTTTGTGGAATGAATATACAAGACCTTTCTTTTCCGCTTTCTTTTTCTAAAGAATCCTTAGAAGAAGTTACGAAGATACAAAAAGAAAAGTTGTCCGCGAAAGGAAGAATTGATTTACGGAAAACCCTAACTTTTACGATTGACCCATTTGATGCAAAAGATTTTGATGATGCCATTTCTTTTTCTGTAATTGATAAAGATTTATACGAAGTAGGAGTTCATATAGCTGATGTTTCTCACTATATAAAAAAAAATTCAGCTTTAGACTTAGATGCATTTGCTAGAGGTACCTCTATTTATTTAGTTGATAAAGTTATTCCTATGTTGCCAGAGGAAATTTCAAATGATGTTTGTTCTTTAGTGCCTAATAAAGATAGATATTGTTTTTCAGCAATATTTGCTTTGGATAGCAAAGGAACAATAAAAGAAGAAAAGTATTCAAAAACGATCATACATTCTGATTATAGATTTTCATATGAAGAAGTACAAGAAGTAATCGAAAAAAAGCAAGTTAAAGAATATAATAAGGATTTTTTATTTGCTATTCATACGTTGAATACTATCACTAAAAATTTACGAAAAGATAGAATTAAAAAAGGAAGTATAGAGTTTGAAAGAGAAGAGTTAGTTTTTGAATTAGATAAGAAAAGTAATCCTATTAATACAAAAATAAAGGTTCCTATTCAAGCTAATAAGCTTATAGAGGAGTTGATGTTATTAACTAACCAAAAGATATGTTATCATATTACAAAACAACTCAACAAGAAATTGTGTATTTATCGAGTACATGACATACCAGATAAAGAAAAACTAAAGGAAGTAAGTCATTTTCTTAACAAACAAGGTATTAGAGTAAACTTAAATAACAACAAAACTATAAAACAATCTATCAATAATGTTTTACATTTTGCTAAAGATAAACCTCAAAAACAGATAATTGAAAATATG
>JAMJVX010000083.1 GCA_023558315.1 Flavobacteriaceae bacterium
ATACTACTACGGGAAATACCTTAATTATTGGCTCTAATACAATTGTCATAACAGCACAAGATGCAAGTACTGCAACATATACATTCAATATTAGTACATTACCTGCTTCTTCGCAAAAAGAACTTACTGAATTAATCGTTTCTATTAGCGGCAATTCTTATTCAGCAACAATTTCTGGAACAAGTGTAACATTCCCAAGCAATATTCCTTATGGACCTACAGAAGCAACGATAACAACTCTTGGAATTTCTAATTTTGCTACCGCAGATACTACTACTGGAAATACCTTAATTATTGGCTCTAATACCATTGTCGTAACAGCGCAAGATGCAAGTACTGCTACTTATACATTCAATATTAACACATTACCTGCTTCTACTCAAAAAGATATCACTTCGTTTATAGTGGGTGCCTCAGGTGTGAATTATACAGGAACTATTTCAGGAACAGATATTACCTTCCCTCTTATTCCAGATGGATTTACACAAGTTAATATCAATACACTTTCCCTTTCTGAATTTGCTTCTGCAAATAGAAGTCAAGGTGAAAATATAGCTGTATCAGGGCAAACTATAATTGTAACAGCACAAGATGGTTCTACTAAAAACTATACAATTATCCTTCGTAATTATTCAGTTTATACCCCAGCAAATGACTTTAACACGCTTACTTTGTCTGGAAACAATGCTCCCTATGGAATATGGTCTGATGGAACCACAATGTGGGTTGTTGATAGAGATGATTATAAGATATACGCTTATAATCTATCTACCAAGGCACGTGATATTGATAAAGATTTTAACACCTTATTTGCTGCTGGAAGCGATTATCCCTTTGGAATATGGTCTGACGGAACGACTATGTGGGTAGTTGACCCTATTGATGTTCATATATATGCATTTAGAATGTCTGATAAAAGTAGAGATACATCCAAAGAATTTTCCTCAACAGACCTAGATTCTGCAAATAGTAGCCCAAGAGATGTTTGGTCTGACGGGACAACTTTGTGGGTATCAAATTCCCCAAATGCAAATTCAACAGGAAATAAAATTTTTGCTTATAATTTATCTACAAAAGCAAGAGACTCTGGTAAAGACTTTAATAATAATCATGTTGGACTTTATAATGAACGTATTTTAGGAATATGGTCTGATGGTACTACGATGTGGATTGTTGATCACAGAGGTTTAGCTTCAGAAAGAATAAATGCATATAAAATGTCTGATAAAAGTAGAGATTCATCAAAAGATTTAAGGACATTAGATGGTGTAGGGAACAATCATCCTTTCGGAATATGGTCTGATAACTCTACTATATGGGTAACTGATTGGTCTGATGATAAAATATATTCTTATGATTATTAATCTAAAAACTTTATCATTTCTTTAATTGAAGCCCTAATTTTTTTCCTAACTCTAACATCATCGCATGAGCAGCATCGAAATCATTGGGAATTTCACCTTCTAAGATTGCCTCTTTAATAGCTTCTTTGATTTGAGCGATTTCTTTTGAAGGTTTTATGTCAAAGGTTTCTAAGATAATATTTCCAGTAATAGGAGGTTGAAAGTTTCGTATCTTATCTCGTGCTTCTACCTCTTTAATTTTTTGTTTGACTATCTTAAAATTATTGTGATATTTTTCAAACCGCGTTGGGTTTTTTGTAGTAATATCTGCATGGCATAGCGTAAAAAGGTCTTCCATCTCTTCACCGCTATCTAAAATAAACCTTCGTATGGCGGAGTCTGTAACGTGTTCTTCTACCAATGAGATAGGTCGAGAACTCATAAACACTAACTTTTGAACGTATTTCATTTTTTGGTTCAGTGGCATTTTTAAACGCTTAAAAATTTGATACACCATTTTTGCCCCTACGTATTCATGACTATGAAAAGTCCATCCATTATTTTTGTCAAATTTTTTAGTGGTTGCCTTTCCAACGTCGTGAAGTAATGCCGCCCATCTAAGCCAAATATCCTCAGTATGTGGGGCAATATTATCAACGACCTCTAAGGTGTGATAAAAATTGTCTTTATGTGTTTGATTATCCACCTCTTCTACTCCCTTTAAGGCAGTCAATTCTGGAAGTATACTACCTAAAAGCCCAGTCTCCTCTAATAACAAAAATCCAATAGACGGCTTTTGTGTACTTAGGATTTTGTTTAATTCCTCCACAATTCTCTCTTTGGAGATAATTTCTATGCGTTCTTTTTGAGAGGAAATTGCTGCTAAAGATTTTTCTTCAATGGTGAAATTAAGCTGCGTCGCAAATCTTATAGCCCTCATCATTCTTAAGGGATCATCGGAATATGTAATTGTTGGGTCTAAAGGGGTTCTAATTATTTTATTTTGTAAATCTTTAACTCCTTCAAAAGGGTCAATGAGCTTCCCAAAAGTATTTTTATTTAGACTAATTGCTAATGCATTAATAGTAAAATCTCTACGATTTTGATCGTCTTTTATCGTCCCTTTTTCTACTTCTGGATTTCTACTTTCTAGAGAATACGATTCTTTTCTTGCCCCAACAAACTCTAGCTGTATTTCTCTATAATGAAACATGGCTGTCCCATAATTTTTAAAAACTTGCACTTTTGATGCCTTTGGTAGCTTTTCTTGTACCTTTTTTGCTAGCGCAATCCCGTCTCCTTCAATGACGATGTCTATATCTTTTGCGTTTTGTCTTTTTAATAATAAATCTCTAACAAAACCTCCTATGACAAACACCTTTTGTTGAATTTCATCAGCATGTTTCCCTATTTCTATAAAATAGTCTTCATTTATTAGGGGTAATATTTCCTTCTCTTTCCGCATTTTAAGGACGAATGGTAATTATTTCTTTAGTATCTTTTATAAAAATAATTTTTGAAGATTGGTGCGCAATCTTATCTCTTTCTATATTGACTATATAATCAACTCCCTCTAATATAGGCTTGTCTATCTCAGAGAATTGAGCAGGAGTAGGAGTATCACTAATATTCGCAGAAGTAGAAATAATGGGTTTATTAAATTCTTTCAAAAGCGCTTGACAAAAAGTGTGTTTAGGAATTCTAATTGCGATTGTATTATCGCTGGCAACTAAATTGGAAGGCAATCCAACGGGATTTTTAAAAATAATCGTCGTAGGTCTTTCGGCATTTTCAAATAATGATTTAGCTAACTCTGGTGGATTGGGGATATAATTACTTAGCATTTCCCAATCTTTCATTAAACAAATTAAGCTTTTCTCTTTTTTCCTTTTTTTCAAGGCATATATTTTCTCCACTACATTAGTATCTGTAGCATCACCCCCTAATCCCCAAACAGTATCTGTAGGATATAATATCACTTTAGATTCCACCAAAAGTTTACAAATAGTAGGAATAGAGTCAGTCATTTGATTTAGTATTGTGTTGGGTATAACGCCTCCATTTTTCGATAACATTTTTCATATCTGTTGGAAGTTCTGAATCAAAATGCACTTCTTTTTTAGTAGTAGGGTGAACAAATCCTAAGGTTTTTGCGTGGAGTGCTTGTCTTGGTAATATAGTAAAACAATTTTCTACATACTGCTTGTACTTATTAAACATTGTCCCTTTTAAAATACTATCCCCACCATATCTTTTATCGTTAAAAATAGGATGGCCTATATATTTCAAATGGGTTCTTATTTGGTGCGTTCTTCCTGTTTCTAATTTGCAAGAAATAAGTGTGACATAATGAAATCGCTCTAACACTTTATAATGCGTGATAGCCCTCTTTCCCTTTCCTTCCTCTGATAAAACCGTCATTTGCAATCTGTTTTTTGGGTTTCTCCCTATATTTTTATCGATTGTCCCCTCCTCTTCTTTAACATCTCCCCACACAAGTGCATAATAAATTCTTTCGCACTTTTTATGAAAAAATTGGGAGGATAGATGATATGCAGCTTGCTCTGTTTTAGCAACGACTAATAACCCACTCGTATCTTTGTCTATTCTATGTACTAAATTGGGAGCATATTGTTCTGAAAGCTCTTGTTTTTGAAAATGGTATAACAATCCATTGAGAAGTGTTTTTGAGTAATTGCCATGTCCTGGGTGCACCACTACATTTGGCGTTTTATTAACTACCAACACCGCCTCATCTTCATAAACAATATCTATGGGCAATTCCTCTGGAAGAAGTAGATTTTCATAGGGTGGGTAGGTAAAAAGAATTTGAATTTTATCATAGGGTTTTACTCTATAATTTGATTTAACTGTCTCATCTCCTACATATATACTATTGTTTTTTGCCGCTTGTTGAATCTTGTTCCTAGAAATATTTTCAATCCTATGCATAAGAAACTTATCAATCCTTAAAGGATTTTGTCCTTTATCTACTGTAAATGAAAAATGTTCGTAAAGGTCGTCCTTTTGATTTTCTTCTTTAGGGTCTTCCATTTCCTAATACTAAATCTATCTTTGACGATTGCGGTAAAGTCTCTCCGGGTAATATTTTTTTTCCATCATATCTTATTTCTAACACCATATTTCTTCCAATATTTCGCCTGTAAGTTACCCGTCCAATTTTTAAACCAGAAGCTAAAAGCATTGATTCCGCATTTCGTTTTGTTATTTGAATAATATTTGGAATTTTTACTTTTGGAAGACTTGAAGGATTTAACACTAAATATATTTTTCTTTTTTTCTTCACAAATGAAAACCCTTTGGGATTATGATTAATAATAGTTAGCGGGGCATACATGGAATCGAATTTTGTTGAGTCAATAACTTCATAAGTCAATTTTTTATCCTTTAAAATTTCTTGCGACTCATAAAATGAAGTTCCTACCAAATCAGGTACTTCAATCAATTGGTAATGACGAGTATATATCATTAACCCAAAATATATAAATCCAAAAATACCTACTAGGATAAGAAAGGAAAGAAATAAATTTTTTACAATATAAAAGAATGCTTTTGCTTTTTTCATTGTTTAATAAAAACTATCTTACAAAGATATAATAACTAAGTAAATTAAAAATAGGAATTAAATTATCTTTGCAAAAACTAAATTTGTTTGTGATAGAAAAAAAAATAATTGGTATTGCTTACGGTGGCTATACTTCTGAATATGGCATTTCTAAACAAAGTGCTGAAAATGTTTTTGAATTACTTAAAGAAAAATATTCCGCATTATATAAAATAAATATTACTATAGATCGCTGGATTGTTGAAGATAGATTTAACAATACTTATGAGCTAAATAAAAAGGATTTTACTTTTACAAAAGAAGATGAGAATATCAAGTTTGATTGTATTTTTAACGCTATCCATGGAGCCCCTGGTGAAGATGGCACATTCACTTCTTTATTAGACTCTTTAAAAATCCCTTATACAAGTTGTAGTAGTAAAATAGCGGCACTTACCTACAACAAAAAAGAAACAAATCTTTTTGCAAATCAATTTGGGATTGCCGTTGCCCCAAATTATATAATAAAAAAAGGAGAACAAATAAATATTGAAAGTATTGTTGAGAAAATAGGGCTTCCTTGTTTTGTTAAACCTAACTCTGGAGGAAGTAGTTTTGGTATTTCAAAAAACTATCAAAAAAAGGAAATGTTATCTTCTATAGAAAAAGCTTTTGAAGAAAGTGACGAAGTATTAATAGAATCGTTTTTAGAAGGAAGGGAGTTTTCCGTAGGAATTATTCCTTGGAAAGGAAAATATAAAGTACTGCCTATTACAGAAATCATAAGTGATAATGATTTTTTTGATTATGAAGCTAAGTACAAAGGAAAATCAAAAGAAATTACTCCTGCTATTATTTCCCCTTCACTACAAAAAGAGATAGAGACAACGCTATTTAATCTTTATGAAAAATTTAAAATTGATTCCTTTTCGAGAAGTGAATTTATAGTCGTAGACGATGTCCCTTACTTATTAGATATAAATACTGTCCCTGGGCTTACCTCTAGTAGTATCTTGCCTCAACAAATAGAAGCTGCTGGAATTTGCTTAAAAGATTTTTACGATAGTTTACTTGTTAACCCTATAAAATAGATTTTAAATATAGTTAAGTTACAATTTAGAACTATTATTTTTTATACTTTTGCAAACAAAATTTTAAAATATGGCGATTTTAGAGAAAATTAGAAAAAGATCATTCTTCTTAATATTAATTATTGGATTAGCACTTTTTGCTTTTATTATTTCTGGAATATTTGAAAGTAATGCTTTCAATGGTTCTGGACCCATCAATGAACCTGTAGGAATTGTAAATAATGAAGAAATAAAAAACACACTTTTCCAATACCAATTAAATAGGGTAGAAAGCACCTATAATGTGTCTAATATGGAAGCCGTTAATATGGTTTGGGAGCAATTAATTGGCAATACACTTTTTAAACAACAATATGAAAAATTAGGCATCGATGCTGGAAAAGAACAAATAGAAAGTCTTGTTAGGTCAGATCCAAATTTAGTAAGAGACCCACGTTTTTTAAACAGTAGCGGTATTTTTGATTTTAATGTGTTTACAGATTTTATCATTCAGATGAAAGAAGAAAGTCCTGAAGCGTATGAATCATGGAAACAACAAGAACAAGGACTCATCAATCAAGCAAAAGAAATCATTTATAGCAGTTTAATAAAGTCAAGTGTCGTAATTACTGAAAAAGAGGCATTGAAAGAATACCATTTGCAAAATGATAAAATCAATTTTAACTACATTCAATTTCCTTTTAGTTCTATTCCAGATAGTTTAGTAAAAATTACAGATACAGAAATTGAAAACTATATTAAATTAAATGCAGAAGAATATAAACGAGAACCTTCTAGATCTATAGAATTTGTACATTTTTCAGAGCAAGCAACCAATGAGGACAAAAAAGTCATTAGAGATGAACTAAATGCGCTGTTAGATACTCGTATAGAATACAACGATGTCTCTAAATTAACAGATACCGTAGAAGGGTTTAATACTACAAAGTATCTTTCAGATTTTGTTAACGAACATTCAGAAGAAGGATTTGACTCTATCTATATTCCAAAAAGCACACTTTCTGAGGAATATGCAGAAATTCTCTTTGCGCTTCCTAAAGGAAAAGTTTTTGGCCCATATGAAGACAATGGTTTTTATAAAATATCTAAAATGATAGGCAAAAAAAATAAAGGATATATAAAAGCACGCCAAATTTTAATTGCTTATGCAGACAGCACGTTTTCAAATGGCATTACACGTACTAAAAGTGAAGCAAGAAAAAAAGCATTACAAATTTTATCAGAAGTTAGAAAAACTCCTTCCCTATTTGGCGCTTTAGCTGAAGTAAATTCTGATGACGCCTACTCAAAATTTGATGGGGGAAGTTTAGGGTTTTTTCAAGAAGGAGAAGTAGAAAAAGAACTTTTTAATTATGCAAATAAAAATAGCGTTGGAAAAATTGGTATGATGGAAAGTGATAAAGGTTTTCATCTTATTAAGATAGAAGACAAAAGAGATTTAGTTTTAATCGCTAATATAAGTAGACGAATTTTACCTTCTGAACAAACCTCAGATAATATTTTCAAAAACGCAACGGAGTTTGAAATAAATGCTTTGAATAAAGGAGCAGAGGCAGATTTTTCCGCTTTAGCAGAAGAAAAAAACTATACGGTTGAAACAGTTTCTAGAATAAATTTATTAGATGAGAATCTTCCTAATTTACCTGCACAAAGAGATATCGTTAAATGGTCTTTTGATAAAGAAAGGACTTTAGGTGATATCCAAAGATTTAATTTAACTAATGGAGGATATGCTATTGTAAAGCTCACTAATATTAATGAAGAAACCCTTGCATCTGTTGAAGAAGTAAAGGATGATGTTACTGATATTTTATTAAAAGAGAAAAAAACAGCATACATTATAAATC
This sequence comes from Flavobacteriaceae bacterium, assembly GCA_023558315.1. Classification (GTDB taxonomy): domain Bacteria; phylum Bacteroidota; class Bacteroidia; order Flavobacteriales; family Flavobacteriaceae; genus JAMJVX01. The sequence goes on from JAMJVX010000083.1 coordinate 7,847, forward strand.
AAAATAAAAACGTGTCTTCATTAGACTCTTTGGCTTCTAAAAACAATTTAGAAATTAATACTGCTTTAGCAATTACTAAAAAGAATGCTGTTTTAGTAGGAGCAGGAAAAGAACCCTATATAATTGGTGCCGCTTTTGCATTAGAAGAAAATAAAATTTCCCCTTTCTTAAAAGGAAACAAGGGTGTGTATGTACTTCAAGTAACATCAAAAGATAATACTAAAGAAACGGATGATTTAGAGTATTTAACCTCATTATTAAAGCAAAATGAGTACAGCAAAATAAATGAAGTGATTTTCCCTGTACTTAAAGCTAATGCTACAATAACAGATAACAGACATTTATTTTATTAATTTTTAAAATTAATTTATTATGAACACAAATTTAAAAACCTTACTTTTTTCAACTTTTATTGTTATGGCTACTGCCTTGACTATCTATCAATGTGAGAAACCTGAACCTGAAAAATCAAAAGCAAATGCACTTATTACTTTAGTGGTTAGTGTAGGCAGTACAGATTATACGGGCACTATTGCAGAAACGAACGTTACTTTTGCTACTAAAGTGCCCAATGGAACGACGGAAGTTTCTATAAAAACAATAACTTTTTCTGACAAAGCTACTGCTAGTAAAAAAGCAGGAGACAAACTAACTGTGGGAACGGCAAATACTATCACTATTACTGCGGAAGAGGGTACAGCTGCAAATTATTCAGCGACAATAAACGCTGAAGAGCCCGCCCCTCCAGTTGTAGTTGTCACAAGAAAACCTAGTGTAAGTACTAGCGATGTCGCAAATATCACTATAAGTGGCGCCACAGTATCTGGAACTTTAGTTGATGTAGGAACGAGTAGCGTTACTGCGCATGGGCATTTGTGGAGTACTACAAACAATCCAACCCTCAC